>NZ_JYMU01000038.1:0-96508 GCF_000938235.1 Bradyrhizobium sp. LTSPM299
CTGTGACTCGCATCACAGTCTAAACAAACCGGCCGCGATATTCCTGCGACACCAGATGGGAGGGAATAATCCCTTCCTCGACAGCGGGAGACCCAAATGACTGAGCGCAGCAATCGAGAGCGTAAAGAGCTGGACGACCGTGAGTTGGACGCCGTGTTCGGTGGCTTCATCAATGATGGAGGTTGCATCGGCCCTTGGATTGTTGATGGAAAGATCACCACCCATCAGCCTGCCGGGCCGAACCCATGGCTGCCTGGTGGCATTTTTCACCGCTGAGAACCACACGTTTCAACATCTTCGCATACATAACCTGGATAGGAGCGATCACAATGCTGAACTTGGAACATGCCAAATCGGAAATCATCGAACTGAATGATTCGGAACTTGAAATGGTCGTCGGCGGCAACTGGCTCGGTGACGCATTCCGTGCCATCGGCGGCGCCATCAAAGACGCCGTCCTGTGGGTCGGCGGCCTGATCTTTGGCGGCTTGCAGGGCCCAGGCAATCAGCGCGGCCCGTTTGGTCCGGGGTCGGGACCGGGGCAGCCGCCTTTCTGAGTTGCTCGCGAATTGGAGGTCGCCTCAGTTGGCGGCCTCTTTCATTTTTGACCTAACTTCAGTCCGCTTCTGGCGGCAGACCGGTGATTTGGATGACCCGATGTGCGGTTGGGGGCCGGGCTCAATGCCGGCAAGCCGATAAGGTTGCCAATAGGTCATCTGCGTCCTTCTGGTCGGTGAGTTGGACAAAGTACGTCTCCGATCGTCTGAAAAGCTAACGCAGGTTCGAAAGGTGCCTGCACGAGAATGACTAGCCTTACTATCTGAAGAGGTCGCTGCAACGATGCGTGGCATCCAGTGGAGCAGGCTTGCTGTTGTGCGGAGGCGAAAAGCGATTGAGCGGGCAAGGCAATTGGAAGATAGAATTTTAGACGACCCGCATGCATGCAGGGTGTTAAAAATCCGATCGCTGGCGTCAACAGCAAGTGAGCCGCGCAATTTGCAGGCTTAGCCACGAAGAGTCATTAGAAATACGGTTTCGGGGAAGCCCTCTTCATCACATCCACCGCTGATGGCGCGATAGGCCCCGGCGTTCAGGCATCTCTGATGGGATAGAGCGACCAAGCCTTGTTGGAGACGAGCTGGTGCTCGTGCGGCGAGATGCATGTCCACTCTAAAGCACATTACCGACACGGGCAGGATAATCTGCCATACCAGACAAGGGCCAAAAGGCGACTTGCCGGGGAGGGCAGCTCTTGGCGCACAGCGGACATTCGGTTGACCGAGAACGCAATCCGTACGACCTTTCGGCTCGACGGCGCTATCGCGGTGGATACTCGTAATTCGAAGTTCGTGAGCGCGGCTTGACACATGTCAGCTATCCGGCGAAGTGCAGATTCAAACCGGACATTGTGTCGCGTTGTTCTGATTGGAATCGTTTGGTGACGGTACTTTGCAGACGGAGATCGAACACGGCGCCGGCCGCTTCGAAGTGCTACAATCGACCGAATGATGCCGATAGCTAGCGAAACCACAAAAATATTTTTGCGATGATTTTCCCTTTAAAATCAAAAGCGTAACTTTTTGGCGGAACCCATCGTTGGAATATGTTCGGCCGCAGGAAAAATTTCGGAGGAATTTCAATATGCTGTGCGTGATTTGAACAATCGAGTGGGAGCAGGGGTCGTAGAAACGGCGGCTACGGGGTGGAATTAGAATGCTTCAGCCGGGGCATGGGATGTTCACCCCTCACGCCGAAAGCGAACTGAGGGCTGGTTCCGGTTCGACCAGACATCGCCGAAGCAACTTGCGGCGCTTACGATCGCGAGGCTCTCCGACGCGGCTATCTGGTTGGAACTCGGTCCTCTCGGCCAGCCAGATAAGCTTCACCTTCCGACCAATCACAGGCAATTACGGTGCACTGAATAGCAATTAATAAGCCGCGCAGCGGTGGAAGCTAGTTAAGTGCAGCGCATTGTAATTCATGAAGTTGGCACCGGCACCTGTTAGGGCTTCACGAACCGATAGGCGAAGCGATCGGTCTCGCCCTTGATCGAGGGATCGAATACCTTGATCGAGTGCGGATCGTCCTTGTTCGCGAGCATGGTGCTTTCCGCGTCCAGTACGAAGCCGGCTGCCTCCACTTCCTCGCGAACGGATGCAGGCTCAATCCGATGCAGCGACGGGGCGTCGCTCGTGCCCACGCCTGCGGCGGCGGCGTGGTCTACGATGACGTAGAACCCACCGGGCTTGAGCCGCTCGTAGACGGCTCGATTGAACTGGGCCGCCGTCGCGCCCCTGGCCTGGATCAGCGCGGTGTGGAGATCGTGGTAGAACAAGTGCAGCCAAAGGACATCCGCTGATTGCGTGGCCACCGGCATCGCGACGAGGTCCGCCGAAACGGCGTCGACGTTCTTTCGGCCCGGCTCATTCGCGAGCGTCCGCATGCGGCCGACCGGATCGTTCTTGAAGTGAGCGACTTCGGCCGGCACGAAGCTGTAGACACGTCCTTCGGGTCCCACGACGTCGGAGAAGAGGCGGGTCCAGTCGCCGTCGCCTGGGTAAACGTCGATGATGGTGGAGCCCGCATCTACGCGTGCGAACCGGATCAACTCGGATAGCTTGGATTGATCGTACATCGGGATTTCCTTTGCGGTTGGGCATTCGACGAGCGCACGGGGTTCGAGGCGGCGATCCACGGGTCATTCACCTTCGACCCGAACCGGTGGCGCAGACGGCTGGCGCTTTCACTGTTCGCTCCGAAGCCTGGACTTAGGCCCAGCGGCCGGCCTCCTCAAAACTAAGGCGAGGATTGCGCGGGAAAACGGAAGCCGGATCGCCGTGCCCAATGCTGCAGATGAAGTTCGACCGAACCCGCGTGCCTGAGAAGAACGCCTTATCCACGCCGGCGTTGTCGAAGCCGGACATGGGCCCGCAGTCCAGTCCCAACGCCCGGGCAGCGACGATGAGGTAAGCGCCCTGTAGCGTTCCGTTTCGCATTGCTGTCACCTCGGCCACGTCTGGTGCCGCAAAGTATCTCTGCATGACCTCGGCAGCGTGAGGCAAAAGCTTTGGCAGTTCGCCAGCGAAATCCAAATCGTGGCCGATAATGACCGTGACAGGAGCCTTCAGAATCTTCGGCTTATTCGGTTCCGCAGCAAGCCCGGCGAGCCGTGCCTTTCCATCGGGGCTACGCACCCAGACAAACCGCGCGGGGCTGCTGTTCGCAGATGTCGGGCCCCATTTCAGGAGGTCATAGATCTCGCGTACCAGATCGTCCTCTACAGGACGATCTGCCCATCCGTTGGGGGTGCGAGCGGAGCGAAAGATCTGATCAAGCGACTGATCATTTAAAGCGGAAGTCATAGGTGGGAGCCTTTTCAGGAAATGGATGATGGTCGGCACAACATCGTGTCATGCCACCACGATGCACACGTCGAACTTGACTAGGTCCTTGCGTCGATCTGCGAGGCCCGCGCCAGTTCTTGAGTGTCGATGTACTCCTGGATGCGGGTGACTTTGCCGTCTCGAACGGTTATGTCGAAGACCCACTCGTCCTTGAACGGCCTATTCGTGGCTTTGATTTTTCCCGTTGCGACGCCGACGACCATAACCCGGTCTCCCTGCGCCACGAATTCGGGGGGCTTCGGGTATTGCGTTTCGACCTCTTCGGACGCCTTCTTGAGCACAGCCGCCAACTCCGCGTGCCCGCGGTGCGTGCCTGCCAGCGGCCAGCCTTCGCCCGGAATGATCCACTCGATATCTTCGGCAGCCAACGCCAGCAGATCGCGCGCGTTGCTGCCGCCCATGGCTGCAAAGAAATTCTTCACAAGCTTGACATTCTCTTCGGTGCTCATCGTATCGCTCCGTTTTCGCTCGGCGCTTTCAGATGGCCGAGAATCCGCCGTCGACGGACAACTCCACCCCGTTCACGAAGCTCGAATCGTCTGAAGCGAGAAACAGCGCGGCTGCCGCAACTTCCTCGGGACGACCCATCTTTCCCCGCGGGATCAGGGATTCGAACATCTGCTTCGCTTCCTCGGTGAGAACCTGGTCCTGCATCGGTGTGGCGATCGGCCCTGGGTGCAGCACGTTCACCCGGATATTCCTGCCCTTGAGTTCGTTGAGCCACCCGCGTGCGAATGCGTGCAGCGCCGCCTTGCTCGCCGCATACACGCTGTAACCAGGAAAACCTTTGATCGAAGCAACTGACCCGGTCATGAAGATCGATCCGCCGTCGTTGAACAGCGGCAACGCCTTCTGGACCGTAAACAGCGTGCCGCGCGTATTCAGGCCGAATGTCGCATCGAAATGCTGCTCGGTAATCTCGCCGAGTGGGACGGCTTCGCCGATGCCGGCGCTCGCGTACAGGACGTCGATCCTGCCCTTTTCCCGCTTGACCGTGTCGAACAGACGGTCGAGGTCGTCAAGATTGGCCGCGTCGCCGCGCACGCCGGTCACGTTCCGGCCAATCAGCCTGACGGCCTCGTCGAGCGCCTCCTGCCTCCGGCCCGTGATGAAGACGTAGGCGCCTTCTTCAACAAACCGCCTGGCGCTCGCCAGCGCCATGCCGCTCGATCCACCCGTGATGACTGCAATCTTACCGTCTAGCTTTCCCATGACTTTTCCTTTTCAGACTTCGTCTTTGGCTCGTCCGGGGAGGTCCCCGACAACCTGGAAATGGGGCCGCCGGCGTCAGGCGTTGAGTGCGGAAGCGCGCACATCGGTGGTGCGAAATCGATCCGGCTGGACGACTGATGCCAGTCGCGACGATGGGGGGCCGCCATTCAGGATTGGGCCGCGCTCGTCGACATAGGCTATGATGACCGCCTGTACCGCTGTTCGATGTGCTAGATTCGGGCTTTGGAGGCGCACCGCGTGGTGCCGGATTGCACCATGATCGACTGGGATGACGTTCGCTACTTTCTTGCCGTCGCGCGCGGAGGCTCGGTACGGGCTGCCGCCGAGCGCCTCGGCGTGAACCACTCGACCGTGCTGCGACGCATCGCCCAGCTCGAGGAACGCCTCGGGGTGCACATGTTCGAAAAGCTGCCCTCGGGCTACCGCCTGACGGCTGCGGGCGAGGAGATCCTCGAGTTCGCGGACCAGATGGAAGCGTCGTCGCACCTGCTGGAGACGCGCGTCTTCGGCCGCGACCAGAGCGTGCGCGGGCTTCTGCGGGTGACGCTGGCGCCGCCCCTCGTGACACACCTGCTGATGCCGGACTTCGCCGATTTCGCGCGTCTGCATCCGGACATCGAGATGGAAATCCTGTCGTTTGGCGAGCTGGCAAATCTGACCAACCGAGAGGCCGACGTCGCGATCCGCGTCGTCTACGACCGCAAAACCCTGCCGCTCAATCTTCACGGCCTGAAGGGACCGGAGTTGTTCGGAGGCGTCTACATGTCCCGCGATCGACTAGCCGCGTGGCGTGCGGGCGCGCCTGATCCCATCCGGTGGATCGTCATCAGCATTCATGGAATCCCGGACTGGGCCAGCGAGGGTGAGGTTCGCACCACGGGGGTTCCATTCAGGACCACGGACGCCGAGGCGCAGATCGCTGCAGTACGGCAAGGGCTCGGGATCACGACACTGCCGTGCTTCGTCGGAGATGCCGACCCGCTGCTGGTGAGGGTGCCGGGTACAAACCTGCACATGTACGGAACGCTCTGGCTTCTCACGCAGGGCGAGACCCGCAAGACGAAGCGCGTGCGGCTCTTCACCGAGTTCGTATCCCGCAGGCTCGCCACGTACGCGCCGCTTCTCGCCGGGCTGTCCGTATCGCGCGACTGATGCGCGACAGGGCGCCGGCGACGCTTGCCGTAATCGCCCGGGGCGAGGGTGCTTGCACGATTTCGGAATAATGGAAGAATACCGCTGAGTTGCCCGACGTGTCAAGTGGCCGTGTCGAACGCCGGCGCCGCCGGCTACTTTGCATGGGGTTGTTTTCGATATTTTGGCGGTCGCGCTGCTCATGCGGGCTTCTGTAACGGGCCTCGATGAGTCAATCCCTTTTTGCGTTATCCACTCGCCGGGGACTTACTTCTGTACGGGATCGGCGCAAGGCCGTCGCCTGATGGAGTTCGTGGAGGATGGGCCGGCCAATCTACGAAAGCGTGATCACATCTTGGATGTGTCGACATCCCGCATGACGGCCTGACCCGATCCATCGTCCCGGCGAAGGGACTTCGCTTCGGGAAGGCTGGTGTCGTGACCCGCCCGAAGACCTGTTTCGTCTCCCTGTTAAGCTGCAGCAGCAGCGGGGTTGAATGGTGTTCCGTTGGCGAGCATGCGGTGCAGGATCACCGCGAGTTTGCGCGCCAGTGCGACCTTCGCCTTGTTCATGCCGGCTCGCTTGGCGATCCGCATAGCCCAGCCTTTGAGTTCCGAGCAGCCCTTGGTCGGCTTGGTCAGCATGACGTGAGCGGCCTGGTAGAGCGCCTCGCGCACCGATGCGTCACCGATCTTGCTAATCCGCCCGGAGCGGTCGGTTTCTCCAGATTGATGCTTCTTCGGTGTCAGCCCAAAGTGCGACCCTGCCTGTTTGGACGATTTGAACCGCGCCGGATCGTCGATCGCTGCAGCATAGGTGAGCGCCACGATGGACCCACCGCCGGGGTCGACATCAGCAGCCTGGTTCTTGCATTCAAACGCGCCATCGCACGCACTCGCCTCTCAAAGGCATTGAACTCGCGTTGCAGGATGGCACGCACCGAGAGCAGCGCCTCTCCGATCGCCTCCAGATTCGGATGGCCATCTACCAGCTCCTGGACTCGTCCGGCAAAGCTGCGTGCGGTGGTTTTGCCAACCTTCAGCCCGAAGCCGCGCAAGATCCCGCGCAAGCTGTTCTCGACATCGAGAAGCTTGGTCTGGATCAGCTTGCGAGCCGTCAGGACGGCGCGTACTTCCTGCGCATCCATCGACTTGCAGTGCACCGGCCGGAACCAGCCCAGCCGTATCAGTTGCGCGATCCCGCGCGCGTCGTTGCGGTCCGACTTCACCGGCATCGCCTTGAACGCATCACGCACGTGGCGGGTCTCCAGCAGTTCCACCGCCAACCCCGCTTCCCGCATTGCCGCATAAAGCCATTGCGACAGCGGGCCAGCTTCCAGCCCGATCCGCTCCAGGTCGAAACCAAGCGAGCCGAACCAGCCGATCAGCGCCTCAGGCTCGCTGGCCACCTTCGCTAAGCCGCCCTACAGACTGCGCGTCTATGTCGGCGTCGGCGGGAATATCACTGACCCGTCCGACCACTTCGCGCCGTCCGACGAGAAATTGAGTGTGATCTGGTTCGAAGAGTTGATGCAGCCCAGCCACAGCGTGTCGTTGAACACGGTCAGGGTCGGGGCCGCCTGGCTGGTCAAGCCCGCGAACTGCGTACTGGCGGGCCAGGACAGACCGTCGGTGGAGGAGGTGACCCGCACCTCGTTGTCGCCGTCGATGAACGCCAGCCAGAGCTTGCTGTTGAAGACCGCCAGCGCCGGCGCATACGCGCTGGCGACTTTGTACACGAGCGAATTGCTGCTCCAAGTCTCGCCGTCGCGCGATGAGCACACCAGCACCTGATTGCTGGAGTTGTTGGCAATGAACGCGACCCACAGGCTGGCGTTGAACGCGGCCAGCGCGGGGCCCGTCATGGTGGTCTGTCCGGTCACCTGCTTGTCGTCGCTCCAGCTCTTGCCGTCCTGCGACGAACAGATCAGGAGCCTGTCGCTCGGGTCGTTGGCGATGAACGCCAGCCACAATTTGCCGTTGAATTCTGCCAGAGCGGGCCGGGCCGGGCTGGTCTGGCCGGCATTCGAATCGTCCGTCCAGGTCTGGCCGTCCGTCGACTGGCAGGTGAGGATCCGGTGATCGCTGTCGTTGGAGATGAACGCCAGGCACAGGGCGCCATTGAATGGGGCCAGGCACAGCGCCGCGCTGCCGGTCTGGCTGTGAACCGAAGCGGCCGCGGTCCAATCCTCCCCGTCGTCGGAGGAGACAGCGACAATCTGGTCGCTGCTGGCGTTGACGACGTAGACCAGCGACAGCTGGTTGTCTTCGTCGTTCTGCTCGAACGGCGCCAGCGCCGGCGCGAACTTGCTCGACAGCGGCGGGTTGAGCGGCAGCGCGTTCTGCCATAGGCCCTTGGTGGGAGGATTGGTCGGCGCGTCCTTCGTGCTCGGATAGAGAGCGGCGACGAGGGCGCCGGCGGTCAGCGGCATTGCCGCGATCATCACGAGAGCCGGTATGAACGGAATCATGACCGGCACGGTCTTTGCCACCAATATGATGGCGTCCACGATCTGACCAGCGCTTGCTGTCGTGGACAAAGGCTGGCCCCATGTGCCCAGGAAGTTGAGCCAGCCCGGGTCGGGCGGCTGGTCCGTAAAGTATTGCGTGGCATTGTTGGCGACGATGACGAACGAGGCCGAGTAGTCCACCACCTTGCCGCCGCCGTCGGCGTAGTCGACCGGGCCAAACGTGATCAGCTTCCAGTCGAAGGCCCTGATCCAGAACGGGCCGCCCGGAGTGGGGCGGTTCGCGTGCGACCCTCTCGACACATACACATTGGGCTGCGTGCCGGTGAAGCTCATCTCACCCGGAAGGCACCACTGCTCGGTGGAATGCTGCGAGAAGCAGACCGCGACCGCCTGTAGGTTGCTGTTGACCCGAATGGTTACGCACTCCCAGTCGCCCCAATGATTGGACTGCGGCAGGTCCATCTCGCCCGAGAAGCCGAGCAGCGGTTCGGCCCGCAGCGTCTCCGTGCCGTTGAAGTTGTAGAAAAGCCAATACTGGATATCGACCAGATCTGCCTGGCCCTGCACGGCCTGAACGTGGACATAGGCCGTCGCGTGACCCAGATTGCCGCCCTGGAACGTGCTGGGGACGGTGCTAGGCACCGACAGGAAATCGTTCGGGCCGAATGTCGATATGTCAGTCCATTTCCAGCCCGGCGGAAGATACTGCCCGTTATAGACCTGATATCCGACCTGCGACGTGAAGTCGGTCGTCGCGGCCGGAAAAACCACTTCCTGCGAATCCAGGAATGCCTTCGGCGCGAACATTTTGACGAGTGTTGTGAGAGCGCCCCAAGCCATTTTGTCATTCCCCAATGATACAACTTATAATTGCATTATAAACGATAGCATCTGTAGGATAATTCGCAACTACAAGTATCATTGACGTATGGCGCGCGCGATAAATTGACCGTGATGACTTTGTCTTCAATCCGAGATTTATCCTAACTCCGCGACAGCTTCTCAAACCTCTTGACCAGCCGCTCGCGTTTCAGCCGGGACAGCCGCTTGATCCAGAACATACCGTTCAGCTGATCGATCTCATGTTGATGACAGACCGCGCGCAGTCCGCTCGATTCTTCGGTTCGAGCATTGCCCTCGACGTCGTGATAGCTGATCCGGACCCGCGCATGTCGCTCGATGTCGTCGTTGACGCCGGGCATCGAGATGCTGCCCTCCTGATGCATGATCATCTCGGACGAGGTCCAGATGATTTCAGGATTGACATAGGTCCGCGCGCCAGCGACGGGGTCGAGGTCGAGCACCACCACCCGCAAGGAGACGCCGATATGCGGCGCGGTGATGCCAATGCCGGGTGCGGCGTGCAGGGTCTCCAGCAAATCGCGCGCGAGCTCGCGCAGCGCGTTGTCGAACACGGTCACGGGTTGCGCCGGGAGCGCGAGCCTTGGATCGGGATAGCGGACGATCGGGCGGATGGTCATGGGAATCGTCTTAGGCCAGCGCATGGCGCCGGACAACACGCGCAGCGCGCCACTCAGAGCCGCTTTTCGAAAAACAAATCAGGGTAGGGGTCGTCGTTGAAGCGCTGGATCTCGGTCCAGCCGCTGTTGCGGTAGAGTTGACCTGCTTCCGCCAGCGCGCTGTTGGTGTCGAGCCGCAACACCGCGATACCGAGTTCGCGCGCGGCGCGCTCGGCCGCGTCCATCAGGCGCCGGCCGAGGCCGAGGCCACGCGCGGCTGGCGCGACCCAGAGCCGCTTGATCTCCGCCTGCTCAGCCCCGCTGCCTTTCAGCCCGACGCAGCCGAGCGGCAGGCCGTCCGACATCGCCACGATGAATGTGCCGAGCGGGCGCACCATGTCCTTGGCGTCGGGGTCGCGCGACAGCTTGACGTCAAACCCCTGTTTGAAGCGTCGCGCGAGCTCGGCGTAGTACGCAGACAGGCAGTAGCGCGCCTCGTCGCTGCGCGGGTCCGTGTCATGCAAGGCTGTGCCGTCGTGCCGGAGCACGGACGCGATCATGTCCATCGCCGCCAGCAAGGCCTCGCGTTGCGGGTGGTGGGCGAGGAAATCCTCGGCCTGGCGATTGGAGATCGCTTCATAGGCGTTAAACTCGCGCCGGCCGGCTGGCGTCAGCCTGATGGTGCGACGGCGCGCGTCGTCCTTGTGCGCCGTCGTCTCGATCAACCCTTCGTCTTCGAGGCTGCGCAACAGACGGCTCATCAGGCCGGAATCGAGGCCGAGATAATCTCTGATGCCGCTCACATCCGAGCGTCCATGCCCGATCGCGTTGAGCACGCGCGCCGCCCCGAGCGGCCGGCCGCGCCCGAGAAACGAGGTGTCGAGCGCGCCGACGGCTGAGGTCACGGCACGGTTGAAGCGGCGGACGCGGGAAACAGGGTCGAGCATATATCTGACTTTAGTCAGATATCATGCCGTCGTCAATTGGCCGCTAGCCCATCGAAAATTGACTGCGTCGGCGCGCGGCATAACAATGCCGCTTACAAGAAGAATCAATATCGGGGAGGGCACTTCATGCGCACGATCGCCATCGCACTGGCCGCAACGATCACGGCGGCGACGCCTGCCGCGGCTGAGTATCTGGTCAAGGAGGTCGGCAGCTTTCATGTCGGCGGACACACCGAGACGCTGAACGGACTGCCCTCGAAGGAGATCGTGTTCTCGCCCGGCGCGCCGCCGATCAAGGTCGATCCGAACGGCGAGTTCGAGGTCGAGCAGATGTATGTCCAGTTCGTCAAGCAGGCCAACCCGAAGTCGAAGCTGCCGCTGCTGCTGTGGCATGGCGGCGGCCTCTCTGGAGTCACCTGGGAGACCAAGCCCGACGGCAAGCCTGGCTGGCAGCAATTCTTCCTCAATGCCGGCTATGACGTCTACGTCTCCGACGCGGTCGAGCGCGGCCGCGCCTCCTGGGCGCGCTATCCGGAGATTTTCAAGAGCGAGCCGTTCTTCCGGCCCAAGAAGGAGGCCTGGGAGCTGTTCCGGATCGGGCCTGCTTACGAGGTCGGCGGCAAGCGCGAGGCGTTCGAGGGTGAGCAATTCCCGATCGAGGCGTTCGACCAGTTCGCCAAACAGGGCATTCCGCGCTGGGCCACCAACGACGCTGCCACGCAAAAAGCCTATGACGCGCTGGTGCAGAAGATCTGCCCGTGCATCATCATCGTGCACAGCCAGGGCGGCAATTTCGGCTTCACGGCGGCGCTCAATGCGCCCGACAAGGTGAAGGCGCTGATCGCGCTCGAGCCATCGGGCGCGCCGGATCCGACCAAGGCCGATGCGGCGAGGCTGAAGGACGTGCCGCATCTGATCGTGTGGGGCGATTTCCTCGACCGGGTCCCGGTGTGGTCGAAACTCGTGGTCAATCCCACCAAATGGAGCCAGGCGATCACCGCCGCCGGCGGCAAGGTCGATACATTCGAGCTGCCCAAGATGGGCATCAAGGGCAACACCCACATGATGATGATGGACCGCAACTCTGATGATATCGCGAAGCTGGTGAGTGACTGGATCGCAAAGCAGGGGCTGGTGAACTAGGCGTCCAAGCGCGGCAGCGATCCGCAGGAACGGCCGGCGCCGATTGTTGCGGCGCCTATTTCAAGGTCTACGCCGGCAGCAGACCTGCTGCGCGATAGCCCTCGATCAATGTGTCATAGAGCGAAATATCCGAGTGGCTCCTCGCCATGAGCTGCGCGCCCGCGATCGCCGCGAAGATGGCGCGGGCCCGCTGTTCGCTTTTCCGGGGGGAAACCACGGCCGCGGCCGATAGCAGCTTGCTCAGCCACGCCACGTTGACGTCGGCAAAGGTCTCGACCTCCTGCTTCACCGCGTCCGGCAGGTCGTCATATTCGGCCGCCATGAAGCTGCAGAGGCACATGCGATTGCCGTTCGCGAGCGCTTTGCGAAACACCTCCGGATATTGGCGCAGGCAACGGACCGGATCCGGGGTTTTGGCCAGCAGGGACTCGAGATCAGCCGCCGTGTCCTCCCAATAGCGCCTCGCCACGGCCGCGCCGAGATCGGCCTTGCTCGGGAAATGATGGTAGATGCTCGCGGCCTTGATGCCGACCTCGTCGGCGAGATCGCGGAAATTCAGGCCGCTATAGCCATGCGCCTGCGCGGTCCGTTTGGCGGCCGCCAGGATGGCTTCCTTGGAGCTTGAACTCATTTCTTAGCCTCACCGTCTCGTTACCTACCAAGTGATAGATAGGCGTTGACGGGGTGAATTTGAAGGGCCTATATGAAGTCTACCAAGTGATAGGTAGAGAAAGGCCAATAAGATGAAGATTCACGACTGGGCCACCGGTCCATATCCGGCGCGCATCCGGATTGCTCTGGCCGAGAAGGGCCTGCAGTCGCGCGTCCAGTTCGTGTCGGTCAATCTCTATAAAGGCGAGCACAAGAAGCCTGCGTTCCTTGCCAAGAACTACTCAGGCACGCTGCCGGTGCTCGAACTCGACGACGGTACGTTCATCGGCGAATGCACCGCCATCACCGAATATCTTGATGCGCTCGACGGCGCGCCCGTACTCACCGGCAGGACACCGCGCGAGAAGGGCGTGATCCACATGATGAGCAAGCGCGCCGAGCTGGAGCTGCTCGACGCCGTCAGTGTTTATTTCCACCATGCAACGCCCGGGCTTGGACCCGACGTCGAGATTTATCAGAACGCCGAGTGGGGCTTCCGTCAGCGCGACAAGGCCATCAGGGGCATGCACTACTTCGATGGCATTCTGCAAAGACAGCCGTTCGTTGCCGGTGAGGTGTTCTCGATGGCCGACATCACGGTGATCGGCGGCTTGATCTTTGCGGGACTCGTGAAGCTGCCGGTGCCGGCGGAGTGCGAGGCTCTGCAAGCCTGGTACGCAAGAATGCAGGAGCGTCCCAGCGTGAAGAACCGCATAACGATGTCAGAGGCGAGCATGGCGTCGGCTTGAAATCGTCGTCCGTTATTGAGCTGTTCTGCTGTCATCGCCCGATCGAGCCAGGCGATGACACCGAGGGGCATAGGCAAGCGCGTGCGGCGACGGGCACCCCGGCGCAAACGCGGGATGTCCGTCTTGCGGCCCCATGATACGACCTCCGCATCGTCCCCTCTGGAGCCCGCCTTGATGTCCGATGCCGTCCCGAGCCAATCGCCCGCAACCGCAGCTGAGACCGATCCGCAAACGCTTGGCTGGATGAAGGGCTTTCCGCCGCCGCCGGACCGCACCATCACATTTCAGAACGGGTCGTTTCGTAGCTTCCCTGAGTTGCGCTGGGCCTGGAGCAATGTGCGGCAATTGGTGCCGACCGTGAATGTCTGGCGCGGGGTAGGGCCGGCGTCGGCGCTGCCACGGGCGGAGCGCGATATCGGCGCATCGGCGTCGATCGCGATGGACGGACGTCCGATGACGTTCGCGCGCATGCTCGAGGAAACATATACTGACGGCATCGCCGTGCTGCATCGGGGCAAATTGATCTACGAGCGCTATTACGGTGCGCTGAAGCCGCACAAGCCGCATATCGCGATGTCCGTGACGAAATCGTTCACCGGCACGCTGGCCGGCATTCTCGTCACCGAAGGCAAGATCGATCCGCAGGCCCCTGTGACCGACTATGTGCCGGAGCTGAAGGCAAGCGCATTCGGTGACGCGCGCGTGCACGAGGTCATGGATATGACCACCGGCCTCGAATACACGGAAGTTTATACCGACAAAAATTCCGCCGTGTGGGGGCTGCGGCGCGCCAACGGCATGGCGCCGATCGAGCCGGGCTATGACGGCCCGACCGCGATCTTCGATTTCCTCTGTGCCCAGAAGAAGCAGGGCGAGCACGGCAAGGCTTTTTCTTACAAGACCGTCAACACCGACGTGCTGGCCTGGATCTGCCGGCGCGCCAGCGGCATGACGCTGTCGGATCTGCTCTCCGAACGGATCTGGACGCCGATGGGAGCCGAGGAGGACGCGCATTATCACGTCGACCGCATCGGGACCGAGAGCGGTGGCGGCGGCCTGTCGACGACCTTGCGCGATCTGGCGCGCTTCGGCGAGACGATGCGCAATCACGGCCGCTTCAACGGCCGTCAGATCGTGCCGGCGTCGGTGGTCGAGGACATCGCGCGCGGCGGCGACCCCGAAAAATTCAAGCCGGCCGGCTACACCACATTGCCCGGTGCCTCCTACCGGAACCAGTGGTGGGTGACGCACAATGCGCACGGCGCCTACATGGCGCGCGGCGTTCACGGCCAGGGCATCTATATCGATCCCAAGGCGGAGATGGTGATCGCACGCTATGCCTCGCACCCGTCAGCCGGCAACGCCGCCAACGACCCGGTGACACTGCCGGCCTACATGGCGCTGGCGAAGGAGCTGATCGCGGGAGCGTGAGTGTCGGCGGGCCGCATCAACGCGTTTTCTGACTTCGGGCTTTGCCCGAGCGGCTCTTCACGTGATCGATGAAGGCGCGCAGTTTCGGCGTCATGTGATGGCGGCTGGGATAGTAGAGAAACACGCCCGGCGCCATCACTGCGAACGGCTCCAGGACCTGCACGAGCTTGCCGGCTTTCACCAGCCCGGCCGCGATCGGCCGAGGCGCTTGCGCAAGCCCCATGTCTTCCACCGCCGCGCCAACGATGGTCGGAAAATCGTGGGCGACGAGTGGTCCCGAGACGATCGCCTCGATCGGCTTGTTGCCGCTGACAAAGGACCAGGGTGCGATTGACCCGTCGGTGCGGCGAATCCGCAAGCAGGCATGCTGGCGCAGATCGTCGATACGCTCGGGCTTTCCCCGCCGGCGCAGGTAGTCGGGACTGCCGACGACCACGAAGGGGAAGGGTGGCGAGAGCGGGAGCGCAACCATGTCCGCGGCGATGAACTGGCCCATCCGGACGCCGGCATCGAAGCCTCCGGCCGCAAGGTCGACCAATTCCTCGTTCGCGGAGATCTCGACCTCGACCTCGGGATAGGCCCGGCAGAAGGATGCGATCAGCGGCTCCAGCAGGATCGGCACCACCGACCGTGGTACCGTAAGGCGTAACAGTCCGGCTGGCCGCTGTCCAAGGTCACGCGCGACCGCGCTTGCCGCGACAAGCTCTTCGAAAGCGGGCTTTGCGCGCGCGCGAAACCGCTCGCCGGCTTCACTGAGGCCGACACTGCGCGTCGTGCGGATGAAGAGTGCTGCGCCGACGCGCGCCTCAAGTGTGCGGACCGCCTGGCTGATCGCCGACGGCGTTACCCCGAGTTCCGCGGCTGCTTTACGAAAGCTGCGGTGCTGGGCCACGCTCAGGAACGCCTCGACGCCGTCGAGCGCGCCCTGCCTGACTGTGAAGTTCTGCTTCATAACCCGATGACATTATCGCGGATAGTCGATCGCGGGAAGCGGGCGTATATCAGCAGCCGACAGCCGGGAGGAACCTACGATGACCAATGTCCTTGATAGCGTGCGCGACCACTATCGCGCGACTGGCCTGACCGAGCGGCTGAAGGCGGCGCTCATGGCGCTCGGCCCGGAGGATCAGCGGCTCACGCCCGAGCAATTGGGCGCCCTCGACCAGTTTCACACCCGGGGGCTCGTGGCGACCGCAGAGCTTGCCAAATTGGCCGGGATCACTGCCGACAACTCGGTTCTGGATGTAGGCTCGGGCGTCGGCGGACCGGCGCGCTTTCTGGCTGCGGCGTATGGCTGCCGGGTGACCGGTGTCGACCTGAGCGATGCCTTTGTGGATGCCGCGCGCTATCTGACCGAGCGCACGGGGCTGAGCGCGCAGGTGTCGTTCCAGACTGCGAGTGCGCTGGAGCTTCCGTTCGACGACGGCCGCTTCGACGTCGCATTGCTGCAGCATGTGGCGATGAACATCTCCGACCGGGCGCGGCTCTACCGCGAGATCCATCGTGTGCTGAAATCCGGCGGCAGATTTGCGACCTACGACGTCGTATTGAACGGCGGCGAGCCGCACTATCCGGTCCCCTGGGCGCGAACGCCGGCGACGAGCTTTCTTCTCACCGCCGCGGCGACGCGCGAGGCGATCGAAGCGGCTGGCTTTCACGCGCTTGTATGGCGAGACGATTCGGAGGCGGCCAAGGCCTGGATCGCCCAGTTGCGCGCCTCCGGGCCGCCGCCGTCGCCAAATCTCGGCGTGGTGATGGGACCGGACTTCGCTCAGCTGTCCGCGAACTTGGGCCGAAACCTCATAGAAGGCCGGCTCGGCATTCTGACCGCAGTGCTCGAGGCCGCCTGAAACAATCCGCGATAGGAGTTCTCATGTTTCCGCAAATCCTGTTCCAGACCCATCTCGTGCTCGGATATGTCGCCTGGCTGCTTTGCTTTGGCGCGTATATCTGGCCCCGGCTCAAGACGATGGACCATTTCGACGCCCAACGTGCGATCGCGACGCTGCACAGCTTCCGCTTCTTCGGGCTGGTCTTCATGCTTCCCGGTGTCGTCGGGCCCAACCTGCCGGCCAGCTTCGCAGCTCCCGCCGCCTATTGGGACTTCACAACGGGCGTGCTGGCCATGCTGGCGCTGCTGTCGGTCAGGATCCGTCCGCTGTTCTGGCTGTTCGTCGTTGCCTTCAATCTCGTCGGGTTTGTCGACTTGCTCTTCAATTATTACCACGCGGTCCAGGTCGACCTGCCTGCGAAGGCCGGGGAATTGGGCGCCGTCTATGCGATCCCGATCCTCATCGTGCCGCTGCTGATGATCACGCACGTCGCCGCGTTCTATTTCCTGCTGCGTCGTCAGCCCAACGCGACTCAGGCTTTCGGCGGTGGCGTCACCGCATGAGCGGATGCAGTTCGTCGCGCAGGCGAGCGATCACGCTGTCCCAGTCGCCAAAGGCCGGCTGGCGGAGCAGTTTGGCTGTCGGATACCAGGGCGTATCGGTGCGATCGCGCATCCAGCGGAAATCTGCGGCATGGGGCAGCAGGATCATGACCGGCTTGCCCAGCGCCCCGGCCAAATGCGCGACCGCGGTGTCGACCGTAATGACGACATCGAGCAGCGAGATGATGGCCGCCGTGTCGGCGAAATCGCTGATATCGTCGCCGAGGTGAAGCAGGTTCGGCAGGTCGCCGAGGACGTCGCGGTCAGCATCGCGCATTTCGCTTTGCAAGCTGATGCATTGCAGGGCCGGAGTCTCGAACAGCGACGCCAGCCGTGCGAGCGGAATCGAACGGTTGGCGTCGTTGTTGTGGGTCGACGATCCCGACCAGACAAAACCGGCGCGCGGCCGGCCCGGCGGCAAACGGTTTCGCCAATGCTCCAGTCGCTCCGTGGGCGCCGCGAGATACGGAACGGACGCCGGAATGGTCTCGACCTCAGTCTTGAACGCAAGCGGAAGGCTGAGCAGGGGGCAGTGCAGGTCGACTACGGGACGCGGCGCGCCGGCAGCGATCACGCTAACGCCTTCGAGCTGCGACAGCAGCGGCTGCAACCCGGCCTGAACTTCGCAGATCACGTTGGCGCCGCGGTGCGCCAGCAGCGGTGCATAGCGGATGAACTGGATTGAATCGCCAAAACCCTGTTCGGCGTGCAGCAGAATGGTCTTGCCGTCGACCGGCTCGTGTCCCAACCATAACGGCGCCGAAAACTCCCGGTGCTGCCCGGCAAATGCCGCCGTCTTCCAGCGCCATTCATACGCGCTCCAGCCGGCGTCGAAATCACCCAGCGTCAAATGCGCCATCGCGGCTTCGAAATGCGCTTCGGCGAACTCGGGCGAGGCGGCCAGCGCCGCCTTGAAATCCACCAGCGCCTCGACCGGCCGGTCGAGCCGGCGCAGGGTATGACCGCGGTTGGTCAGGATCTGCGGATGACCGGGCATCGCCGCCTGTGCGGCGTCGTAGCTCGCAAGCGCCTGGACCGGCTCGTTCAACCTCAGGAGCGCATTGCCGCGATTGACCCGCGCGCCGACGTGATGGGGCTGGCTTGCGAGCGCGGCCTCAAAGCTCGACGCCGCCTCGGCGAAGCGGCGGAGCTTCAGGCAGGAATTGCCGAGATTGTAGAGAATCTCCGGATGTTCCGGCGCTAATTGCAGTGCGCTGCGAAAATGCGAGATCGCCTGGTCAAAATGTCCGGCGGTGTGAAGCGCGAGCCCCAAATTCGACATCGCATCTGACGACGCGGGATTGGACTTCAGCGCGGCTGCGAGAAAGCGCAGCGCCTCCACCATGTGCCGGCGCTCGAAATTGAGCAGTCCGAGCAGATGAAGCGCATCGAAATCATCCGGCCGGTGTTCGAGAATCCCGGAGCAGAATCTCTCAGCCTTGTCGAAATCGCCCTGCTGAAACGCGCCATAGGCCTTCCGCTGCAGGCGCGACAGGTTCGGTATCTCCCGAGAGGTGTTTTTCGAATTTGCCGGCAAATGACCGTGTTCCGGGAGCAAACCAAGGCGATCCGAAAGCGACCAGACTCGAATCAGCTGATGTCTGGAAAGTTAGCATTTTCTCGGCGTCTCGCGTCACTGCGACAGCACCAGCACGTTGCCGAGCAGGATCGCGGACGCGCCGGCGAGGACGGGCCAGCCCAGCGCGAGATGCTCGAACAGCGCCGACAGCACGAGGGCGACAAGCGGCACCAGTGCGAGCGTGTAGGCGGCGCGGCCGGGGCCGAGCCGGCGGACCAGCTCGAAATAGAGCATGAAGGTGATGCAGGATGCCGCGATTGCGAGATAGAGGAAGCTCACGAGATACGGCACCGACGCGTCGGCCGCGAAGCTTGCGCCTGTCGCCATAGCCCAGAGCGCGCTCGCCGCAGCACCTACCAGCGCTCCCCATCCGAGCACGGCGACGACGGGCAGCCCCGCGCGCTGATTGCGCGCACCGATCGTCGTGCCGGTGCCGGTCGCGACCGCTGCAACGAGCGCCCATGCGAAACCGGCAAGCGGCGCTGCTCCCGTCGCCGTGGCGCCAGGAACGAAGATAATGGCCAGCCCGAGGATGCCGCAGAGCGCGCCCCACACGAAGCTGGTGGAGATCGGGGCGCCAAGCGCCGCGCGTGCGATCAGGGCGGCGAACAGCGACGATGTCGACAGCACGAGCGCCGCAAGGCCACTCGGCATCCGCGCGGTCGCTTCATAGAAGGCGATGAAGGCGATGGAAAAGAACAGCAGGCCCTGCAAGGCCACCGCCGGCCGGTCTCGTGCGGGGATCGCAAGCGGCATGCCGCGAAGCCGTCCGTAGCCAAGCAGGATGAGACCCGCAAGGGCCATGCGCAGCGCCACCGACCAGGGCGCCGGGGTCACGCCGGCCTGCATCGCGGTTGCCAGCGCGCCGCCGCCCCAGAGCATCGCGGTCAGCGCAAACAGAAGGAGCGTCATGAGGCAGCGGTGCTGTCGAGGAGCGAGCGCCAACCGCCGGTGTCGATGCGCGCGCTTTCGGATTCGAGCTTGTGCAAGGCGGAGTTGAACGTCACGCGCTCGGCCCCGGTCAGGCGTGCCAGCAGTCGCGCCTCGATCGCGCTGCCAAGTGCGGCGATCCGGTTGAAGGCGGTCCTGCCGCTTCTTGTGATGCTGACGGAAGCGAAGCGCCGATCGGTCTTGCCCGGCCGCCGCACTGCAAAGCCGAGTTCGACGAGCTGGCCGATGCCGCGGCTGACCGCGAACGGATCCAGCGCGCAGGCGCGGCCGATCTCGGAGGCATTGGCGCCGTCGCGTTCGGCGATCACGGCGAGGATGCGCCAGCCGGCCTGGCTCAATCCGAAGGTCTCGCTGTAGAAGCCTTCGAGCGGGCGCGCGACCTGGGCTGCGACGAGGAACAGGCGGTACGGCAGCCAGGCGCTGAGCTTCAAATCGTCGTCGGGGGCAGGTGCGGGTTGTCGCATATCGGGAGGCTGACATATATAATTGCAGTATGCAAGTATATTGCAAGGAAGTGCCGCGACGAGCGGCGCGCGGAAATCCCGACACACTTGTCACTCCCACCATCCGTCGCCGCTGCGCCAGATTGGGCCATGAGCAACGACAAGCGACGGGCGGCGGTGGAATAGCACGTCAGTCCCGGAGTTTTGTCCCATTCGGAGGTTGAACCATCATGAGCAAATCACCCGAGAACAACGGCAGCGCCGGACAGGCCGCGATGCCCACACCGCCGATCGTTTCGCGAGAGGCCTGGGAGGCGGCGCGGCTGGAAATGTTGGTGAGGGAGAAGGCGCAGATGCGGGCGCGCGATGCGCTTGCCTCCGAGCGGCGGCGGATGCCGTGGATGGCGGTCGACAAAGCGTATGTCTTCGAAGGACCGAACGGCAAGGTCAGCCTGCTCGACCTGTTCGAGGGCCGCCGGCAATTGATCGTCTATCGCGCCTTCTTCGAGCCCGGCGTGTTCGGCTGGCCCGATCATGCCTGCCGCGGCTGCTCGCTCGGCGCCGATCAAGTCAGTCATCTGTCGCATCTGAATCAGCGTGACACCACGCTGGTCTACGCCTCGCGCGCGCCGCAGGCCGACATCATCAGGCTCAAGGCGCGGATGGACTGGGTGATGCCCTGGTACACGATCACGGACGGCTTTGACGCGGACTTCGGTGTCGGCGAATGGCACGGCCACAACGTGTTTGTCCGCGACGGCAATCGGATCTTCCGCACCTATCTCGTCAACAGCCGCGGCGACGAGGCGATGGGGACCATCTGGAGCTATCTCGATATCACGCCGCTCGGCCGTCAGGAGGTCTGGGAGGACTCGCCCAAGGGCTATCCGCAGAGCCCGCCCTACAAATGGTGGAACTGGCACGACAATTACGACGCCGAGGCCACGACTAACGCAAAATGGGACCAAGTGACGGATGCCGGCGTGAAAGCGTTCCGCGAGATCGCCGCCGAAGAGCGCAAGTCCACGTAGCGGCGAAGGAGGGGGGACGCGCAGCGTCCTCCCTAACGGCCGTCGTCCTTCGCTGCGATCGCCTTCAGCGCGGACAGGGTCTTGCGCAGTCCGCGATCGAGCCGCTTGTCGCGGCGGATCACGACGGCGAGCCGGCGGTAGAGTTTTGGCGACAGCGACCGCACGGCCAGGTCGCGTTGCTTGCTTTTCCCCGGGACGGCCATGCCCGGCAGGATGGCGCAGCCGAGCCCGGCGCGCACCATCTCCTTGATCGCCTCGACGCTGCCGAGCGACATCAAGGGCTTTAGCGAGACGCCGCCGCGGGCCAGCCATTCGTCGGCGGTGCGCCGCGTGTTTCCGCCGGGTTCGAACAGAACGATCGGCCTGGTCGCCAGCACCGCCGGCGTGATCCGCGCCGGCAACAGCATGTCGTGCGGCGCGATCAGGACGAACTCGTCATTCATGACAGGCGTAATCTCGAAGCTGCGTCCGGACACCGGCAGCGTCACGAGCCCGATGTCGATCGTATTGTCCTCGACCGCCTTGGCGATGTCAGCCGTGTTGCCCGTGGTGACCGTGATCTCGAGCGAGGGAAGCGCGGTCCGCAACTCTCTCAGGATCGGCGGCAGCAGGAAAATGCATGCGGTCGCACCAGTCCCCAGTCGCACGCGCCCCGCGGTGCCCGTCGTCTGCTGCGCAACGGCATCGACCGCCGATGCGACGGCGGCGCTGATCTGCTGCGCATGGTCCAGCAGCGCGGTGCCGGCGGCGGTGGGCCGCGCTTTTCGTCCGACGCGTTCGATCAAGGTCGCATTGAGGCTTCGTTCGAGCTGGCGCACCTGCAGGCTTACCGCCGGCTGCGTGAGCTGCAGCCGTTCGGCGGCTGCGGAGAAGCTGCCGCTTTCGATCACGACACGGAAGCTATCGAGGTAGTCGAGGTTGAGGTTCTTCATCAAAGCATCTCTTATGCTTTGTATAAAATATCAAAGCTTCACTTATATAACGTGATCCGGCATGCTCAGGCAATGCTAACGGCTTCGGCCGGATCGGGAGCAGGCAATGAACGAGATCGTGATCCGCGACGCGACAGCGGCCGTCATGGCTGATGTGCAGCGCATCTACGCCCACCACGTGTTGACGGGACTGGCAACCTTCGAAGAGGTGCCGCCGACGTTGGGCGAGATGCTTGGGCGACGCGACGCCGTGTTGGCGGCGGGGTTGCCATATCTGGTGGCCGAGGTCGACGGGCGCGTGGCCGGCTACGCCTACGCGACAGCGTATCGGCCCCGGCCGGCCTATCGCCACACGATCGAGGACTCGGTCTACGTGTCGGAGGCGCTGCGCGGCCGCCGCATCGGTGCGGCCTTGCTCCAGGCGCTGATCGCGCGCGCCGAAGCGGGACCCTGGCGGCAGATGCTGGCGGTGATCGGTAACAGCGGCAACGCCGGATCGATCGCGTTGCACCGGCGCATGGGCTTCGAACCTGTTGGGACGCTGAGATCCGTCGGCTTCAAGCTCGGGCAATGGGTCGACACCGTGTTGATGCAGCGCTCGCTTGGTCCGGGCGACGCGGCGCTTCCGTCGGCGCTCGAGGAACCGCGCAATTGATCGCACGCCGGGTCGTCGTCGCCCTCGGGCTCGGCCAATTGATATCCTGGGGCGCCACCTACTATTTGATCGGCGGCTTCGGCGAGCAGATCGGCGCGGACCTCGGCTGGAGCCGCGATATCGTCTATGGCGGCTTTGCCGTAGCGCTGCTGGTGATGGGGGTGGCGTCCCCGCTGGTGGGCCGGTTGGTCGATCGCCGTGGCGGCCGGGACGTCATGGCCGCCGGCGCATTGGTGAATGCCATTGGATGCGCCGGTCTTGCGGTCTCGCATCAGGTCGCGACGTATTACGCTTTCTGGATCGTCCTTGGCCTCGGCATGCGGCTGACGCTGTACGATGCCGCCTTTGCGGCGTTGGCGCGGATCGGCGGACCGGAGGCGCGTCGCGCCATGTCCGGGATCACGTTGCTCGGCGGATTAGCCGCCACCGTGTTCTGGCCGCTCGGCCACATCCTCTCGGAGCACTTCGGCTGGCGCACAGCGTTGCTCGTTTACGCCGGGTGTGCCCTCCTGACGATCCCGCTTCATCTGTTGATTCCGACCCAACGGTATGCCGGACCATCGAGCCATGCTGCGGCCGCACCACGGCAGCCGCTCGCCGTCAGCCAGCGGCAGGTCGCGCTCGGAGGCGGTCTCTATGCCGTGATCATGACCGGGGCCAATTTCCTCAACGCCGGTATGTCCGCCCACATGATCGCAGTGCTCACCGGATTGGGGCTCACTGCGTCGGTGGCTGTATGGATCGCGACCTTACGAGGAATCGGGCAGTCCGCAGCCCGTCTCTGCGAGATTCTGTTCGGCAGGCGGGTCGATCCGCTCGCACTCAACCTGATGGCCTGCCTGATCATGCCGCTGTCCTTCATCGCCGGGCTGTTCAGCGGCGGCTCGACGGAGATGGGAGTAGCCTTCGCGTTGCTGTATGGCGCCTGCAACGGCATCCTGACCATCACCAGGGGAACGTTGCCCCTGATCCTGTTCGACCATCGCAGCTACGGGACGCTGGTGGGCCGGCTGATCGTTCCAAGCTTCATTCTGCCCGCGGCGGCGCCACTGCTTTACGCCATCGTCATTGACCGATCGGGCAATGCGGGGGCGCTGTATCTATCGATCGGCCTCGCTATGATGACGCTGCTCGCGGCCGTCATGCTGAAGGTGTTGTTTCCGAGAGCGCCCTGAGGCCATTATACCCCTGCTGATGTACCGCATGGGGAACAAGAATATGAAACGCCTGATCAAAGGTCGTCTCGCCGCGCTGGTGTTTGCCGCAGGCCTGCTTTGCACCGGAACCAGATACTCGCTCGCTGAATCTGCCGCGCCTCCGCAATCGCAGGGCGACAAGACCGTCGCATTGCTCAAGAAACTGATCGCCTTCGACACGTCGAACGGGCCGGGAGATACGCGGGCGCTCGCCGAATATCTGAAGTCGCAGTTCGAGCCGCTCGGCGCCGAAGTCGAGATCTTCGTCGCTCCGAATGGCAAGGCCGCGCATTTCATCGCGCGGCTCCGCGGCGATGGCTCCAAGAAGCCGGTTCTGCTGGCCGCGCATGCCGACGTCGTTCCGGTCGAGCGGGAGAAGTGGACGGTGGAACCGTTCGCCGGCGTCGAGAAGGATGGTTTCGTCTACGGCCGAGGCGCGATGGATTTCAAGGGCGGGCTCGCCGTGTTCGCACGCGCGGTGATGCGGCTCGCGGAGGAGAAGACGCCGCTGGCGCGCGACGTGATCTTCATGGCCGAGGCCGACGAGGAGCAGGGGCAGTACAGCACGGTGTGGCTGGCCAGGAATCACTGGGACAAGATCGATGCGGAGTTCGCGCTCAACGAAGGCGGCTATGTCCTGCAAGGGCGCGACGGCACCGTGCGGCAGATCAACGTCACGACGGCAGACAAACTCTCCGCCACTTTCGCGCTGAAGGCCACCGGCCGCTCGGGCCACTCCTCGCGCCCGTTCCCGCCGGGCGAGATGGCCAACGATCGCCTGATCGCGGCGTTGGCGAAGCTGGCCGCGCATGATCCGGCGGTCAAGCTCGTGCCGGCGACGGAAGCCTATTTTAGGGCGTTGCTCCCGATCAGCTCGGAACAGACGGTGTCCGACATCAAGCAGCTTTTGAACGCGAAAGATCAGACCGATCTTGAAGCGGCGGGAAAGAAGCTCGTCGCCGACAATCCCAAGGACGGCCTCCTGCTGCACGCACTGCTCCGCGACACCATGGTCATCACCATGATCGAGGCCGGCATCAAGCCCAACGTCATTCCCGGCGACGCCAAGGCGATCGTGAACACACGGCTGCTTCCGGGAACGACGGCCGATCAGATGATTGCGGAAATCAAGGCCGCGATTGGCGATCCCGACATCGAGGTCAGCCTCGTGACGCCGCTAACGCAGCAGGAAGCCAGGGACATCTATCTGAAGCGCACCAACGCTCCGCCGTCGCCGGTTGACACCGCGCTTTACGCGGCGCTCGACCGCAATGCCAAGCTGATGTGGAAAGACGCCGTGCTGGTGCCCACGCTGTTCGAGGCCGGCACCGACGCCATGGCCTGGCGCGAGCACAACGTTCCCGTCTATGGCATCTACCCTTACCCGCTCGACGACGACATTCTGAGCCGGATGCATGGCAATGACGAAAGGATCGGGGTCGAAGCCATCAAGCAGGGGTCAGAGTGGATCTACAACACGCTGCGTGAGGTCGCGAAGAAGTAAATCGTCGTGCCGACGATGGAGTTGCCCCCAAGACGTCGCGCTTGCCAGGCCTCACTTGACCAAGGTCAGCAGCGGCTTTTCCTTCTCGACGATATAGGTCGCAAGCTCGCTGGCGGTGACGCTGCCGACGTTCTTGGCCGCATGAATCGTCCCGGCCGGAATGAACAGCACGTCGCCGGCCTTCAGCGTCGCCGGCGGCTTGCCCTCGACGTCATATTCGAGCGTGCCGGCGAGCACATAGATGATCTCTTCACCCGGATGGGTGTGCTGGGGGAATGCCACGCCGGGCTCGATATCGACGCGCACCTGGATGGCTTCGCGTCCGGGAGCGCTGAGGTCGTGGCGTTGCAAGTCGGTTCGCTTGATGCCGGTCGGCTGCTGCGCCTGTGCTGCGGGGAGGGCCAGGATGCTTCCGGCGACTAGAGCTGCGAACGCGACGGACCGGATCGTCTTTGCGAAGAGACTGCTCATGTCGAACTCCTGATGTCCTTGGTTTCGCTGACCCGCGCAGACCGGGCCGTCAAGCGGCCGGTCCGCACCGGGAGTCTGGATCTCATGCTGTCACTCTGGTCGCGTCAGACCAGGGTGGTCGTCACATCGATGTTGCCGTGGACGGCCTTTGAGTAGGGGCAGATGCCGTGCGCCGCCTCGATCAGCTCCTGTGCAACCTCGCGCGCCACGCCGGGAACCTGGACGTTGAGGCGCGCACGCAGGAAGAAGTCGCTGCCGGCCAGATTCAGATCGATCTCGGCGTCGACCGAGGGCTCGCTCGGCAGCTTGACCTTGCGCTGTCCCGCGGCAAGCTGGATTGCGCCGATGTAGCAAGCCGACCAGGCGGCCGCGAACAGGTTTTCGGCGGCCGGATGCGGCTGCGGCAGCTTGACGTCGAGGAAGCCGTCGCTGGAGCGGGCGGCGCCGTTGGGGCCGGCGGTGACGTGGGTCTTTCCGGTGAAGAGAACTTTTGCGGTGGCGGTCATGGCGCAATCCTTTCTGCTGGAGATATATCGTATCCGATCTAATCGGATCCGCATCGAAATAAACCGCAGACAGAGTCCTGTCAAGCACTTCCGATTTAATCGGATGCGATTTATATGGATGCGGACTTCACAAACTCCGGAGGCATCCGTGACCCGCGCTCCCAAGGCAGAACCCAAGGCAGAACCCAAGGCAGAACCCAAAGGCCGAAAACTCTCGAATTTCCTGTGCTTTGCGGTCTATTCGGCCAATCTGGCCTTTGGCCGCGCCTACAAGCCGATCCTGGATGCGGTCGGGCTGACCTACACCCAGTACATAGCGATGGTGGCGCTGTCGGAGGCTGATGACCAGACCGTCAGCACGCTGGGCGAGAAGCTGTTTCTGGAATCCAACACGCTGACGCCGATCCTCAAGAAGCTGGAGCTATCAGGCTATCTCACGCGCACCCGCGATCCCGCCGACGAGCGGCAGGTGCGGGTGAGCCTGACGCCGGCCGGCCGGCGCCTGCTCGACACGGATCTTAGCCATGCTCTGATTGGCGCCTGCGGGCTCGGGGACGAGTTCCCGGTCGTGCAGAAGAGCGTCGTCAGGCTGCGCGACAATCTGTTGCGCGCCACGAAAGGCCAAAAGCAGGACAGTTAATCCTGCTGCGCTGCTCGATCATTGCGCCGCGCGAGCAACGCATCGGTCCGAATTGTAACGAGGTGTATCGGCGCCGTGTCCTTCCCCATTTCCGCCACGGCGAACCGACAACTCCGGCTGACGTCAGGACGACGTGGAGGAGAGATCATTTTGCGCGGAAAGTCGGCATCCATCTGTGGGAAGATCGCAATGGTGAGTCTGCTCTGCACGGCAGTGCCCTTTGCATCGGCGCAACCGACCCCGGATCAGGATTCGTCGCGCCCGCAATCGAGCAGGGATCGTTCGCCGGCCGGCACGGCCGAGAGCTGGGACGCCAATCGTGACGGCGTTTATACTTGCGACGAGTGGAAAGGCTATCTCGGGCGGGCGTTCGATCGCGCCGACCGCAACCACGACGGAATTCTGACCTCTGCGGAGTTCGAGGTTGTTCGTCGGATGGGCAGTGCGCTCGCCGACGCCGACTTCGGCTATTTCGACGAAAACCAGGATGGCAAGATTACGCGCAGCGAATTCGTCGGCAAGCCGAACGAATTCATCCTGCAATACGACAAGAACGGCGACTGCCGCGTCACGCCGGAGGAACTCAAGGATACCGGCACGGACCAGAAGCGACCAGGCGGCAGAGGCAAGAAATCCTGACGCTCAGCCTATCCGGGGACTTGTTCGGGCAGCACTGGACGAGACGAGTTCGCCGCGCTTCGATCCAGTCCATCGCCACCCGCTCCTGGCAACGCAATGCGGACGGTGAGGCCCTGCGGACTATTGTCGTGCAGGGAAAGTTCGCCGCCGTGCCCGTGGACCGCGGCCTGAGCGATCGAAAGGCCGAGTCCGAATCCGCTGTTCTCATTCATGGTCCGGGCCTCTTCCCCTCGGACGAAGGGTTTCAACATGTCGGCTTTGCGGTGCTCCGGAATCCCGGGACCATTGTCCGACACTTCGATGGTGGCCTGGTCGGCGGATGCGGTCAGCCTGATATCGACTTCGCTGCCGAACCGAATGGCGTTTTCGACCAGATTTGTCACAGCGCGGCTGATCTCGCCGGGGCGGATCGTGAATGGGGCTCTGACAGGGCCCTTGTAGCGCACCAGATGACCGCAATCGGAGAATTGCTCGCAGATTGTGTGCAGCAAAGCCGCCACATTGACCAGGGTCGGCTTTGCCGCGCTGCCGCTGCTCAGGAATGACAGTACGGATTCCAGCATGGCCTGCATCTGGTCGAGGTCGTGAAGGGTTTCGGCGCGTTGTGCCTCGTTCTCGATATATTCGGACCTCAGCCGCAGCCGGGTGATCGGCGTTCGCAAATCGTGACTGATCGCGGCGAGCATTCGCGTCCGGTCGTTCATCAGGGCGGTGATGCGTTCACGCATACGATTAAGCGCGACCGCCGCGGCACGAATTTCCTCTGGCCCTGTTTCGGGAAGGGGGGCCGATGTCTGGCTGACACTGAAGTTTTCGGCAGCGCGGGCGAACGCGGATAGCGGCGCGCTGAGCTCGCGACCCGCCCATACGCCAAGCAGTGTGACGCTCACGAACAGGAACAGGACCGTGCTTGCCCAAAGTCCTCCGACAAAGGGCGGGACTTGTGGCGAGCCGATCGTTGCTTCGACCACGGCGCCGTCAGGCAATCGGACTGCGGCCAGTGTGCTCTTTGCGGAGAAATCCACATCAACGGTGTTGACGCCGGGCACCTCGGAAATGGCGCCGATAGACTGGTCCGGATCACCTTCGCGCAAGGTGAGCTGGAGGCGAGGAAAAGCCCGATCGACCGCCTCAAGAACAACCGCGCGGCCGGCCGCGGGTGTCTCGGCAAGGATTTTCGCAATCAGTTGGAACTGATGGATAGGTCTTTCCGCAAAAGATCGCGGCTTCTGGCCGACGACATAGAGCGCGATAAGCACGTGGATCAGCACGAGCGAAATCAGAACAAGCGCGGCGATCTGGCCGCTGATCCGCCGAAAGCTGAAAAGCGTGACAATCCGGTAAGTCCAATTCATGCGTCTTCCACATCAGGCGTGAAGATGTATCCGCCCGTTCGGACTGTCCGGATCACGGATGAGCCCTCGATCATATCGAGCTTGCGACGAAGCCGGCTGACCAGCACATCGATGCTGCGCCCGAATGGGCTGACAGGCCGGCTGCGCGTCATGCTCAGCAAACCGTCCCGCGTCAAAATCCTCCCGGGCCGCTCGCAAAACGCCTGCAGGAGATCGAACTCCGCGCTCGTCAGCGGCACCTGGGCTCCTTCCGGATCGCGCAGTTCGCGCAGCCGAAGATCAATGATCCAGTGCTGAAAGCGCAAGCGAGCGGAGTTCCGGCCGGATCGGTCGAGAAGGCCAGCCTGGCGACGCAGGACGGCGTTGATCCTCGCCAGCAGCTCGCGCGGATTGAAGGGTTTGGAGAGATAGTCATCCGCCCCCATTTCAAGCCCGAGGATCCGGTCGAGATCCTCACCTTTCGCCGTCAGAATGATGATCGGAATCGCCGAGTCGTTACGAAGACGGTGACACAGGCTCAGTCCGTCTTCTCCTGGCAGCATGAGATCGAGGATGACAAGATCGAGCGAATGTCCGGCCAGGTAGCGAGCCATTTCGCGACCATTCGAGGCGGTGGCGACCAGGCATGATTGATCCCGCAGGTAACGGGCAATCAGGTCCTTGGTTTGCTGGTCGTCTTCGACGATCAGGATTCTTGGAGAGCTCGTAAGCATGGTTGGGGGCCAGTGCGATGGTCATGCGCACGCGAAGGCGCGCGTCCGGCCGCCAGATTGACCAGCATATGCGTCACTTGTGGGCGGGATTGTGCCTTTTCGTCAGCATAGTGTTTCTGGACTGTAAGGGGCGCTCCCGACTGGAAACAAATCGGGAGGCCGGCGTACGACAGCCTGCAAGAGCGTTCTGCGTCTCTCAGTAAAGCGGAAATTGATCCGGGTATCCGCCGAGGTCGGACGCAGGGCTGAGCGGTGCTCGATCGAGCGGCCGGCTGTTGTTGTCCCGGGCAGACGAGGAGGCGGGTGGAAACGCATAGTCAGTGAACTTGCGCTCGCCAGGCAAGACTTCCGTCCCGGCGTCCAACCATGATCGTGTGGTCACATAGATCCGGGTGCGCGGCCCGGCCTGGTAGGAGTGGTTCGGTCCGGTCGGGCCGTAATCGTAGACGGAGCTGATTGCGGGCGCTTTCCGCCGCCGGTCTGCAGCGGCCACGCTGTTGCAGCAAAGAGCAAGCCCAAGAGAGAGCCCAACAGTGGTGACAAGCAGCACGTGTTTCATCTTGCTCGTGGTCGTACTCATCGTTTCTTTCCACCTGTCAGCGCGGAGCCCAGTTGGCTCTGGCATCGGCTGTTCCTGAAGTAAACGATCGGCTTCTTGCGCAACATTGCTGTGCGCTGGCCGGACAGGGGCGCTGGGCTGCGGATCGAGCCGCATGGAGGCGAGCAGAATAGAGCGAATGGCGGTCGTGCCGCGCAGGCGCCCGGCGTCGCGTTGCGCTCACAGTCCCAAATCACTGGAAACAGTCCCGCAACTTTGGAGCCACACCGTAGCCATCGCCGTCCCGTCACAACGAGCGTGTTGTTGGTGAGGTGTGGAATGAAGACGTGGCGGAGCGTTGTCGCGGCGATCGTGGTCGCGGGTTTGTCGATCCTGGGGATGCCGAGCAGATGGCTATTGTTGCCTCCGGCGGCAGCCGAATCTCTCGATGCGATCACGGTCGAAGGCAACCGCCGGATCGAGGCGGAGACCATCCGCTCCTATTTCAAGCTGGGCGCCGGCGGACATCTCGATCAGTCCGAGATTGACGACGGGCTCAAAGCGCTGGTCGAGACCGGGCTGTTCCAGGACGTCAAGATCAATCATGCCGGTGGCCGGATCATCGTTTCGGTGATCGAGAATCCGGCGATCGGCCGTGTTGCGTTTGAAGGCAACAAGAAGATCAAGGACGAGCAGCTCTCGGGCGAGGTGCAGTCCAAGCCGCGAGGCACGCTGTCACGACCGATGGTGCAGTCCGATGCATTGCGAATCGCCGAAATCTATCGGCGGTCCGGCCGCTACGACGTCCACGTCACGCCGGAGATCATCGAGCAGCCGAACAATCGCGTCGACCTCGTTTTCACGATCGAGGAAGGAGCAAAGACCGGCGTCAAGGGGATCGAGTTCATGGGCAACAGCAGTTTTTCGGCGGCGCGCCTGAAAGACGTGATCAAGACCCATGAGGGCAACTTTCTGAGTTTTCTCGGCAACAACGACATCTATGATCCCGATCGCGTCGAGGCCGATCGTGACCTGATCCGCCGGTTCTACCTGAAGCGCGGCTTTGCGGATGTCCAGGTCGTGGCGGCGTTGACCGAGTACGATCCGGCGCGCAAGGGTTTTCTCGTCACGTTCAAGATCGAGGAAGGACAGGAGTATCGCGTTTCGACGGTGGGCTTCCGATCGAACATCAGGGGATTCGACCCGAATACCCTGCGCCCGTTCTCGCGCGTGAGCGAAGGGGCGCTCTACAATGCCGAAGCGGTCGAGAAATCGGTCGAGGACATGCAGATCGAGGCCTCGCGCCGCGGTTATGCCTTCGCGGCAGTTCGCCCCGATGGCGATCGCAACTTCGAGGCACACATGGTGGCAATCGTGTTTCGGGTGGAAGAGGGGCCGCGGACGTATATCGAGCGCATCGAGATTCGCGGCAACAGCCGCACGCGCGATTATGTCATTCGCCGCGAGTTCGATCTCTCCGAGGGCGATGCATATAACCGCGCGCTGGTCGATCGTGCCGAGCGGCGACTGAAGAATCTGGACTACTTCAAGTCGGTCAAGATCACCACGGAGCCGGGTTCGTCGAGCGATCGCGTGCGCTTGATCGTCGATCTCGAGGAAAAATCGACCGGCGATTTCTCGATTTCGGGCGGCTATTCCACGTCCGACGGCGCGCTCGCCGAGGTGAGCGTTTCCGAGCGCAATTTACTCGGCCGCGGCCTGTATGCGAAGGCAACGGTCAGCTACGGCCAATACTCGCGCGGCCTTTCGCTGTCCTTTGTCGAGCCGTACCTGCTGGACTACCGCATCGCGCTCGGGCTGGACGCATACTACAAGGAGCAACTTCCGACGGACTACACCACCTACGGCGTGAAGACGATCGGGTTCTCGCCACGGCTCGGTCTGGCCTTGCGCGAGGACCTGACTCTCCAGCTGCGGTATTCACTCTACCAGCAGGAAATCACGCTCGATAGCACCTTGGCGAACTGCAACAACAATCCATCCAATCCGTCGCTCGCGCTCAATCCCACCCCTGCTTACATTCAGAGCGTCCTGAAAGGCGTGGATCCGACCAACGCGACCGATTCCGGCCTTTACGGATATGGTTGCTACGGTGACGGCGAATCCACGTTGCCGGTGCGCGAGGAGCTGGCCGCGGGCCCGACCTGGACCTCCCAGATCGGATACTCCCTGACCTATAATACCCTCGATAACACCAAGAACCCGACCGATGGCCTCCTGATCGATTTCAAGCAGGACTTTGCCGGCGTCGGCGGCGACGTCAGTTATTTGAAGAGCACGGTCGACGCAAAATACTACGCGCCCATGGTGGCCGATATTGTTGGACTGATTCACCTGCAGGGCGGCGTTCTCACCAAGGTCGGCGACAATGAGCTGCGCATGCTCGATCAGTTCCAGATGGGACCAAATCTCGTGCGCGGCTTTGCCTCGAATGGCATCGGGCCGCGCGACATCACCTATGCGAACTTTGGCGTGACGGGGGATGCGCTGGGCGGCACGAAGTACTGGGGTGCGTCGTTCGAGTTGCAAATGCCGTTCTGGTTCTTGCCCTCGGAGGTTGGACTTAAGGGGGCGGTCTATGCGGACGCCGGCTCACTTTGGGGTTACCAGGGGCCGACGTCGTGGACTGCGACAGGCGAAGTGAATACGCCCTCCTGTCCGAACTGTGGTCTGCAATACGATGACAACAACGTGGTGAGAACCTCGGTGGGTGTCGGTCTGATCTGGGCGTCGCCATTCGGACCGCTTCGCTTCGATTACGCGATCCCAATCACGAAGGGCAAGTACGACATCGTGCAGGAGTTCAGGTTCGGGGGAGGGACGTCATTCTGAGATCGCAATCGCTCGACTTGCCGCGGAGTTGCGCCATTTCTTCGCGTGACGTTTGCAATTGTGCGGCTTGTGGCAGCCTGCGAACAGAGGCAGGCTGGGCCGATGCAATTCCGATCCGGGGTGAAATGAATGTCACGCGTGTCCATCAAGACCAGGGACGACCTGCCGCCGGCGCTCCAGCCGCTGTGGGACAAGATGACGACCTATGGCGCCTTCGAGAACCAGGCCGGGGTGATGGCGCAGCGGCCGCCGATCTTCAAGCATATGTGGTCGCTGCTGGTCGATCTCGCCAACGAGGCCGTGCTGTCGAAGCGCCATCTCGAGCTGGCGCTGGTAACGGTGTCGCTGTTAAACAAGTGCGACTACTGCGTCGCCCACCATGCGCCGAAGCTCGCAATCCAGGGCGTCTCGGAGGCCGGCGCCGAACGCCTGCTCGACTACAGTGATCATCCAGAACTCGACGCCGTCGACAAGCTCGTGGTCGAATACACGATCGCCGTCACCAATAACTGGAACAAGACCCGCGACGAGATCTTCGAGCGACTTCGCGGCCATTTTTCGGAGGCACAGATTGTCGAGCTGACCTGGCGGATCGCGCTCTGCGGCGCGTTCAACCGTTTCAACGACATCCTGCAACTCGACATCGAGCAAGGCGTTCCGCATTGCGAAGCCGCCGAGTAACGGAAGGCGTTGCGGAGCTGCTGATGCCCAAAATGAAACGGTTTGCTTTTCTTGCTGCGTTGGTCTTGCTGTCCGCGCCGCTGGCGGCCCGTGCCCAAAACGCCGTCCGCGGCGTCGATTTCGTGCATCCGTTGCAGTTCAGCGAGGCGGAACAGGATGCCGCGCTCGCCCGGATAGCGTCCGCCGGCGTGCGCGTGATCCGGTTCGGCATGTATCAGCCGGATCTGGACAAGAACATCGCCTTCATCGCGCGGGCTCATGCCCATAACATCGCGGTCGACCTCATTCTTCACGGCCTCTATCCGCCTGACGCCCCGCAGCGGCCTTATCGGGCGAAGGAATTTCCAAACATGTGGGCAGGACCGCTGATCTCCTCTCTCAGCCCGGAGCTGTCCCGGCCGTATTTTCAGCAACTCCTGGACAAGCTCGACGCCGACGGCATCATCCTCGCCGCCCTGGAGTTCGAGAACGAGATCAACATGGCCGGGGACAATCCAGACTTCAGCCTTCCAGGCCAGGGCCGGGTGCTGGGGCTGAACGATCTCATGATCCCGAAGGACAAAAGGTCGCAAAAGGCTATCTACAATATCTCAAGGTCCTGGCCGCATTGAAGCAGGTGCGGGACCATTCCAGGCTGAACACGCATACGCCCCTGCTGCCCACGAGCCTGGTCGACATCGTCGAGGAAGGCCCCTGGCCGACGCCGAAGCCCTATGACGGGGTGAGCGTCGGCGCGACGATCGCGTTCATGCGTGCCAACGGGCTCGATCAGCTCGTCGACGCATATAATCTCCACACCTATCCCTGGGCCGACCACCTGGGCGACAAGACGTCGGCGATCCATCGCGCGCGACGCCTCGCGGCGCTGATCCAGCCGGTCTGCGCCGCTGCCGGCTCGGCCGGCGGCAAGCCTTGCTGGATCACGGAATGGGGGTTCAGCTACGGCAGCAAGGCCTGCGCCACGGACGAGGCGGCGCGCAGCGAGCTCGTGCAGGAGATGATGGGCGATTTCGCGCAATGGATCCGCGAGCGGCGTCTCACCGGACTCCTCTACTACTCCTGGACCTGCGATCCGCCCTTCGACGTCGAGCGCTGCGGGGCCTTGACGCGAAGCGGCCACGCCGCGATTGATCCGATCACCGCGAGGTGAGGCTGGTATCGTCGAGGCTCGCCAGCACGAAGTCGTTCCGAGCGGATGGAGACGTCTTCGGCAAGGGGACCGCCTCGTAGTCCAGCTTTAGAAGCATTTGCGAGTTCAGCCGCCCTCGCAAAAAAGTGAGCCTGAGCTACAATCGCCTGTCGGTTCCGCGCCACCCCGTTCGTCTTCCACCCAGACCAAGCTGCACTGGGAGATCTGGAATGAGCAATTCTCACTATCGCTGGGTGATCGTCGCGGCCGGCGGCCTGCTGGGCTGCGTCGCGATCGGCGGCATGTTCTCGCTGCCGGTGTTCCTGAAGCCGATGGCGCAGGAGACCGGCTGGTCGGTGACCGGCATCTCCAGCGCCATGACGATCGGTTTCCTGGCGATGGCCTGCACCAGCATGGCGTGGGGCACGCTTTCTGACCGGCTCGGTCCGCTGCCGGTGGTGCTGACCGGGTCGACCGTGCTGGCGACGAGCCTGGCGCTGGCGAGCCAGGCGCCGTCGCTGCTGGCGTTCCAGCTCATCTTCGGCGTGATGGTCGGCGCGTCCTGTGCCGCGATCTTCGCCCCGATGATGGCCTGCGTCACCGGCTGGTTCGACACCCATCGCAGCCTCGCCGTCTCCTTGGTGTCGGCGGGCATGGGCATGGCGCCGATGACGATGTCGCCGATCGCCGCCTGGCTCGTCTCCAACCATGGCTGGCGGACCTCGATGCTGATTGTCTCTTGTATCGTCGCGGCGATCATGATCCCGGTCTCGTTCCTGGTGCGCCGTGCGCCCGCGCTTGCGAACGACCATGCCTCCGCGGTGTCCGGGAATGGGGAGCCGGCGATGTCGCGCTCACAGGCGCTGCGCTCGCCGCAATTCATCATCCTGGTCGCGACCAATTTCTTCTGCTGCGCCACCCATTCGGGGCCGATCATCCACACTGTCAGCTACGCCATCACCTGCGGCATTCCGATGATCGCGGCGGTCACGATCTACAGCGTCGAGGGGCTCGCCGGCCTGGGCGGTCGCATCGCCTTTGGCCTGCTCGGCGACCGCTTCGGCGCCAAGCGTATCCTGGTGCTCGGCCTGCTGGCGCAGGCGTTCGGCGCGCTCGGCTACGTCTTCGTGCGCGAGCTCGCCGCGTTCTACGCAGTGGCGGCGGTGTTCGGCTTCATCTATGCAGGCACCATGCCGCTCTATTCGGTATTGGTGCGCGAAAACTTCCCGTTGCGGATGATGGGCACCGTGATCGGCGGCACGGCGATGGCCGGCAGCCTCGGCATGGCGACCGGGCCGCTGGCCGGCGGCCTGATCTACGACACCTTTGCCAGCTACACGTGGCTCTATGTCGGCTCCTGGGCGTTCGGCCTCGGTGCCTTCCTGATCATCATGATGTTCAAGCCGTTCCCGGCGGTGCGGACCGCAGCCGTAGCAGCGCCGGCGTGAGGATTTGATGCTGAGGTGATCCGCTCAGCATGGATCACCTCACGCGGATCACGAGCGGATTCGCTTCGGCCGCGCAATCGCGCGCACCGTGTTCTTGGCGCTGCCGCCACCGCAGAAGAACCGGTCGCCGCCGTCGGACTCCAGGCCCGAGACGTTGACGCCCGGCGGCATCTCGAGCCGTTCCAGCACTTCGCCGGTCTGCGGATCGATGCGCCGCACGTCGCTCTCGTCGTTTTCCCATGTCCCGTGCCAAAGCTCGTCGTCGACCCAGGTGACGCCGGTGACGAAGCGATTGGACTCGATGGTGCGCAGAATCGTGCCGGTGTCCGGATCGATCTGGATGATCTTGCGGTCGCGATATTGTCCGACCCAGAGCGCGCCTTCGGCCCAGGCGAGGCCGGAGTCTTTGCCGCCGCCGGGCGAGGGGATGGTGGAAACCACGCGGCCCGTGTTTGGCTCGATCTTCAGGATGCGGTCCTCGGCGATCTGATAGAGGTGCTTGCCGTCGAAGGCAGTGCCGGCATGGGCCGCGACGTCGATGGTGCGGGTGGTCTTGCCGCTGTCTGGATCAAAGGCGACCATGCGGTCGCCGGCTGCGAACCAGACCTGCTCGCCATCGAAGCTGACGCCGCCCACGCTCTCGACCCCCTCGAAAGCATATTCCCTGACGATATGGGCCGTCGACTTCTTCATGCTGTGCTCCTGCTCTTTGATTTCTGCGTGATACTACCCGTTCGGCAGCGGGGCAGGGAGTAACAAGGCCGTCGTGAATCCCGGCACCATCGGCATCATCCAGCGGCGCGCCCGGGCGCGGCCATAGGATTGCACCTTGCCGGCCGCAGCCAGCGTGTCGAGCGCGCGCTGCACGGTGCGCTGGCTGGTACCGAGCGCGAGCGACAGCGCCGAGCTCGACCATGCTTCGCCGTCGGCGAGGCAGGCCAGCACTGGGGCATGTTCCTCCTCGACCGGGCGCGCCAACACCACGACATCGCGCCGGCGGTGCGGCTTCAGCACGAAACCGTCCGGTGTCGCGCGCAGATCGGCGAGCGGCCGCAGCGAGCGGCGCAGCCGCCCGATCTCGACCCGCAGCCGCGCGCGATGTGACTCGTCGGCATGCTTGCCGCGGAACGCCCGCGCAATCAGCGCGCTGCGCGCTGCGTCGTTCGGCCAGGCTTCGCCGAGCGCACGGGCCAGCGCGAACAGCACGGGCCGTCGGGTCAGCGAGATCTCGGTGCTGATGTCGCGTACGACATATGTGATGGCGTCGATGACGAGCGCCTTGGAGGCCATCACCGCCTCGACCTCGTCGAGCCGCAGCGCCCGCTCGCCGCCTTTCCCGATCAGGCGCGCCGCGGGCACGGTCAACAGCTGCGCGGCACGTTCGACTTCGGCCGCCAGTGCGCCAATGCCGGCGCGGCGCGCGGCGGCATCGGCGCGAGCGAGCGCCTCGCGCGCGGGCTTGGTCCGCAGCCGTCGCATCGCGATCCCTGCGGTGACGAGCTCGTGGCCGACCCGCAAGGCGGCAGGGAGAGGCGCCGGGTCGAGGTCGGCGAGCATACGCTCGGCTTCATCGAGATGCCCAATCAGGAGCAGGCGGCGGATCTCGAGACAGCCGGCATGCGCGGCATTGAGCCGATCGCCATGCGCCTCGAGCGTCGCGCGAGCAGCCGCCAGCGTCCTCGCGGGAAAGCCGAGGTCGCGCAAGACCAGCGCGATCTCCGCCTCGGCGACGGTGCAGCGCGCGCGGGCGATAGCTTCGCGCGGGCCGAAGGCCCGGCCGGCGCGCTTCAACAGGTCCTTCGCACGGACGAAATCGCCGAGCCGGGCCATCGCGATGCCGCGTATCGCCAGCGCCGGCGGGTCGTCGCGCAAGCCCACCCGCTTCAGTGCGCCGAGGAGATCCCCCGCCGCGAGCGCGAGCGCCGCAGCCGTGATCAGCGAGTCCATCCGAATCCCGACACACTTGTCACTCTCACCCTCCGCGGTCCGGCCCTAGCCTAGCACATGACGGGACACGCCATGTCCACGGAGATCGAACGATGACCGACCACGGAATCGGAACACGCCAGGATTGGCTTGCGACACGGTTCGGCGGATATGGCCATGCCGCGGCGCGCTTGCTGTCGCTGGCGGCCGCGCCAACTTTCGCGATCATGGCGCTGATCGCGGCGTTCGGTCCCGCCGATATGCTCTGCGCGGCCATGCAGGGTCCGTTTTCGCTTCAGGGCATGGTTCCGATGTATGGGCTGATGAGCGCGTTCCATTTGGCGCCGTGGCTGCGGCTCGTCCGATGACCGGCTCAATTCTCCGGCAGCGCGAAGACTGTGCATGGCAGCGCGATGCCGCGCAGCTCATGCATGCCGAGTGCGACCAGCGGCATGTCGGTCTCGGCGGCGAGCGCGCCCGAGACCAACACCGTCTTTTCCAGCGGTTTGCACAACCCTTCGAGCCGGCTGACCAGATTGACGGCAGAGCCGATCGCCGTGAAGTCGAGCCGGTCGGCAGCGCCGATATTGCCCCAGTGCACCTCACCGAGATGCAGCGCCGCGCCGAATGGCAGCGGCGGCAGACCCTGCTTGCGCCGCTCGGCATCGAGATGCGTCATGCCGACGCGCGCGGCCGATATTGCGCGAAGCGCCGCCTCGCATGCGCTGCGCGGACCTGTCGTGACCGGAAAGATCGCGAGCAGACCGTCGCCGATGAATTTCAGCACCTCGCCGCCAAAGGCGTGGATCGCGCCGGCGATGCGGTCGAACCAGGCGTCGAGTGCCGCGATCACCTCGGCCGGCGGATGGTTTTCGGAGAGCGCGGTGAATCCGCGCAAATCGGCAAACAGCAGCGCCGCCCGGATGGTCTCGCCGGTGTTGCGCCGCAACGGGGATGCCAGCACGCGCGCGGCGCTGCGTCGGCCAAGATAGGCCTCCAGCGTCACCGTCAGCGTGGCGCGCGCAGTCAGGGCAGCCAGCGGTGCCGCGGCGAAACGCGCGGCTTGTCGCAATCGATCCGTCTCATCGGGCGTGAAGGCGCGCGTTCCGATCCAGCCGAGCGTCGGCCCATCCGGCCGCGGTCCGATCGCATCCTCATGCACCGGGCCTGCCGCAAGCCCGCGCAGCCAGCGCCGGCCGGCATCGCCGGGTGGTCCTGCATCCGGCATGGCGAACGGCTGCTGCGGCGCGAAACCCAAGGCCTCGATGACGTCGCCATTGCTCGCCTGCCACAGCCAGGTGCGCCGAGCGATCAGCGGGTGCGGAACCTCGAGCGTCAGCGCGCCGCCGGCGAGCGGCAGGCCATCCGCAACCAGATGGGCACCGAGTTCCGCCAGCAACCGGTTGGCGCCCGCGGTCTCGGCAGCGGCGTCGACCAGAAAGCTCAATGTCGAGGACAACTGCATCACCCCATCATGGGGTTGGCGCGCCACCCTTGTCACGCGCTATCCCTGTAACCACATCGCAATCGGAGGATGATCGATGACCGAAGCCTTCGTCGTCAAACGCGAGATCCAGATTGCAGCTCCGCTTGCGAGCGTATTCGCCTTCCTGACCGATCCGCTGAAGATCGTGAGCTGGATGGGCCTCGAAGCGTCGACCGAGTTGCATCCCGGCGGACTGTTTTATCTCAAGGGCGTCGCAGGCGATCACGCGCGGGCTGCCCGCGGCGCATTCCGCGAGGTCGTGCCGGTGCATCGTCTCGCCTACAGTTTTGGCTGGGAGGGCGGCGAAGAGGTGCCGCCGGGATCGAGCCTGATCGAGATCGACCTGATCGACAAGGACAGCGGCACGCTCGTGCGCATGACCCATAGCGGCCTGCCGAACGCAGCGCAGTGCGCGAGCCACGACAAGGGATGGGCGCATTATCTCGACCGGCTCGCGGACGCGGCTGCGGGCCGGGATCCAGGTCCCGACAACGGTCCGGTGCATAAGGCTTGAGATCAGGGGTGAAAGGGGTGGCGCCGCCACGGGCGGCGTCGGTTGCGTGCCGCGGCAAACATCTTTAGTGCGTCACCGGCGCGCCCGGAAAGTGGATGGCCCAGAGAACAACTTATTCCAGACCGTAGTGACGATGGCAGGCGGCGCAGATGCCGTCGAGGTGATCGCTGACGTCGGCGACAGTTTTTAGGTCATGCACTTCCGCACCCTGGTAGGCCTTGTCCGCGGCATCGGCAAGTTTCTTCACGTAAGTGTTCCACTCCGGATCGAGCGCGCGCTGTGGGATCATCAGCGCGTTGGTCGCTTCCGCAAGCGTCGCAGCGCCGCTGGTGATGTTTTCCCAGTCGTCGTCGGTCTTGGGTGAGAGGTCGTGCTCACCGCTGGCGTCGATCACCGAGCCGTTGACTCTCCAGATCACGTTCGCGGCCGGCGTCAGCACGTGGTCCATAAAGGTTTTCATGTCGACATGCGTCTGGAACGGCGGCATCGCTGGCGTTGTATCTGATATCGATGGGGAGGCGGCGAGGCTAGACAAGACGAGCCCGGCAAGGGTGGCGCGTGCAAGGGACCTTTTCAACATCACAGCTCCTGCATGGTGAAGCCGATCCAGCGCCCGCAGGCCACGACCGCGATCCAGAGCAGGATCGATAGCGCGCCGGCTATTCGCGCCCGCAGCGGCGGCGATTTTTGCTTCTCCCATTGCGGCAGATCCTTCGCGCTGATGGCATGGAAGACGATCATGTTCACCCCGGCCGTGCAGATCAGGATGATCTTGGCATCGAAGTAGCCATTCGCCAGATATTTGGTGGCGTTGGAAATGAACAGCAGGAAGCCGGAACTCGCCGCGATCGCGAACGCGCCCCAGGTCACCGGCAGGATCGCACGCGTCAGCCGGCCGACGGGCCGGTTCATCGAGGCGAAGCCGAGGAGCCGCAAGTCCAGCACGAGAATCGAGCCGACCACAAGGCAGATCGCAACGACGTGAATCGATTCGATCGTGGGAAACAGCGTGTCGTTCTCGCGGATGCTGTCCGCAACGCTGCTGTCCTCGAATAATGCGATCAGGTTCTGGATGTACGACATCAACCGGCCTGCGTGTAAGCGATCCAGCGTCCAGCGAAAAGGATGCCGCACCAGACCAGGATCGACACCGTTGCCAGCGCACGGCCTGCCATTTGCCGGCTGCGATCCTCAAAGACGCCTGGCGACGTCAGCACCATCCGTTGCAAGGTCGCCGTCAGCAGGATGGCCACAAGCAGCAACGCCATCTTGAGATAAAACGTGGTGTTGACCAACGAGCGTCTCGGCTCGCCGATGATCAGCAGGCTGCCGGTTACGAGCAGGATGAGCAGGACCGGCAAGATCGGGGGCAGAAAGCGCCGCGTGACCTCGCGCAGCGGCTCGTCGCGCTCGAACACCCGAAAGATCCGCAAATCGACCAGCACTGCGGAGGAGAACACGATCGCCACGCAGAGAATGTGGATCGTCTGGAGCGTCGGGATGATCCAGGTGACGGTCTGGATGGTGTGACTGAGCGACGTCGCCGCCAGCCACTTGGAAAACCCGGTCAGCGCTAACATGTGAACTTACTGCTCGTCCGGCGTCAGGCTGTAGGTCAGTTCCTTGCCGTCTTGCAGAATAACCTTGCGCAGGAAGCCGCCGGGTTTGCCGTCGCGCAGCGGCAGATAGTCGAAGACGGCGTGATCGCCGGGCTGCAGCGAGCGCTTGGTCCAGCCGGATCGCGTGAGCACGCCAGGGCTCGACACCTCGAACGTCCAGGTGCCGGCTTGCGGTCCTTCCTTGACGTCGGTCTCGACCACGAAGCTGATATGCGGGTTGGTCCAGTTGACCTGTTTGACGGTGCCTTGCACGGTCAGCGGATGGTCGCTGTCATAGGCCGCGTTGGAATGGTGCGCGGCTGCAACGCCGACAAAGCCCAGCGTGAGGCAAGCGGCAAGAAACACGGCCTTGGGCGACATCTCGGTCGTTCCTTATTTTCCGGTGTGGACCGTTCCGAACGCGCCTTGCGCGTTGGGGACGAATATGTCGTTGCCGTGCTCGTCCTTGCCCGGCACGAGATCTTCTTGCGCGCACTCGCCCTCGGTGACTTCATAATGGCGCTCGGGGTAGCGACGATAAATTCGCGTCGTCTTCCAGGTCGTGGTGAGAACGTTCGGAGCCGTAATCTCCAGATCGTCACGCATGATATTCGGTTCGGCGAGACGAATATGCTCGACGATGTGCATGCCGCCATTGTTCGGGATGCCGACAGCTTCGCTGATCGCGATATAGGCCTGCGGCACGATCGACGTGGTGTCGATCACCAGCGTGTCGGCATCCCAATGGCCAATCGAATAGCCGTGCAGCGACAGGTCGGGATCTTCGGGCGGTTTGCGGCCATCCATGTAGATGCGCCGCATCCGGTTGCCGTCGACCTCGCCAAGCATGGTGATGCGGCCAGGCGTGACGAGCAGCTCGAATGCATTGTGCGTCATCAGCATCCAGCTCGGCATGCCGTGCGGCAGGCAGTGGCTCAGGACGAGGAATGGCCGTCCTGCTTTTTCCTCGGCAACGAGGTGCTGTACCTGCTCGAGGATATCAGGCTTCCAGGGCGGCATGTTTGCCGTCTCCTGGCGCTTTTGATCCCTGATGTCGGGAAGCCAGACGCCGCTGAGATCAGGCTCGGCATGCGCGCTCGGTAGAGCAGCGATCTGCTGCATGACAAAAACACTACAGACGATCGCAAGCGCTTTAACAAATTGTCCGATAGCCATGCGACCTTCCAACCGATGCGTCACCACGATAGGCGGCACAAGGACGAAAGGAAAGCTGGGTCGGTTGTCCAAACGCTTCAAGATTGCGGGAGGTCGGATCGCGTTCGTGCAATCGACTCCTGGGTGTGCCGCGTGAGTGAGTCCGAACAAAATCAGATCAAAGAGAACGTGATGCTTATTTTGTCACGCGTTGCCGAAGTTTTTGCCAGCGGCAAGCGTTCTGCGGAAATCAGGCGCCTCACGCATGTGCAGAACGCGCAGGATCGGCAAACATTGACTGCGCACCCGCGCAATCACCCACAGCGGAGCAAACGGCACCCCTCTGCTTTCCCCTGCAAAGGAGGAGGGAACCCTTCCGCTGATGCTTCCCTCACTTGCCCGCCGCGGTTGGCCGTACGTCATCCCGGCCATTTCGAGCCGAGGATGATCGAGCAGAAATTCAAGCGCTTGTAGGTCGGATCCTTCAGCGCCAGCACGTCGGCCTTGACGTTGCCAAAGGTGGTCAGCGGCTTCTTGATGGTGCCATCAGCAAAGTGGTCGATGATGCCCTGCTTGAAATCAGCCTCACGCGGATGTTGTGCGCAGACGTGGTCGCGGTGCTCGTGCGAGAAATCGTCATAGGCGATGCCGAGCACGTCCATCTCGACGCCTGCGGTCACCAGCGCGATGGTCGGGCGCATGTGCTCGGGGACGCCGGGCGTGGTATGCAGCGCGATTGAGGTCCAGACGTCCTCGATGTCGCGCTCTGGCACGCCATAGCCTTTAAGGAAGTCGCGCGCGGCATTGGCACCGTCGACCTCGAAGCGAAGATCGGGGCTCGCATGCGCTGCGGTCAGACCCATGTCGTGGAACATGGCGCCGATATAGAGCAATTCAGGGTCGAATTTCACCGCGCGGCGATTGCCGGTCAGCGCGCCCCACAGGAACACGCGCCGGCTGTGATTGTAGAGCAGGTCGTCCTCGGTATCGCGGACGAGCTGGGTGGCGGCGCGGGCCATGGTACTGTCGGGGACGCGGATGCCTGCGATGATCTCGGTCATTTCAAGTTGCTCCTTGATGTGGCAAGACGCTGCCGTGGCGCGAGAGCACGCGCAGGGCGGTCATCGTTGCGATCTGTGTTCGGGTCGCCTGACGGCGCGATCCGCACCGTCGTTGTCGCCTGTTTCGGCTATCAGTCGCAACGAACGCGCGCCGCCGGATCGGGCCAACGACACGTCGTTTTGCGCCAGCGCGGAAGGAGAGGACATGCCCGTTCAAAGGGTGGCGATCGCGATCCACGATGGGGTGCAAGCGCTGGATATCGCGGGCCCGGTCGACGTGTTTGCCGAAGCCAACGGCTTCGTGGCCGAAGGCGAAGGCTATGAGACGCTTCTGGTCGCGGCCAACTGCGCGCCGTTGCGGGCCTCGAATGGAATGAAGATTTCGGTCGATCTCAGCTTTGACGAGGCGCAGGAGGCGTTCGACATCGTGCTGGTTGCGGGCGGTCCGGCCCTGCCCGATGCGGCGCCGGATCCGGACATTACAATGGCTGCGATCGGCATCGGGGCGCGCCGGGCTGTACGGCTCGATCTGCACCGGCGCGTTCGTGCTCGGCCATGCCGGGCTGCTCGACGGCCGCAAGGTGACGACGCACTGGCAGAACGCGGAGCATCTTGCCGCGCGCTTTCCGGCCGCCGAGGTGATGTTCGACCGCATCTATATCCGCGACGGGCGGCTGATGACGTCGGCCGGCGTGACGGCCGGCATCGATCTTGGGCTCGCTTTGGTCGGAGAACGGCACGGCCCGCGGGTTGCGGTCGCGGTCGCAAAACGGCTGGTCGTGGTGGCGCAGCGGCAGGGCGGTCAGTCCCAATTCAGTCCCTATCTCACGGCGCCGGTCGATGAGGGCTCGCCGATTGCTCGCGCCCAGGCGCATGTCAAGGCGCAGGTCGGCGAACGCCACACGCTGCAATCGCTGGCGGAGGCGGTCGGCATGAGCGTGCGCAGTTTCGGCCGCGCGTTTGCGCAGGCGACCGGACTCACACCGCACGAATTCGTCGAGCGTGCGCGGGTCGATGCGGCGCGGCGGCTGCTCGAGGGCAGCGACCGACCGCTGAAGGCGGTGGCTTTCGATTGCGGCTTCGGCTCGGCGGACCGCATGCGCATCGTCTTCACCGAACGCCTCGGCGTGTCACCCGCGCAATACCGCGCCAGCTTCAGGACACTGTGACTCTGGCGCGGCGCCGGTCGAATTGACGAAACATCTTGAGGTAGATCATATCAAATACACATTGTTGTGATTGTATCGGCCGATCGCGTTGGATAGGATCGGAGCCGCTTTCGATATTTCCAAGCACCAGCATTTTTCCGCGAGGCCGACATGGACGCGCTCACGCTTTTTATCATTCGTCATGCCGAGAAGCCCGATAAGACATTGCCGGCGCTGGGGCCGGGCCTGACGGCGAATGGCGTGTCCGACAGCGAAGCGCTGGTGATCCGCGGCTGGCAGCGCGCCGGCGCCTGGGCCGCGTTGTTCGGCACCGCGCTCACGGGAGGCGACTATGCCAAGCCGGACGCAATCTATGCCGCCACGCCTGGTACTATGTTCAATCAGCCTCCGAGCAGCCGTCCCGCCGAGACGATCTCGGCGCTCGCCGCGCGCCTGAAACTGACGCCGAACCTGGGCTTCGCCAAGGGCAGCGAGGCGCAACTCGTCCCCGCGCTGCTGAAGCTGAGTGGCGTCGTGCTTTTGTGCTGGGAGCACAACGCGATCATCTCCGACATCCTTCCGCTGATCCCGGTCAACAAGGGCACGCCGCCGGGCAAATGGGAAGGCGACCGCTTCGACGTCGTGCTGCGCTTTGACCGCGCCAAGGGCGACGACAAGTTCGCCTTCAAGGAGCTGTTCCCGAAGCTGCTGTCGGGCGATTCCGACACGCCGCTGGATCACGGCAAATAGCGAGGGCGTCGGCGCCGAGCCGCACTCGATCAGTCGAGACCCAGCGCCTTGCGCGATTTGCGCGTCAGCTTCGCAGCGACAAGCGCGTGCGCTTGGTTGAGATAGGCCTTGAGCTCGGTGTCTGATAGGGCGCCGTTGCCAATCAACTGCACCCATTTGGCGCGCGCGAGGTACGGCGCCGGTCGCGCGAAACCCTGCTCGATCAGGAGCTGATAGGCCATGTTCGAAGTCTTCAACATGAAGCCGCCGGACCGCTCGATGAAGCCGCCTGATAGCGCGAACATCTTGCCGCCGACCTTGAACACGGAGGTGCCTTCCCATTGCACCACCTTGGTGGTGGCGGGGAGCCACAGACAATGAGCTTCGAAGGTCTTGGGGCGCATGACATCGCGGGGATGGAAGAGGGCGCCCAGCCATAGGCCGGGTGCGCGAATGCCGACAAGTCTGATGTGAGAGTCATCGCCTGCCGGTCCGGCCGATCGCGGTCGGCGGTCGGCCATTCACGAAAACGTGGGTTGGCTGGATCGCCATCTCAAAATATATCGTAAGATATGTTTTATGAACGAGGTGACCATGTTTAGAGATCGAGACAACGACGGCTTCCGGTTTGGAATTTTCGCCATGGGCCGGCACGGCGGCGGGCATCGCTTTGGCCGCGGCGGGCACGGCTTTTTCGGGCGGGGCGGAGGCCGCGACTTTCCGGGATCGCGGCGGCTCTCGTCGCAGGACCTGCAGCTCGTGATCCTGGCGCTGCTCGGCGAACGTCCGGCGCACGGCTATGAGCTGATCAAATTGATCGAGGAGCGCTCGGACGGCTTCTACAGCCCGAGCCCGGGCGTGATCTATCCGGCGCTGACATTCCTGGAGGAGATCGGCCACACCAGCATCACCCAGGATGCCGCGCGAAAACTCTACAGCATCACCGAGCAGGGCAAGGCGCATCTCGCCGAGAACCGCGCCACGGCGGACACCATCCTCGAGGCGCTGTCGCGGATCGGCCGCCGCATGGACGAGGTGCGGGACGCCTTTGCCGGCGCCGGCGATCTCGATGGCGACCCGTCCGACGACCTGCACCGCGCCCGCCACGCGCTGAAGCGCGCGCTGCGCCACAAGCACGGCGCCGATGCCGCCGAGGCGCGGCGGATCGCAAAGATCCTGGAACGCGCGGCTGCCGAGATCCTGCAGCAGTGACGCAGTCGCACCGAAGGAGACATGGCATGTCCGACGAGCAACCGCACAGTGCGATTGCCGATCCACGCGTCACCGCCGTCATCGATCGGTTGCAGGCTGCGCGCCGCAGGCCGACCGGCGGCGGCCCGCGCGGCGGTTTCAGCGACCGCGATCCGCACGCCTATGCAGAGCAGGGGTTTTCGATCCACCCCGAGCAGGGCGAGCTGATCTATCTGTTGTGCCGCGGCATCGGCGCCAAACGCGTCGCCGAGTTCGCGACCTCGATCGGGATGTCGACGCTCTATTTCGCCGCCGCGGTGCGCGACAATGGCGGCGGCACGGTGATCGGCTCGGAGATCGTGCCGGCCAAGGTCGCAACCGCGAGGCGCAACCTCTCCGATGCCGGCCTCGCCGATTATGCCGAGATCCGCGAGGGCGATGCCCGCCAGACGCTGCGCGATCTCGGCGGTCCCGTGGACTTCATCCTGATCGACGGCTGGCCCGGCGATAGCGGTCCGTCGCTGGCGCGCCAGGTGATCGAGATCACAGCCCCGCAGCTGCGCGTCGGCGGCTATGTCATGAACGACAATGCCGAGCCGGATTTTTTGGAGTTCGTGCGGAATCCCAAAAACGGCTTCCTGTCGATCACGCTACCGCTCAAGGGCGGCACGGAGCTGTGCCTGAAGGTGGCGTGAATTCGGTGCAGCGCGAGGGCTGGATTTCACAGGCGGTTGCTGCTCTGCTCCAGGCAAAACGGGAGCTAAGAGCCGCATGTCAGCAATCCCATCCACTCATCCGCTGGATCGTCCGATCTGGAGCGCGCTGACCACACGGCAGCGCGCGCTGGCTGAAGGCGGCGCCGCCGCGCGCCGCTTTCCGGTTGCGATCGCGCCGTTCGCCGACATGGTTGATATGTCGGCGCAGAGTTTTGCCGCGCTGGGCGATCTGATGTCGGGGCCTGACATCGTGGTGCTGTTCACGCCTGATGCCGTCACCGCGCCGCCGGCGTTCAAGGTCCTGCTGGCCGAGACCGGCGAGCAGATGATCGGCGCGCCCGTCGAGAGTTCGCTGTCCGGCGTCGAGATCGTCACGCTCGGTGTTGCAGATGTTCCGGCGATGATCGCGCTGACCGAACTGACCAAACCCGGGCCGTTCAGTGCGCGGACGCATGAACTCGGCACCTTCCTCGGCATCCGCGTCGATGGCGAACTGGTCGCGATGACCGGTGAGCGGATGACGCCGGGCAATTACACCGAGATGACCGCGGTGTGCGTCCATCCCGCGCATCGCGGCCGCGGCTATGCGCAGGCGTTGCTATCGGCGGTCTCGCGCCAGATCGTAGCGCGTGGCGAAATTCCCTTCCTGCATGTCTTCACCAGCAACCTCTCGGCGATTGCGCTCTACCGGCGCCAGGGCATGGAGATCCGCTGCCGTCTGCACATCACAGTGTTGCAGAAGCAGGGGTGAGGTCGGCGCTGGTGGGGGATCTCTCCCCTATTAAATGGGGACGAAAGAGTTCAGTTCAAGAATTGCCAGTACCTGTCGCGCCGCGTATGTCCCGCCTCCCTCGAAATCGAGGGATGGAGCGGGGAGCACAGCCATGCAGGACACGAAAATCTCCGGATTTGCCCACGACCAGTTCTCGGCGGCGCGCGATGCCTTCGAGGCCAATTTCGCTGACGGCGAGGAGCTCGGCGCGTCGTTCTACGCCGCGATCGAGGGCGAGACCGTGGTCGATCTCTGGGGCGGCTATGCCGACGAGGCGCGGCAGCGGCGCTGGACGCGCGACACCATCGTCAACGTCTATTCGATCACCAAAACGATGACGGCGCTGACCGCATTGTGGCTCGCCGATCGCGGCGAGCTCGATTTTGCCGCGCCGGTCGCGCGCTACTGGCCGGAATTTGCCGCCAACGGCAAGGACCGTATCACCGTGGCACAACTGATGAGCCACACGTCTGGCCTGTCGGGCTGGCATCCCGCAATCAGCGGCGAGGACTTTTACGATTGGGACAAGGCGACCTCGACGTTACAGGCGCAGGCGCCGCTGTGGGAGCCGGGCACCGCGTCCGGCTATCACGTCTACACCTTCGGCTTCCTGATCGGCGAGGTCGTGCGCCGCATCACCGGCAAGACCCTCGACACCGTGTTCCGCGAACAGATCGCATCGCCCCTGAACGCGGACTTCTGGATCGGCCTGCCGGAATCCGAAGACCACCGCGTCGCCGACCTCGTGGCGTTCCTGCCGTCATCAGTCGCCGATGGCGTCGAAATGACCGAGATCCAGAAGATCACCTTCAGCGACACCCGCACCGACGTGCCGTCGACCCGCACCCGCGCCTGGCGCGGCGCCGAGATTCCGGCGGTGAACGGGCACGGCAATGCCCGCTCGATCGCCGCGATCCAGACCGTCCTCGCCAATGGCGGTGTCGCCGGCGGCAAGCGGATCATGTCGGACGCAGGCTGCCGACGTGCGCTGGACGTCCAGGTCGACGGGCCTGATCTCGTGATGCGCGGCATCGGCGTGCGGTTCGGCCTCGGCTTCGGCCTGCCGTCTCAGATCCTGGCGCTCGAGCCGCCGAACCCCAACACACTGTTCTGGTCCGGTGGCGGCGGCTCGTTCGTGCTTGTCGATATCGATGCACGGATGACTTTTGCGGACGCGATGAACCGAATGCAGCGGGGTCTCGTCGGCGACGAGCGTTCGTTCCGGATCATCCGCGCGATCTGGCGGGCGACGGGGATGGCACGCGAGAGAGCGGGGTAGCCGGCGCGGCTCTATGTCGAGGCCGGATACCACTCCGGCAATTTCCTGATATCGGGATCGAGATGGTCCCAGGCCTGGCGGCGTGAGCAGAACAGCGCGACGGCAGGCTTGAAAGCCGAGGCGTCGTCGAGGCAGCCGACATAGATGCCGACGAACTCCGGGCTCTTGTCCGGCTTGTTGTAGATTGGCGAGCCGCAATTGGGACAGAAGCCTTTTCGTTTGATCGTGCCGCCGTCGGTGGTTCGCGCGATCTCGCGCACCTCCCCGGTCACCGTGAGCGCGTCGCTCGCGAACACGAATACGGAACTGTGGCCGCCGCCGGTGTCGCGCTGGCAGTCCCGGCACAGGCACTGGAAGCCGCGGATCGGGTCCGCAGAGATGGTGTAGCGCACCGCGCCGCACGAGCAGCCGCCCGAGAAACCCATGGCCATCCTCCTCCCGGAGTGTGTCGTCATGACATGGCGACGACTTTGCGAATTGGCAAGGCGGCGGTCAATCGACGTCCGCGTCGCGCGCTCACGCCAGCCGGTTGTTGGCCAGATGCACCGTGGGCTTGTCGCAGGTGGCGTCGATCGCGACGGTGTTGGTCGCGATCCGGCCGCGCGCGGCGACGTTGTTGCTGATCTCGACGTTCCTGCTTCGGCCGACGAAGACCGCACTGTCGGGCTTGATGCCGTACAGGGAGCCGGCCCCGAATGTGTTGCCGCGGACAAAAGTCTGGCCGATCTGGTTGCCGGCGATCTTCACGCCGTCGGCATTGCTGACGAAGATTGCATAGATGAAGGAGTCGTCGATGTGGTTGCCCTCGATAATGATGCGCCGGTTCTGGACATTGTCTGGAAATCCCCTGACACTATCCGGTGCGACCATGCCGACATAGATGGCGCCGAGCGTGCCGCTACCTGCGGTCATTTCATTGGCGCCGTTGACGCAATGGCTGAAGCGGTTGTTGCGGAACGCGAGGTTGTCGGCAAACCCGGACTCCGACCAGAAGCCGATGTCGCTTCCGGCCTGCAACGCGACCCCGGTCGAGAACGTGAACTGGCAGTTCTCGACGATGGCGTTCGGCGCCTTCATCAGCACGCGGCCGCAGGCATGGAAGCTGCAACGCAGCGCGGTAGCGCCGGACCCGATATGCGTCAGCGAGGTGATGGCATCGCCGACCTTGAGCGGCAGGTCCTGCTGCAGCACGACGTCGTAGATCAGGTCCGGCTGGGTGGTCGGGCTCTTGTTCTTCCAGATCTGGGCGATCTTCGCCTTCAGCTCCGGCGCGTGGCGTTTTGTGAGCTGCTCGACCTTGCTGCGTCCGAGTGAACGAAAGGTCGCGTGATCGCAGCTCTCGACGTCGTCGCCGGCCAATAGTCCGATGTCCCATTTCGGGCTCAGCAGGAAGCGCCGCGGCGCGGGCTTCGCCACCACGTATTAGTAGAAGCCGTGGACGTTGATGGCATCGTCGGAGGTGTTGGCGAAGCTGCAATCCTCCAGGGTCGGGCCGCGCTCGACCGCGGTGAAGTGCGATCCGTCCGAATTGGTGGAGATCAGGCGGTCGGTCGCAGCGCCCTTCGGCCGGGGTCCCGGAACGACCGAGACCTTCTGCAGCAGCATCGAACCTTCGCCGCCGCTTTCGACGATCCCCATGCCCGGCGAGGCCAGCACTTTCACATCGATGAGACTCGTCGCCACGCTGGAATCGACGGCGATCGCGGTCGCGCCGCCATTGGAGATCGCGACCGCGTCGCCGACCGCGATCGGCAACTGGCTCGGGAAGCGATCGTTCGCGCTCCACGCGAGATGCACCTTGATCAGGCCGTCGCTGACGCGTTCCACCCGACGGGGCGAGAGGAAGTCCCGGGCGCCTGACTTCAGCGCCCGGTTGCGGCGGTCCATCACCTTGAAGAAGCCGTCGGTATAGGTGGCGAGCAGCGCGGCGTCGTCGGGGAAGCCGGGATCGACCTTCACCGTGATCTCGAGCGCGCCCTTGTCGAAGGCGGCGATGGTGCCTTGCGTGAATGGCAGCGGGTCGTAGTCGATGGTGAGATCGCGGACGGTGAGGCGATTGCTGCCTGATATCGCGAGGCTGCCGGTGCGGGCCATATTGATCAATTGCGCGCCGTTGCCGTTGAGCTCGAACCCATGCAGCTGCCTGAACGCGAGCGGCCGCTTGATCCGGTAGCTGAAATTCTTCTCGAGGTTGAGGACGATGTGAACCGGCCCGGCCTTGCCCGCGTCAACCGCCGATTTGGCGATCGCCGCGATCGCCTTGGCAAAGGCTGCATCGGCGTCGCCGCCTGATGTGGCGGTGAAGGTCGCCATCTCGAAGGTGGCCGATCCGGGTACCGCCGCCTGTTCGGCACGGCTCTCGGTGCCGAGCAATGGGCTTGCCATGACGAACGAGGCAAGCGTCAGCGCTCGCCGGCGGCTGAGCTGTAGCATGCAAGGCTCCTTCCGAGATCGCGGTTGGCCGCGCACGCACTATCCGCCCGCCGAGATGAACCGGAGTCAAACGGTGGACACGACGGTGATTTCGAGTTGACACACCACTGACATACTGCTGGTATGTCAGAGACATGTCGACGTCCCTTCACCGCGACCGGGCCTATGCGCGTATTCGCGACCTCGTGCTCTCAGGCGAGTTCGCGCCTGACGAACCGCTGTCAGAACGCAGCCTTTCCGATCGGCTCGCGCTTGGGCGAACGCCGGTCCGCGAGGCCTTGAGTGCGCTCGCGAGGGACGGCCTGCTCACGATCCATCCGATGCGCGGCACCTTCGTGCGGCAATTGTCGTTCGACGATCTGCGTGAGATCCACGAGCTGCGCCTCGCGCTCGAGGGCATGGCGGCCTATCTCGCCGCGACGCGCGGCCCGACCGAAGGCCTTGAGCGCTGTGCGAAGGACTTGCGCCGCGTCCGATCGCGCGCGGCGATCGATGTGGAGGAAGCGCAGCAGATCGGCTGGACCTTCCACGACGAACTGTTCCGCGCCACCGGCAACGACCGGCTGGTGCAGGCCTATGACAATCTGCGCGCCCAGAGCGGCCTCGCGCTGCAGAAGATGCCGCAATACAGCACCGAGCGGACCCGGCAGGCCGTCAACGAGCATCTCGAGATCTACGCTTCCGTCGAGGCGCAAGACCCCGACGCTGCGCAACAGCGGATGTGGCGGCATCTGTCGTCGGCGTTCGAGGCCCGCCTCAAGGCGCTGGGCGCGGTGCGACCGCAGACCTCGGCGAAGGGAGATCATCGGTCATGAGCGTGCGATCCGGCATCCGGCGTGTTTTTGCGTGGCCGCTTGCGGTGCAGATGCTGATCGGCCTGGTCGCGGGGCTCGCCGTCGGGCTGCTGTGGCCGGAGTTCGGCGCGAGCCTGCGTCCGTTTGGCGCCGGCTTTGTCGAGGCGGTGAAGATGATCGTCATTCCCGTCGTGTTCTCATCGGTCGCGCTCGGCATCTACCGGATGGGCACCGAGATGAAGGTACTCGGCCGCGTCGTCGTGATCTGCCTCGGCTATTTCTATCTCGCAACCGTGATCTCGATCGTGATCGGCCTGCTGCTCAACGGGATCTTCCATCCCGGCGCCGGAGCACCGCTCGCCACAACCGGCAAGCTGCCGGCCAACCTCGCGGTGTCGGTCGACTGGGTTAAATTTTTCATGGACATGATCCCCTCGAACATCGTCGCTGCGATGGCCGAGCAGAAGATCCTGCCGACACTGGTCTTCGCCATCCTATTCGGCCTCGCGCTGGCCTCGATCGGCAAGGTCGGCGAGCCTGTCGTCGCGGTGCTGGAGGCCGTGATGGCGGCCATGTTCAAGATGACGAAATGGATCACGGCGCTGGCGCCGCTCGCGGTGTTCGCCATCATGGCCTGGTTGTTCGCGACCCAGGGCCTGGCGACGGTGGTCGCGCTCGCCAAGCTCGTCGCCGTGATGTATCTCGGCCTCGCGGTCATGGTCGTGATCTTCTGGCTGATACTGCTCGCGATCGGCGAGAAGCCGATCGCCGTGACGAAGGCGGTGATGGAGCCGATGCTGCTCGCGTTCTCCACCCGCTCCTCGGAAGTCACGCTGCCGCTGCACATGGAGAAGCTGCAGGCGATGGGCGTGCCGAACCGGATCGTCTCGGTGGTGCTGCCGCTCGGCTATGCCTTCAACCGCGACGGCGCGATCATGTATTTCGCGCTCGCCGTAACCTTCCTGGCCGAGGCCTATGACGTGGCGCTCAGCTGGTCGACATTGCTGACCATCGTGATGGTCACCACCATCGCCAGCAAGGGCAGCGCCAATGTTCCCTCCGGCGGGCTCGTCGCCATCGCCATGGTGCTGTCGGCGATCGGGCTGCCGGTCGAGGCGCTGGCGATCATCGCCGGTGTCGACGCCTTCCTCGACATGGGTCGCACCGCGATCAACGTGTTCGGCAACACGGTTGCGGTGAAGCTGGTCCAGCGTTTTGGCGGCGAGTTTGCGGCGGCGGCGCCGGAGACCGCCGCGCTCGCACTGAAGACCCAGGACGCATGATGGACGCCAGACAGACCCCACCGGCCGCGACCGACATCGTCGATCTGCGCAGCGACACCGTGACGTTGCCGACCGAGGCGATGTATGAGGCGATGCGTAGCGCGCCGCTCGGTGACGACAGCCGTGACGGCGACCCGACCGTGCGCGCGCTGGAGGCGCGGGCGGCGTCGCTGACCGGCAAGGCGGCGGCACTGTTCGTGCCGAGCGGCACGATGGGCAATCTCTTGGCGATGCTTGCGCATGGCGAGCGGGGCGGCGAGGTCTTCGCCGACGGCGGCGCGCATCTGTTCAATTCGGAGATCGGCAGCATGGTGACGGTGGCGGGTCTGGTGCCGCGATCGGTCCCGAGCCGCCGCGGCGCGATGGATGAAGCGGCGCTCGAGCAGGCGATCCGCGCGACGCTTGGGGCGGGACGGCCGCGGCCGGCGCTGATCTGGATGGAGACCAGTCACAACGGCGCCGGCGGCACCGTGCTGCCATTGGCGCATATGGCGTGCATCCACGCGATCGGCCGCGACAACGGCATTGCCGTGCATGTCGACGGCGCGCGTCTGTTCAATGCCGCCGTGGCGCTCGGCGTCAGCGCGCGCGAGATTGCCGCGCACGCCGACAGCCTGATGTTCTGCGTCTCCAAGGGACTCAGTGCGCCGGTCGGCAGCCTGCTGGTCGGCGACGATGCTTTCATCGCGCGGGCGCGGGCGTTCCGGCGCATCGTCGGCGGCAATATGCGGCAGGCCGGCGTGATCGCCGCCGCCGGCCTGGTCGCGCTCGACACCATGATCGAGCGTCTGCGCGAGGATCACGATGCCGCGCAGCACCTGGCACACGGGCTGGCATGGCTGGATCCGGCGCTTGCCGAGCCGGATCATGTGCAAACCAACATCCTGCGCATCGATGTCGCGAATAGCACGCATGATGCCGCCGGCTGGGCGTCCGCGCTGAAGGCAAGCGGAATTCTGGTGCAGGCCAGCGGAGCAGGGCAGCTTCGCCTGGTCACGCATCGCCATATCGATCGTGCCACGGTCGAGCGGACGCTCGCGGCGTTTTCGGCGGTAGCCCCGGCGGCGTGACGCAGCGCCACGAAGATCCTCAGGGGAAAGCAAAATCCGGCGTGAACCCGAACAAGTGGTCTACCGGCAACGGAAATGTCGGTGTCGGTTGATGGCACTTTTCCGGAAGCGCCGAAATGCCCACCAAAGCTGACGTTCGCCGACGCCCCTGAATTTATCGGTTCACGCTCTAAATGGAGTCACGTTCTAATCTTCTGCGACCAACTCACTCAGGTGGGAGTTTTGTCGGAAATATTTGGAACATTCATGGCTATTTGATCCGCAACGAATCGGGACAAAGCCGGACCAACGATAAGGACGAGCATAAAACGAGCGATCTGCTGCGCCATAACAAACCCGACATCGACGTTGGTGGATGCCGCAATAATGGCGACCGAGTCTGCCCCGCCCGGGCTGGTGGCAAGATAGGCCGTCAGAGGATCGATATCGAAAATTTCGACGAGAGCGAAGGCCAAGCCGCCGCAAAATGCGATCAGCATCAGAATTGATACCATCATTTTCGGCAAAGCCCGGATGGCATACACAAGAATGTCTCGGGTAAACCGCAACCCAATCGTCCAGCCAAGAAGCAGATAGCTGAGCGCCAGCAGCCAGCTTGGCAATTCGATTTCGACAAGACCGTTGGATTGCAGAACCGCACCGAGGAACATGGGTATCAGCAATATTCCCGCCGGAATGCTGGAAACAGGCCCTAGAATGACTCCTCCAAGAACGAGGACCAGCGTTTCAAGAAAAGGCAGTGCGTGGATCGGCGCAAACCAGACCGCAGGCGCTGCGGCCGCAACCGCCGGTGCGTGAACCCAGAAACGGGCAATGATGGAGGCGACGAGAGCGACCATGACGACACGCACATATTGCATGAAGACAACCAGCCGGGCATCGGCGCCGTAAGCATCGGCCATCAGCATCATGGCTGACGCCGCGCCAGGCAATAATCCCCAAATGGCCGTCGTCTCGGGCAAAATGCGCAACTTGCTGATGATCCAGCCCAACACGCAACTGGCAGCGATGACCAGCAGACTGATGCCGAGAAACAGCGGCCACTGATGCAGAAAGGAATGAAGAATGGTGGAGGTAAGAACGCGTGCTATCATGCAGCCGACGACCGCTTGCGCGAAGCCAAAAGGCAGTTGTGGCACGAGGATGCCGGCTCCGCCATTTTCGACGAGGATGCCGGCCAACATCGCGCCAAGCAGCAGGGCTGCCGGCAGCCGGGCCCATGTCAGCAAGGCGGCAAACAGAACCGAAAGAGCGATCAGAACTCCCCAACGAGCGACGACTGGCAGCGTGGATAAAGACATCGACGGCTACACGGTCAGGCTTGAGAGAGCGTGAGATCAGAACTTTTGACGACTCGGCTGATCCTTGGAAAGATGTTGCCGAAAGTAAAGTCGTGCATTTGGGCGGACAAGCCGCTCGTGGCATCTTCGGCAAGAACGACGGCATAGCCGTGTTCCCATGCCTGTCGTGCCGTCGACTCGACGCCGATGTTCGTTGCGACGCCTCCCAGGACGATTGTCTGGATACCGCGGCGGCGCAGTTGCAGGTCCAGTTCCGTGCCGTGGAAGGCGCCCCATTGGTGCTTGGTGACGAGAATGTCGCCAGGCTTTGCCAATCCATCGATCAACTCGCTGAAATTTTCGGGAAAGCCGCCCGGCGGTGCGGCGAAGGGCTGATCGACAGGCTGCCTCAAGGCGTCTTTGAAATCCTTGGCGAAGCCTACATTCACGAGAACGACCGGCGCGCCTGCTTTGCGGAAGGTGTCCGCGAGCGTGCCGCCGGCCTTCGCGACCCGGTCTGCCGGGTGAGGCTTCAGTTCGTGCCCCAGGATGCCTTTTTGGAGATCGATGAGGACCAGAGCGGTCGTCTTGGGATCGAGTTCAAGCATGCGTTTTCGCCTGTTGGATTGACGTTCGGTGTTTCACCGCGTTAATTGAGTTCATACTCACATAACGCGATAATTGAGCATGTCCTCAACTATGTCAAGACCCGGCGAAGTTCCACAAGCGAGGATGCCGCAACGGCGCAACGGAAAGCTGCGGGTCGCCGCCATATTGAAGGCGGGCGAAGCCGTCATCGCCGAGAAGGGCTATGAGGCGGCGACGATGGCCGAGATCGCGGCGAGATCGAACACCAAGATAGGTTCGCTCTATCGCTTCTTTCCCAGCAAGGAAGTCCTGGCAAACGCGCTGATCGCGCACTACCACGAAGGCGTTCACAACGCCTTCGACGAACTTGATTCCAAAATCCAATCGCTATCCATCGCGTCGCTCGCTGATTTCCTGCTGGATCTGATGGTCGATCTCCATAAGGGCGCCGGGCCGACGATGAAACGATTGTTGGAAATCCCTGAAGTTTTGTCGGTGAAGCGCGGTGAATTCAGCAGATCCATCCACAAGCACATCGTCCGGACATTGACGCTGCGCAGCCCGAGCCTGACCGCCAACAAGGCGCAGGACATGGCCGTCGTGATCCTCGGCAACATGAAGACGATGGCCGCCTTCTCGGACGCCGCTGACCAAAGCGTTCGTCCGGGCGCCATCGAGGAGTTGCGCGAGATGACCCGGATTTATCTGAAAAGCAGGCTGAAGACGAAGCCAATTTGATTGGTCTCGTGATCTCCTTACTAGACCGCGGAAATTACGATAGTCGTCTGCGATGGTCGCGGAGGAACAGCGTGCAAAAAGCGCAAGATCAGCGATACGACGTGCTGCAGTCGTCGTCTGAGTTGGGTTGGTCGAATCTTTTCGCCGAGGTCCGTTCCTATGGTCGCGGAGGAGGGACGCACCCCGCTGACCCGGAGACCAAAATCGCAATCTTGCTTGATGGATCGGAAGGCATCTCCGTCTGCAGAATCGGTGGAAGCTGGCGGTTGTCGGAGCACATACCGGGCAACGTCTGGGTCAAACCAATGGGCGGCAAGTATGATGAGGGCTACACCGCTACTGCCACAACGATTCGAGTCTTGAACTTACACTTGACCGCCAGCGTCTTTACGCAACTTGGCGATTACTACGGTCTTCCTGCAGCGCTCGCTCGGTCTGTTCGCTACGTGTGCGGCGAGCAGGACGAAGTCGTTAATCAGGTTGGCTTGTCGGTGCTGTCAGAGATGATCACCCCTACGGCTGCTGGACGCATGTTCGCGGAAACGGCCTCTCTGCTGCTTGCTGCAAGATTGCTACACGCGCATTGGGATGCTGGTTCCGTCCGCTTGCCGATTGAACGACGTCACCGGCTCGATGAGCGACGCCTGAGGCGTGTTCTTGATTATGTCGAGGAGCATCTTGCTGACGATATCGCGGTTGCCGATCTCGCCAACGTCGCGTCTCTCAGCATCTTTTACTTCACGCGCGCGTTTTCTGCCGCAGTAGGCATGCCTCCGCATCGCTACGTCAGCCAAAGGCGGCTGGAGTGGGCAAAGACAATGATCGCGGCGGGGGGCACATCGATTGCAGAAATGGCCTTCGTGTGCGGATTTTCCTCGCAATCGAGCTTTACCCGTGCGTTCCGGCGGGCCACGGGTTTGACCCCCGCGATGTATCGCCGCGAGTTCGGTTCGTAGTTGTCAGCCCAGCCAAGGGGGTTGAGCAAAAGCGGTCTAAACAACGGCAGACACGGTGCATACGGCGCAATTACTTGACATTATAGTGCGCTATAGAGGATGGAAGTTGCGATGCCCGGTTGCTCTAGACTAGCCATGGTCCATAGAACGCTGAGATTTGGTCCGTTTGAGCTTTCGGGTAGCAAGAGGGTGCTATGGTGCAACGGTGTCACGCTTCCCCTTGGTGGTCGCGCGTTCGATATTTTGGTCTATCTCGCCGAACGTCCAGGCGAGGTCATCGGTAAGAACGAGCTCATTAATCATGTCTGGTCGAACGTCACCGTGGAGGAGGGCAGCCTCCGGGTCCACGTGGCCGCCATCCGCAAGGCGCTCAGGGACGGCGAGTGCGGCAACAGATATATCGCCAACGTTAAAGGACGAGGCTACTCGTTCGTAGGATCGGTCGTTCGTCTCGAAGACAGCACGGAACACGTCAGCGACTGGCACATGAAAGCCAGACTGCGCTATGCGCCTGTTTCGCCGAACATCCATCGACGGTCGTCAAAGCTTCGGAGCGTGGGTTTGCGCTGAACATGCGACGCCGCGATTCGGGCGATCACAGCCTTCGACCCATCCTGAAGGGCTCCGTTATCGCTGTGTGACTGACTATGTGACTGCCCGACGGCGCAAGCCCCTCGCGCAAAATATTTCGCTTTATCAGAAGGGTAACTCAGTGTATGAATCCCCCGTCCCACCCGATTGAGGGGCGAGCGCACGTCACGAACGCGCGGTGGGATGCGGTGGACGCCGATGTCACGACTGACGAGCGTGGCAGAGGCGGACGGTGAAATCGTGTGTTCCCGACGCCCCAGTGGCAGGCAAAAGTTTGCGAGACGCATCCGCGTCTGGCGGACGACGGTGACAAACAAGCCCGGTCCTCGCCGGGGAGAGCACGTATAAGCCGTAAGCCATCGCGCAGGGAAAGCCGGAGTGCCTCCGCTGAACCTGTATGCTCGTGTGCGTTTCTATTCCACCCTTGCACACGAGACCGCGGGTGCAGCGTGCACCCGGCTTTCCCTGCGCCCTTGTTCCAAGAGAGGGCAAACGAAATGCAAACCTCGGGCTCACACTGCCGCGAGATCGCGAGCGCATGACTTGACGACGTGGCCGCCACGGACGATTGAAGTTGATATCTCCGCGCCAACGACGACAGGGAATTTTCATGACACGCGTGCGCTGTATCACCGAAATGGGCATGGGCGTCGACGTCCACGGCCGCGACGCTACCAAGGCCGCCAAGCGTGCGGTTTCGGATGCGATCCGCCACTCCAGTCTCGGCTTCTTCCGCATGCTCGGCAAGACCGCGAACGACATGTTCGTCGATGTCACTATCGCCGTGCCGAATCCGCAGGACGTGGATACCGATGCGGTTGCAAAAGAACTGCCCTACGGCACCAAGACGGTGAAGGCGATCGCGGGCGGGCTCGAAATCCCGTCGGACCTCGGCAATGACCCGATCCTTATCGCGAATGCCGCGGTGATTGTCAGCTTCGATGATGGGAAATGATCCGTAGGGTGGGCAAAGCGAGGCGTGCCCACCACTTCTTGCGCTGCTTGTGATGGTGGGCACGGCGCGAAGGGCGCCTTTGCCCACCCTTGCGCACGGTGCGAGAACCTAGTCGCCGCCTTTGAAATAATCCGGCTTCCCCGTCGTCCAGGTCTCGCCCCAATGCTGGCCGCCGCCGTCGACGGTCAGCGTTTCGCCGGTGACGAACTTGCCGGAGGGGCCGGCGAGATAGACGCTGGCTTCCGCGATATCCCAGGGCGAACCCGGCCGCATCATCGGGTTGGAGCGCGGATAGGCGGCGCGCGCCTGCTCGGTATAGACGTTCCAGCCCTCGGTTTCGATCGCGCCGGGGGCGATGCAGTTGACCCGGATGTTGAGCGGCGCCCACTCGACCGCAAGCGCGCGCGACAGCCCGATCACGCCGGACCGCGCCGCGATCGTGTGTGCGATGCCGTAAAGGCCATGGGTCGTGACGACGACGATGTTGACGATGCTGCCGGGATGTTTGCGGTCGCGCCAGCGCTGCGCTGCAGCCTGCATCATGTACCAGGTGCCGTTGAGGTTGGTGTTGATGACCGCGTTCCAGCCCTTGCTGGAAAAATCGATCGCGGGCTGCGGGAACTGGCCGCCGGCGCTGTTGACGAGGATATCGACACGGCCATGTGCGGCCCAGACCGCATCGAACATTGCGTTGACGGCGTCGACGTCCTTGATGTCGGCGACAAGGGCGGATGCTTTCAAGCCGCGGCGTCCGAGAGTGTCGATGAGAGCATCGAGCCTGTCGTTGTTGCGGCCGACCGCGACGACATGGGCGCCGAGCCGCGCGAACAGAAAGGCGATCGCGCGTCCGATGCCGCCGGCGGCGCCGGAGACGACGACCACCTGACCGGCCAGCGCATCGGCCGCGAACACGGTCTTGTGGGTTGCGAGCTCGTCGTCAGAGAGACCGAGGGGCATGTGTTGTCCAAGTTCGTTGTCCAATTCCGATAAGACGCCGTGGGCCGCCAATCTGTCCTACACAGCGCCGAGCGACAAGGGCAGGTGCGGTGCTGCGCCACCGGGGCAATGTGAATCAGTTCACATCTTTTGGTAGCAAAATCAGGCAATATCGCGTGCGGGGCGGCCCGTTTACGTGTATAACTTCAAGTCGCTCGACACGTTTATTGCAACTTTTAACTGATTTTAATCACCAATCGTGGCGGCCTTCTTCGCCACATCCTGCAGCTCATCATTTTCGATCCGTATTTTCGAACCGTTTTTTCGATCCTGCGTCACATCCGAGATTTATCGTCCCATCCGGGATTCAAGATTTAAGGAGGCGTCATGAAAGCCGTCGCATTCTCCAACAACGATATGGCAGTGGTCGCCTGGACCTTCGGCGGCAAGCTCGCGAATTGTCTCGGATTCGCTGTCCATCGGATCGACGTCAAGGCGGGAACCGAAACCGTGCTGCCGGCGCTGGCGACGTTCAAGGGCGAGACGGCGACGCCGGGCCGCACCACCGCCAACGACCCCGTGCAGAAGTTTTTCTGGAAGGATGTCTACGGCAAGCGCGGCGGCACCTACAAATACAAGATCGTGCCGATGAGCGGCACGCCCGGCGCCCTGCAGCCGATGCCGTTTGGGCCGCTGATCTCGAATCAGGTGCAGCTCAGCCCGAACTACGGCACGCTGTCGGCTTATTTCAACCGCGGCATCCTGGCCACGCAGGCGACCGCGCACAAGCTCACCGACGGCTCGCCGGCGGGCGGGATGGTCGACGTCTTGAAGGCGCGGATCGTCACGATCGGCGATCAACTGCGGATGGATCTCGCCGGAGAGATGATCGAGGCGCTCACCACGCTTCCCGACGAAGCCTTGAGCTCCAACGGCGAATTGCTGCTCGCGCTTTACGAATTCCAGGATCCGGAGCTGATCCAGCACTTTGCCGCGCTGCGCAGCCGGGGCAGCCTGATTCTATCAAACATGCCAGGTGGCACCAAGAAGGGCGGCGATTTCACCAACGACACCTATGCCCAGGAGCGCCAGCAGATCAAGGCGGCCGGGTTGACCGTGATCGACCGCTTCATGCCGAGCAACAGCATCGGCCACAACAAGTTCCAGGTGCTGGTCAACGGCACGCCGCAGGCGGTGCTGTTCGGGTCGACCAATTGCACGTCGAACGCGCTGTGTGCACAGACCAACAACACGATCATCGCGCGTTCGCCGACGATGGCGCAGGCCTATGCCGACTACTGGCAGCGGCTGAAGGACGATACCGTGCCGCCGGGCAACAACGGCAAGGCGGAGCAGGGCCCGGCGCTTCGCGAGGCCGATAACAAGGGACTTCCGACGATCACGCTGGAGGACAACAGCGGTACGGTCGACCTCTGGTTCTCGCCGAATACGTCGAAGCGCAGGGCCGCCAAGCCCGGACCCGGCGAGGAGACGCCGCCCGACCTGAAGATGGTGTTCGACGCGATCGCGGGCGCAAAGCAGGCGATCCTGTTCCTTGTGTTCGAGCCGGGCTCGCCGAGCATCATCGACGCGATTACGGACGCCCTCAAGGCGAAGCCCTCGTTGTTCGTGCGCGGCGCAGTCACCGCGCCTCAGGCGTCAGGCGCGTTCGCCGTCGGAATCACCGGGGGCGACTCCAGCGCCAAGCAGCCGAAGCGCCAGAAGGGCGACCCGCCGCTGCCGGAGGATTTCCGTGTCATCCATACCCGCGGCGTGACCAAGGACGACGCGTTCGGTCAGTGGGAGGCCGAGCTGAACCAGGCGGGCCATGCCGTGATCCACGACAAGATCGTGGTGATCGATCCTTTCGCCGACGATTGCATCGTGATCACCGGCAGTCACAATCTCGGTTACAAGGCGTCCTACAACAACGACGAGAACCTGGTGATCATCCGCGCCCACCGGGCGGTCGCGGAGGCCTATGCCGCGCATTGTCTCGACGTCTATGATCACTACGCCTGGCGCTACTGGTTGCAGACCAACCCCAACACGGCCTGGCATTCCCTTGCGAGCGACGACAGCTGGCAGAACAGCTATTTCTCGGCCGACAACCAGGTCAAATCAGCCGAACTGGCGTTCTGGCTGTCCGCGACATCAGCGGCCGACGCGTTGCCGACGCCGGTCGGTCAGGCCAGCGCCAGCACGCGGGCGCGCCCGGGCCTGCAGAGTGCAGTCGGCGGAGTTGCGCCCGCGGTTGGTCCGCACTCGCTGGTTCCAACAGGACAAACAGGTACGAGCAAGAAAGCGACTGCGAAGAAGAGGGCTGCGAAGACCGGGATGACAAAAGCCAAGGCGGCTAAAACCAAGGCGCGGCCGGCGAAAGCTCGTCCTGCCAAGAAGGCAAAGGCAGCACGCGTGAAGAAGGCCAAGTGAACTGCGAGAAGTGAACTGCGGGAGGTGCGGTGCGGGAGGCACAAGGCGAATAGCAGGTTGAACGTTGGATGATCGCAGAGGGCTTCAATCGGCGCGTCGGATCGCCTAAGTTCAGACCGACCGCCACCGCCCGCCTGCTGATGAGCCAATCCATGCCCGACCTGTCTGCCTTTCCGATCACCCGCCGCTGGCCTGCCCAGCACCCCGACCGCCTGCAGCTCTATTCGCTGCCGACGCCGAACGGGGTCAAGGTCTCGATCATGCTCGAGGAGATCGGGCTGCCCTACGAGGTGCATCTTGTCGACTTCAACAAGGACGACCAGAAAACGCCGGAGTTCCTCTCGCTGAACCCGAACGGCAAGATCCCGGCCATCCTCGATCCCGACGGGCCCGGCGGCAAACCGCTGCCATTGTTCGAATCCGGCGCCATCCTGCAATACCTCGCCGAGAAGACCGGCAAGCTGTTGCCGGCGGACCCGGCGCGCCGTTACGAAACCATCCAGTGGGTTCATTTCCAGATGGGCGGCATCGGGCCGATGTTCGGCCAGCTCGGCTTCTTCCACAAATTCGCCGGCAAGGACTATGAGGACAAGCGGCCGCTGCAGCGTTACGTCGCCGAATCCAGCCGCCTGCTCGGCGTGATGGAGACGCACCTTGCCGGACGGCAGTGGTTCATGGACGACGACTACACCATCGCCGACATCTCGATGCTCGGCTGGGTGCGCAACCTGATCGGCTTCTACGGCGCGCGGGAGCTGGTCGAGTTCGACCGGTTCAAGCATGTCGCGGCCTGGCTCGAACGCGGCCTCGAGCGGCCGGCGGTGGAGCGCGGCCTGAATATTCCGAAGCGGCCGTGACTACGAAACTGTAAAAATAATAACTGTCAGTCGGGGGGGGCTTCATGACCACAGATGCGATCCAACCGGTCGTCCGGCCACATCATCCCTGGTACAAGATCCTTTACATCCAGGTGCTGATCGCGATCTTCGCGGGGGTCCTGATCGGGCATTTCTATCCCGACCTCGGCAAGGAACTGAAGCCGCTCGGCGACGGCTTCATCGCGCTGATCAAGATGATGATCGCGCCTGTGATCTTCTGCACGGTGGTGCACGGCATCTCCTCGATGGGCGATCTCAAGCGCGTCGGCCGGGTCGGGCTGAAGGCGCTGGTCTATTTCGAGATGGTATCGACGGTCGCACTCGCGTTCGGCCTTGTGGTCGGCGAGGTGCTGCAGCCCGGTCGCGGCTTCAACATCGATCCGTCCACGATCGATCCGAAGTCGGTCGCGACCTACGTCACCCAGGCGAAGGAACAGGGCATCGTCGCCCATCTGATGGCGATCATTCCGGACAGCTATTTCGGCGCGCTTGCGCGCGGCGACCTGTTGCAGGTGCTGCTGATCTCGATTCTCTCGGGGTTTGCGATCGCGCTCATGGGCAAAACCGGCGAACCGATCGCGGCGGCGATCGACAAGGCCGCCAAGATGTTCTTCGGCATCATCCGCATGATCGTCCGCGTCGCGCCGCTCGGCGCGTTCGGCGCGATGGCCTTCACGGTCGGCGCCTACGGCCTCGGCTCGCTAGTGAACCTGGCCGCGCTGATCGGCACCTTCTATCTCACCAGCATCCTGTTCGTGCTGATCGTGCTCGGTGCCATCGCGCGGCTGGCAGGCTTCTCGATCATCCGCTTCATCGCCTATATCAAGGATGAGCTGTTGATCGTGCTCGGCACCTCGTCGTCCGAGACCGTGCTGCCGCAGATGATCCAGAAGATGGAGCATCTCGGAGCCTCGCGCTCGGTGGTCGGCCTCGTGATCCCGACCGGCTACAGCTTCAACCTCGACGGCACCAACATCTACATGACGCTGGCGACGTTGTTCCTGGCTCAGGCCACCAACACCCATCTGACGATCTGGCAGGAGCTCGGCATTCTCGGCGTCGCCATGATCACCTCGAAGGGCGCCTCCGGCGTCACCGGTGCGGGCTTCATCACGCTCGCCGCGACGCTGTCGATCGTGCCTGACATTCCGATCCAATCGATTGCCATTCTGGTCGGCATCGACAAGTTCATGAGCGAGTGCCGCGCGCTGACCAACCTGGTCGGCAATGGCGTCGCCTGCGTGGTGATCAGCCTGTCCGAAGGCGAACTCGACAAGGACGCGCTGCACCAGGCCATGGCGCATCCGATCGAACTCGGCGAGGCGCTGGAGCCGGGCGGGGGAGGCTGAATTAATCCGGAACGCCGGCGGCCTTCAGCGTCTCGACATAGGTTTTGGACATCGACTCGACGGGAAACGGAATCCGCGCCAGGAACCTTGAAATCGTGAACTCCGGCTCGACCTTGAGCAACTCGCGGGCGACCTGCGTCGCGCGCTCGCGGTCGCCGTTCCTGACCAGCGCCACGATCAGCACGCGCAGCGCCACCGCGAAACGGCGGTTCTGCGCCAGTGCCTTGTCGGCCCAGGTCACCGCCTCGGCAAAGTTCTGGTCGAGCACCGCGCAGATCGCGAGCGCCGCGGAGGCGAACCAGCCGCGCGGGTCGCGCGGGTTCAGCCGCTGCGCGCGCTCGATCATGGCGCGGCCGGCCGCCTGGTTGCCGCGCATCGCCTCGATCCAGCCACCGAGCACCAGCGCCATCGCCGAATTCGGATTGATCGCGAGCGAGCGCTCGAACAATTCGCGCGCCGGCTCGATCTCGTCGGCCATGTTCCAGATCGCGAACGCCGCCATCCACAACACCTGCGCATCGCCAGGCGCAAGCTCGACGGCGCGCCAGGCGCGCGCGACCGCGCGCTCCCGATATGGATCGGTCGGCGACAGCCAGCCCTGGAAGTGGCGCAGCGCATGGCAATAGGCCGAAGCGGCCATCGCCGGCGCGTAGTCGGGATCGAGCGCAAGCGCCCGGTCGAGGCAATCCAGCGCCGCTTCCATGCTCGCGGGCGTGAATTGGTAGCGCAGGCTGTAGGCGCGCAACAGCAGGTCGTAGGCATCGAGCTTGCCGGGCGGTGCCGCCCGGCGGCGTTCGGCTTCCGCGACATGCAAAGTCGGCTCGATCGCGCCGACCACGCTTTCGGTGATGCGGTCCTGCAGGTCGAAGACCTCGTTGGCCGCGCCGTCGAAACGGTCGGCCCACAGATGCGCGCCGGAGACCGCGTCGATCAACTGCCCGGTGATCCGCAGCCGATCGCCGCCGCGGCGGACACTGCCCTCGAGCACATAGCCGACGCCCAGATCGCGTCCGATCTGGCGGATATCGACCGTCTTGCCCTTGTAGGTGAAGGCGGAGTTGCGCGCGATGACTGTCAGCCCGCCGCAGCGGGAGAGGGCGGTGGTGATATCCTCGGCGATGCCGTCGGCGAAATAGTCCTGCTCGGCGTCGCCGCTCATGTTGGTGAAAGGCAGCACCGCGATTGCCGGCCCTTCGCTCGGGCGAGCGCCGGCGCTCGCCGCGGCGGTCTGGGTGGAGACGGCGCCTTCCCGGACCTCGCCGACAAATCGGAGCCCCTTGCGGGGCAGGGTGCGGATCAGGCGCTGCTCCCCGCCATTGTCGCCGAGCGCCATCCGCGCCGCATTGACCCGGCTGCCAAGCGTCGCTTCCGAGACGATCCGGCCGTGCCAGACGGCGGCGAGGACGTCGTCACGGCTAACGACGCGATCACGTGCCCGAATGAGGAACTCGATCAGATCGAAGACCTGCGGCTCGACAGCCACCAGCGCATCGCCGCGGCGCAGCTCGCGGCGATCAGGATCGAGGGTGAAGTCATTGAAATGGTAAGGCAAAGTCAAAAGTCCGGCGACCGGGGCCCGTGCTGCTGGCGGAACCTAGCACAGGGTGGCTGGAGCCAAAATCAAGACAGTCTGAACGACAAATCCACGCTGTCTGAATGCGGGCCAGTTCGGGCTCTGTCATGCTGATAAGTGACACGCACATCCGGGAGATCGCCATGTCGCAATCCATCAATCAGCAACGCCGTCACTTCCTTGGTATCGCCGGTGGGACGCTCGCCGCCGCCGGCTTCGGCATCATCGCCCCGGCGCACGCGCAGTCGGCCGCCAAGGCTAAATTGCCCGCGATCAAGGCCGGTGCGCATCCTGCGCTCGGTCCGGTCAAGCAGATCGATGCCGGAGTGTTGAATGTTGGTTACGTCGAGATGGGGCCGGCCTCCGGTCCCGCCGTGATCCTGCTGCACGGCTGGCCCTACGATATCAACGCCTACGCCGACGTCGCGCCGGCGCTGGCGGAGGCCGGCTACCGCGTTATCATCCCTCATCTGCGCGGCTATGGCACGACGCGGTTTCTCTCCCGCGACACGAAGCGCAGCGGTCAGCCGGTCGCGGTTGCCGCCGACATCATCGCGCTGATGGATGCGTTGAAGATCGAGAAGGCGACGCTTGCCGGCTTCGATTGGGGGGCGCGCACCGCCAATATCATGGCGGTGCTCTGGCCCGAGCGCTGCAAGGCGATGGTGTCGGTGAGCGGCTACCTGATCGGCGGGCAGCAGGCTGGCAAGATGCCGCTGCCGCCGAAGGCCGAGCTGCAATGGTGGTACCAGTTCTATTTCGCCACCGAGCGTGGCCGCGAGGGCTATGCCAAGAACCGGCATGACTTCAACAAACTGATCTGGCAGCTCGCTTCGCCGAAGTGGAAGTTCGACGACGCCACCTTCGACCGCAGCGCTGTCGCCTTCGACAATCCTGACCATGTCGACATCGTCGTGCACAATTATCGCTGGAGGCTCGACCTCGCCGAGGGCGAAACGAAGTACGACGCCTTCGAAAAGACGCTGGCGCAGGCGCCGGTCATCGCTGTGCCGACGATTACGATGGAAGGCGATGCCAACGGCGCGCCGCATCCGGAACCTGAAGTCTACGCCAAGAAGTTCTCCGGACACTATGAGCACCGGCTCTCAACCGGCGGCATCGGTCACAATGTGCCGCAGGAGGCACCACAAGCGTTCGCGCAGGCTGTCATCGATGTCAGCCGGGCCTGAGCGTGGAACGTACGGGTCGCGGACAATGAGACAGGTCCTGAAGTGGGCGGTTGCCGCGATCGCGGTATCGTGCATCACCGCGTCATTGCCCTTTGCGGTCGGACATGCCGACGATGCGGCATCGCCGATCTTCGGGGTGACAATTCCAGCCGGGTACCGCGACTGGAAGCTGATCGCGCCGGGAGAAGAGACCGGGCTCGACGAGTTGAGGAGCGTCCTCGGCAACGCCACCGCCGTGAAGGCGTACCAGGACGGTGCGGCTCGGTTTCCGGACGGCACCGAGCTGGTCAAGCTGGCCTGGAAGCGCAAGCCGGTGGCCGGCCTCAAGGGCGCCTTCGTCACGGGGCCGGCGACCACCGTCCAGGTCATGGTCAAGGACTCCGCCAGATACGCATCGACCGGCGGATGGGGCTTCGGCCGCTTCATCGACGGCAAGCCGGTGGATGCGGCCCAGCACGAGACCTGCTTTGCCTGCCATCAGGCGCATGCCAGCGACTATGACTTCGTCTTCACGCACTACGCGCACTGAGGCCGCCGGCAATATCGGTGTGGAGACTGATCCGATCCGATCTGGCGCAGGCGTTGCCGCGGGGCTAATTTCCCGCAGCAACGCATGCGGGGAACGGCATTGACCATCACGATCTACGGAATCAAGAACTGTGACACCATGAAGAAGGCGCGCGCCTGGCTCGACGATCATGGCGTCGCCTACGACTTCCACGACTACAAGGCCTCAGGCATCGCCAAGGACAAGCTCAAACAGTGGAGCGACGAGGTCGGCTGGGAGACGCTGCTCAACCGCGCCGGCACCACCTTCAAGAAGCTGCCTGATGGCGACAAGGAGGGATTGAACGAGCGCAAGGCCTTGGCGCTGATGGCCGACCAGCCATCGATGATCAAGCGTCCGGTGCTCGATCTCGGGCCTAAGCGCGTCGTCGGCTTCAAGCCGGATATCTACGCCAAGGAAGTGCCGGCGAAAGCGCGGAAGAGCTAAAGCGTTTTCGAGCGAAGTGGGCACCGGTTCGCGTGAAGAAAACGCGTCAAAACAAGAAAGACTAAATCAGCTCGACGGAATCATGTGCTGCCGGGCGTGCCGGAACGAAGCTGCGGTCGATCACGGCCCTGATGACGACGACCGGAACGGCCTTTGGCATCACGCCCATCAGATTGTTGAGCTTGAAGCGGCCTTCGATGCTGATCGCCTTGTAGGAGCCGATCAACTGCTCGACGGTGTCGCCGCGTCCGAACGGCAGCAGCAGCCGTTCATACGAGACGTCCTTGCCGTCGGCGTCGTCGACGGTCGAGACCGTGTAGCTCGGTCGCTTGTGCGCCAGGCACGAGCGATAGGATGGGATGACGTGCGCATATCGGTCCGGGCCGATCGCATCATCCAGAAAGCGGTTGGTCCGGCGTGCCGGATCGACGTACTCGTTGCCATAGGCGGTGGTCAGACGGGCGCCCTCCTGTGTGATCAGGAAGCGAGCGGCATCGCCGCTGCCGACCACGTCGAACCCCATCATGTCGGCCCGCTCTTCCGCGGCGCCGGCGGCATGAAAGTCGGAGAGCAGGGGAAGCACATTCGGCTGCCGCAATGCGCGCAGCCAGGCGTTCAGCAGCACGCGTTGCGTGATCGATTTGATCACCGATGGATCGGCACTTGCGAAGTCCATCGTCTAGCCGAACTCGAGCACGTCGCCGCGCGGGATGCGGCCGGGGGCACGATGGAACAGGTCGCGATCGATGATGGCGCGCAGCCGGGGCTCCGGCAGCCTGTCGTTGCCGCGCATCAGATTGCGGATTTCGAAGCTGCCGTCCGCGCTGATCGTCTTCAGCGACGCGATCAGATGCGTGACCGGACCGCCATCCGAGAATGGCAGCAGCAGCCGCTCATAGGCGACGACGCGGCCGTAGACGTCATCGATATCGGCGATGGTGTAGGCCGGCAGGCGGCGGGCGATGCATTCATGGTAGACCGGCACCACGATCGGCGCGAGCCGCGGTCCGAGATACTCGTCGAGCTGGCGGCCCTTGCCGGTGTGTCCGTAGGCATTCGCCATGCGCGTGCCGTCGCTCTGGATCGTCAGCCGCGGCTCTTGCGCCGTCATGTCGACGCTGAAGAAGACCAGATCCGGCAGATCTTCCTCGATCCGCTCCGGCTGATACTCGTCTATCCGCGGAATGACCTGGCCGCGGGCATAGAGTCGCAGCCAATTGTTCAGGAAATCGCGTTGCCTGATCGATTTGACGACCGACGGATTGGCGCTCTCGAACTGCAAGGGTGGGGCCCGCTCTCTGTCCAACCGCCAGAGCCTCCGCCACAGACGGAAATATTCTATGAAAGCGCGGAATCCGGGCAAAACACCGTTAACGACCGCTTTCCGACGTGCAAAGTGCGACCGAACGCTATTCGACTAAGGATGAACCGAAACCGGTCTTGCTGATGCCGCACTGCACAGCTTTCCACCTTGCCTAACCACCGCGGATGACGGCATATTCCGGCCCGGAGGCGGCAGGCCCGGGACGGTTTCCAAGACGGTTCGGGCAACCTGTCGGACGTGAAAAAACTGGCTACGCGGCGAGAGGCCTCGCATCGATAGCGCATGGGGGAAATCTATTTGGCCGATGAGTTCATTCTCGAAACCAGCGGACTAACCAAGGAATTCGCTGGTTTCTTCGCCGTTCGCGACGTCGCGCTGAAGGTGCGTCGCGGCAGTATCCATGCGTTGATCGGGCCCAATGGCGCCGGCAAGACGACCTGTTTCAACCTGCTGACCAAATTCCTGAAGCCGTCGGCGGGCCAGATCCGTTACAAGGGTCACGACATCACCGCGATGGCGCCGGCCGACGTGGCGCGCCTCGGGCTGGTCCGGTCATTCCAGATCTCAGCCGTGTTTCCGCATCTGACTGCGCTCGAAAACGTCCGCGTGGCGCTGCAGCGCCAGCACGGCTCGTCGTTCGACTTCTGGCGCTCCAAGAGCGTGCTGGACCGTTATAACGGCCGCGCCCACGAGCTTTTGAGCGACGTCGGCTTGAGCGAATTCGCCAACACGCCGGCGGTCGAGATGCCCTATGGCCGCAAGCGCGCACTTGAAATTGCAACGACGTTGGCGCTCGACCCCGAGATGATGCTGCTCGACGAGCCGATGGCCGGCATGGGCCACGAGGACATCGACAAGATCGCCGCCCTGATCAAGCGCATCTCGGCCAAGTACACCATCCTGATGGTCGAACATAACCTCTCGGTCGTGGCCAATCTCTCCGACATCATTACCGTGCTGACGCGGGGGCAGGTGCTGGCGGAGGGCAGTTACGCCGACCTCTCCAAGGACGAGCGCGTGAAGGAAGCCTATCTGGGAGCGGGTCATGGCTGAGGCGAAACTGGCGGAAGCTCCCGCGACTGCCGCGGGCATCGAGGTGCTGTCGGTCAAGGATCTGCAGGCCTGGTACGGTGAATCCCACATCCTTCACGGCATCAATTTCAGTGTGAAGGCCGGCGAGGTGGTGACGCTGCTCGGTCGCAACGGCGCCGGCAAGACCACCACGCTGAAGTCGGTGATGGGCATCATCGGCAAGCGCACCGGCTCGATCCGCTTCGACAATCAGGAGATCATCCGCACCTCGTCCGACCGGATCGCGCGGATGGGCATCGCATTCTGTCCCGAGGAGCGGGGCATTTTCTCAAGCCTCGACGTGCGCGAGAACCTGCTGCTGCCGCCGGTGGTGCGCGCCGGAGGCCTGTCGCTCGATCAGATCTTCACGCTGTTTCCGAACCTGAAGGAGCGGCTCTCCAGCCAGGGCACCAAGCTCTCGGGCGGCGAGCAGCAGATGCTCGCGATCGCGCGCATCCTGCGCACCGGCGCGCGCTTCCTGATGCTGGACGAGCCGACCGAAGGGCTCGCGCCCGTCATCATCCAGCAGATTGGCCACACCATTGCACGGCTGAAGTCGGAGGGATTCACGATCCTACTGGTCGAGCAGAATTTCCGTTTCGCCTCGACTGTTGCCGACCGCTATTACATCGTCGAGCATGGCAAGGTGATCGACGGCTTCGCGAATTCGGAACTGTCGGCCAACATGGACAAGCTCCATACCTATCTCGGCGTTTGAAATCGCCGGAACCAGAAGATTTAAGAAGAGGAAACACGATATGAGGCATACGATTTCAGCGCTCCTGCTCGGCACTGCGTTGACGCTCGCGTCCGCGAGTCTGGCATCCGCGGACGACAAGACGGTCAAGATCGGTGCGCTGTCCGATCAGTCCGGCCTCTACGCCGACCTCGGCGGCCCCGGCTCGACGCTGGCGGCGCAGATGGCGATCGAGGATTCCGGCCTGAAGGCGAAGGGCTGGACGATCGACCTGATCTCCGGCGACCACCAGAACAAGCCCGATATCGGCACCACCATCGCTCGGCAATGGTTCGACGTCGACAAGGTCGACGTGGTCGTCGACGTGCCGAACTCCGGCGTCGCGCTCGCAGTCAATAACGTGGTGAAGGAAAAGAACGGCGTCTACATCAATTCGGGCGCCGCGACCTCCGATCTGACCAACGCGCAGTGCTCGCCGAACACGGTGCACTGGACCTACGACACCTATATGCTCGCCCACACCACTGGCCAGGCGCTGGTGAAGGCCGGCGGCGACACCTGGTTCTTCCTGACCGCGGATTACGCGTTCGGCGCCGCGCTCGAGCGCGACACCACGGCCGTGATCACCGCCAACGGCGGCAAGGTGGTCGGCGGCGTCAAGCATCCGCTCAACACCTCGGACTTCTCGTCCTTCCTGCTGCAGGCGCAATCGTCGAAGGCCAAGATCATCGGGCTGGCCAATGCCGGCGGCGACACCACCAACTCGATCAAGCAGGCCGCCGAGTTCGGCATCGTCAAGGGCGGCCAGAAGCTCGCCGCGCTGCTGCTCTTCCTCACCGACGTCAAGGCGATCGGGCTCGAGACGGCGCAGGGTCTCAACTTCACCGAGACGTTCTACTGGGACATGAACGACCAGACCCGTGCGTTCTCCAAGCGGTTCTCGGAGAAGATGAAGAACGGGGCGATGCCGACCATGGTGCAGGCCGGCGTCTATTCCGGCCTCTTGCATTACTTCAAGGCGCTCGACGCGCTCGGCAGCAATCCGCATGACGGCGTCAAGGTGGTCGACAAGATGAAGTCGATCCCGACCGACGACCCGCTGTTCGGCAAGGGTGAAGTCCAGGCCAACGGCCGCGTCACCCACAATGCCTATCTGTTCGAAGTGAAGAAGCCCTCGGAGTCCAAGGGCCCGTGGGATTTCTACAAGCTGGTTGGCACCGTGTCCGGCGACCAGGCCTTCACGCCGCTCGCCCAGAGCACATGTCCATTGCTGAAGAAGTGACGATCATGCCCGCCGGTCAACGCATGACCGGCGGGTTTCATCTAGCTCGCGAAAGCTAAAATCGATGCAGGCTCTCTACGCACAGCTTCTGGTGGGACTGATCAACGGCTCGTTCTACGCGCTGCTCAGTCTGGGGCTCGCCGTGATCTTCGGCATGCTCAACATCATCAATTTCGCGCATGGCGCGCTCTACATGATGGGCGCCTTCGTGGCGTATTTCCTGCTCAATCTGGGCGGCATCAATTACTGGTGGGCGCTGCTTATCGCGCCTGTTATCGTCGGCATCTTCGGCATGATCCTGGAGCGGACCATGCTGCAATGGCTGGCCGGCCTCGATCATCTCTACGGACTGCTCCTGACCTTCGGGCTGGCGCTGATCATCCAGGGCGTGTTTCAGAATTACTTCGGCTCCTCCGGTCTGCCCTATTCGATCCCCGATGTACTCAAGGGCGGCATGAACCTTGGCTTCATGTACCTGCCGATCTATCGCGCCTGGGTCGTGATCTTCTCGCTCATTGTCTGTATCGGGACCTGGTACCTGATCGAACGCACCCGGCTCGGCGCCTACCTGCGCGCCGCGACCGAAAATCCGACGCTGGTTCGCGCCTTCGGCATCAACGTGCCGCGCATGATCACGCTGACCTACGGGCTCGGCGTTGGGCTCGCCGCGCTGGCCGGCGTGCTGTCGGCGCCGATCAACCAGGTGCGGCCGCTGATGGGCGAAAACGTCATCATTGTGGTGTTCGCGGTGGTGGTGATCGGCGGCATGGGCTCGATCATGGGATCGATCATCACCGGCTTTGCGCTCGGCGTGATCGAGGGACTGACGAAATACTTCTATCCGGAAGCCTCCAACACCGTGGTCTTCGTGCTGATGGTGCTGGTGCTGCTGGTGAAGCCCACAGGACTAACGGGACGGGCGGCCTGACATGACGGCGATGACTGACGATTCAATTCCGGCGACCTCGCGCGCCGTCCATGACGAGATGATCGCGTTTGGCGTCATGACCGCGATGCTCGCGATCGTGCCGTTGACCGGCATCTACCCGTTCTTCGTCATGCAGGCGCTGTGCTTTGCGCTGCTCGCCTGCGCCTTCAATCTCCTGATCGGCTACGGCGGATTGTTGTCGTTCGGCCATGCCATGTTTCTCGGTACCGCCGGCTATGTCACGGCGCACGCCCTGAAAGTCTGGGGTCTTTCGCCCGAACTTGGAATATTGGCCGGTGCGGCGGCCGCCGCAGCACTTGGCGTCATCACTGGGCTGGTAGCCATTCGCCGCCAGGGCATCTACTTTGCGATGATCACGCTGGCGCTGTCGCAGCTGCTGTACTTCATCTATCTGCAGGCGCCCTTCACCCACGGCGAAGACGGCATCCAGGGCATCCCGCAGGGCCGTCTGTTCGGCGTCTTCGACCTCTCCAAGCCGACGGTGCTCTACTACGTCGTGTTGGCGGGATTCCTCGGCGGCTTCCTCCTGATCTATCGGACCATCAACTCGCCGTTTGGCGAAGTCCTCAAATCGATCCGGGAGAATGAACCGCGCGCGGTCTCGCTCGGCTACAAGACCGATCAGTACAAGCTGCTCGCCTATATCCTATCGGGAACGCTGGCAGGATTGGCCGGCTCGCTGAAGGTATTCGTCGCACAAAATGCATCGTTGACCGACGTTGAAGTGGCGATGTCCGGGCAGATCGTGCTGATGACGCTGGTCGGCGGGCTCGGCACCGTGTTTGGCCCGGTGGTTGGCGCTTTCATCATTGTCGCCATGCAGCAATACCTGTCCGGCCTCGGGCAATGGGTGACGGTGATCCAGGGGGCGGTCTTCGTGGTCTGCGTGCTGACCTTCCGCCGTGGCATCATCGGCGAGATCGCACATTTCTTCCGGCGGTCGCTGTAGGGCAGGGCCCGGCCGGCGGGTCATTGAGGGACTGACAAAGCGGTGGATGCCGCCCGTTCCGGCGGGCGGCATGGGATGTTTCCCTCCCGAAATGTTCTATGACAGTTCTGTGACGGCGTTGGACGCCATCCCGGAACAATGGAACTCATCCCCATGCTGCGCTGGTTTCGCTCCTTTCTGCCCAAAGAAGAGCGGTTTTTCGACCTGTTCGCCCGGCACGCCCAAACCGCTTTGCAGTGCTCGCTGGCGCTGCAGGGGATGCTGAAGGGTGGCGAGGACACGCCGGTGTATTGCCAGCGCGTCAACCAGTTCGAGAACGACGCCGACAACATCACCCGCGAGGTTTTGACCGCGGTCCGCCGCACCTTCATCACGCCGTTCGACCGCATCGACATCAAGAACCTGATCACTGCGATGGACGATGCCGTCGACCAGATGCAGCAGAGCGCGAAGGCGGTCGTGCTGTTCGAGGTGCGGACGTTCGAACCGCCGATGCGCGAGATGGGCAGCCTGATCGTCGAATGCGCCAACCTGGTCGTCCGCGCGCTGCCACTGATGCAGTCGATCGGCCAGAACGTCACGGTGCTGACCCAGATCACCGAGGAACTGACCAAGCTCGAGGGCCGGGTCGATGACCTCCACGACATCGGATTGAAGGAACTGTTCCTGAAGCACCGTGACGCCAACACGATGGATTTCATCGTCGGCGCGGAGATCTACGATCATCTCGAGAAGGTGGCCGATCGCTTCGACGACGTCGCCAACGAAATCAATTCCATCGTCATTGAACAAGTCTAGGGCAGGGCCATCAATTGGACGCCACGCTGGGTCTTCCGGTCCTGGTCATCCTGATCGCGGTCGCGCTGCTGTTCGATTTCCTGAACGGCCTGCACGACGCCGCGAACTCGATTGCGACCATCGTCTCGACCCGGGTGCTGCGGCCGCAATATGCGGTGTTCTGGGCCGCGTTCTTCAATTTCGTCGCCTTCGCGGTGTTCGGAACCCACGTCGCCAACACCATCGGCACCGGGATCATCGACCCGGCGGTCGTGGACTCGGCCGTGATCTTCGCGGCACTGGTCGGCGCGATCGTCTGGAATCTGATCACCTGGGCGCTCGGCATCCCCTCGTCGAGTTCGCACGCGCTGATCGGCGGACTGGTCGGGGCCGGCATGGCGAAGGCGGGGATTTCAGCGGCGGTGTGGAGCGGGCTCACCTTGACGCTGCTCGCGATCGTACTGTCGCCGGTGGTAGGGTTCCTGCTGGCGCTGGTGCTGGTCGCGATCGTGTCATGGCTGTCGGTGCGCTCGACGCCGTTCGCGGTCGACCGCGCCTTCCGGATCCTGCAATTCGCCTCCGCCTCGCTCTATTCGCTCGGCCATGGCGGCAACGACGCGCAGAAGACAATGGGCATCATCGCCGTGCTGCTCTATTCGCAGGGCCATATCGGCGGTACCTTCTATATCCCGTTCTGGGTGGTGCTGGCCTGCCAGAGCGCGATGGCGCTCGGCACCCTGATGGGTGGCTGGCGCATCGTTCGCACCATGGGGCTGCGGATTACCAAACTGACGCCGATGCAGGGTTTCTGCGCCGAGACCGGCGGCGCCGCGACCCTGTTCATCGCCACCTTTCTCGGGGTTCCCGTCTCGACCACCCACACCATCACCGGCGCCATCGTCGGCGTCGGCGCGGCACGGCGGCTGTCCGCCGTGCGCTGGAACGTGGCGAGCTCGATCGTCTACGCCTGGGTGATCACGATCCCAGCGTCCGCTGCGGTCGCCGCGCTGACCTATTGGGCCGTCCGGATCCTGCGCTGATCATAGCGTTTTCGAGCGAAGTGGAGGCCGGTTCGCGTTAAGAAAACGCGTCCAACTAAAGATCAGCCGACGAGCTTCAGCCCGGCGATTCCGGCGACGATCAGTCCGATACTGGCCATACGCATCGCGGTGGCCGGTTCGCCGAACAGGATGATGCCAAGCGCCGCGGTGCCGACCGCACCGATCCCGGTCCAGACCGCATAGGCGGTGCCGATCGGCAGGGTTTTGAGCGCGACGCCGAGCAGGATGACGCTGCCGGCCATCGCTGTCAGCGTCAGCACCGACGGCACCAGCCGCGAGAAACCTTCGGTGTATTTCAGCCCAATTGCCCAGCCGATCTCGAGCAGACCCGCGACGAACAAGATGGCCCACGCCATGACGACCCCTCCCTATAGAGCAGGGTCGTCCCCGCGGATGATGTCATGAATGGAAGGTCGTCCTTCCCATACTTATATGGGGGTTGCCTGGCCATTCCGCCTTGCGACAAAACGCCCTTGATTGGGCCCGTTTTCCCTGTCAAACGCTGCCCATCATGTCCGACACCGCTGTGACAGCCGAATCGCCGCCCCGTTCGCCGCTTGCCGAGGAAGTGGCGCGGCGCCGCACCTTTGCGATCATCTCGCATCCGGACGCAGGCAAAACCACGCTGACCGAAAAGCTGCTGCTGTTCGGCGGCGCGATCAATCTCGCCGGCCAGGTCAAGGCCAAGGGCGAGCGGCGCAACACCCGCTCGGACTGGATGAAGATCGAGCGTGAGCGCGGTATCTCGGTCGTCACCTCGGTGATGACCTTCGAGTTCAACGACCTCGTGTTCAACCTGTTGGACACGCCGGGCCATGAGGACTTTTCGGAAGACACCTATCGTACGCTGACCGCGGTCGATTCCGCGGTGATGGTGATCGACGCCGCCAAGGGCATCGAGGCACGCACGCGAAAACTGTTCGAGGTGTGTCGTCTCCGGGATATCCCGATCATCACCTTTATCAACAAGATGGACCGCGAGAGCCGCGACACGTTCGATCTGCTGGACGAGATCGAGAAGACGCTGGCGCTCGACACCACGCCGATGACCTGGCCGGTCGGCCGCGGCCGCGACTTCCTCGGCACCTATGACGTCATCAGCGGTGGCGTGCGGCTGCTCGAGGGTGGCGGCGCCAAGACCGGCGCTACCGAGCAGATCGATATCGCCGATCTCGCCCAGCGCAACCCCAATCTCGACGTCGCCGAGGTGAGGGAAGAACTCGCGCTGGCCTCGGAGGCCTGCAAGCCGTTCGAGCTCGATGCGTTCCGCGAGGGCCATCTGACGCCGGTCTATTTCGGCAGCGCGCTGCGCAATTTCGGCGTCGGCGATTTGCTCGAGGGCCTCGGCAAATTCGCGCCGCCGCCGCGCGCGCAGGAATCTGATCTGCGCAAGGTCGAGGCGGCGGAGCCGCAGATGAGCGCCTTCGTCTTCAAGATCCAGGCCAACATGGATCCGAACCACCGCGACCGCATCGCGTTTGCGCGGCTGTGCTCGGGCAAGCTTGTTCGCGGCATGAAGGCCAAGCTGGTGCGCACCGGTAAGAACATGAGCCTGTCGAGCCCGCAGTTCTTCTTCGCCCAGGACCGCTCGGTGGCGGACGAGGCCTTTGCCGGAGACGTCGTCGGCATTCCCAATCACGGCACGCTGCGGATCGGCGACACCCTGACCGAGGGTGAGGATCTGACCTTCGTCGGCGTGCCGAGCTTTGCCCCCGAAATCGTCCGCCGCGTGCGCCTGACGGATGCAATGAAGGCCAAGAAGCTGAAGGAAGCCCTGCAGCAGATGTCGGAAGAGGGCGTCGTGCAGGTGTTCCGCCCGCGCGACGGCGCGCCGGCGCTGGTCGGCGTGGTCGGTCCGCTGCAGCTCGATGTGCTCAAGGCGCGGCTCGACGCCGAATATTCGCTGCCGGTTGAGTTCGAAGTCTCGGAATTCCAGCTCGCGCGCTGGGTCTCGTCCGACGACAAGAAGAAGCTCGAGGCATTCATCGGCGCCAACAATTCCGGCATCGCCGACGATGTCGACGGCGATCCTGTCTTCATGGCGAAGAACGAGTTCTATCTCGGCTACACCCGCGAGCGCGCCGAAGGCATCACCTTCTCCAACGTCAAGGACGTGAAGAAGAAGGCGTGAGGCGCCGCGCACTCGGTGTCGTCCCCCGCGAAGGCGGGGGACCCAGTACGCCGCGGCTTCTCCATCGCTCACCGCTTTCTCTGGAATACTGGGTCGCCCGGACAAGCCGGGCGATGACATCGGAATTTGAGGCGCCGACCGAACGCGAGGAAGTGAACGCGGTCCCGCTTGATGCGATCCGGTCGCGGTACCATTCTCCTTGGAATGCATTCAGAGTTCGCTTGCATGCTCCGACGCCTTGCCATCTGCCTCGCCTTTGTCCTGCTGGCCGTCGGCCTCTTCGCCAGCGCCGACGCGCGGCAGCGCCAGAACAATCCGGTGCCGTTTTCGCACGAGCCCTGCAGCGTGCTCGATCACGGGCCCTGCACGCCATCCTATTGCAGCGTGTTCAATCACGGGCCCTGTCTCCCCGAGATCGATTATCCGTACGGCGAAAATCTGCAGCTTACGATCCTGACCGTGCCGCCGGAGGATCAGGCCGCGAAGTACCAGAAGCCGGATCATGACCTCGATACCATCGGCGATCTCTTCGCCGCGCTGCGCACCTGCTGGTCGCCGCCGCCGGCCGACAGCGCACGTGAGGGCATGCAGATGTCGGTGCGGTTCAGCTTCAAGCGGTCCGGCGAAATGATCGGTGCGCCGCGGATGACGTTCGCCACCTCAGGCGTGCCGGCGGACACCCGTACGACCTATCTGAACGCGATCAATGCCTCGCTCGACGCCTGCCTGCCACTGAAATTCACCGGCGGCCTCGGCGGCGCGATCGCCGGCCGCCCGATCATGATCCGCTATGTCGACAATCGCGAGCTCGCCAAGCAAGCTGAAAAGCCGTGACTGGAACGCGAGCGAGCGCATTGCGCTCCGTCGCCTGAAGGTGGTACGCGAAGACAGCAAGGACATAGGGGAGGAATATCGTGGGACTGCTGGTCATGATCCTGGGCCTCGTGCTGTTCCTCGGCGTCCATGTGCTCACCACAAAGCGCGCGCTGCGCGCGAGCTTCGTGCGTGCGATGGGCGAGGGCGGCTACAAGATCGTCTACTCGCTGGTGTCGGCGGCAGGGCTCGCGTTGATCGTCTGGGGCTTTGCGGACTACCGCGCCACCGGCTGGATCGACGTCTGGACGCCGCCGACCGCGATGAAGCACATCACCGTGGCGCTGATGCTGCCGGCCGTCATCCTCGTCGTCGCGTCCTATATCCGGGGCCGCATCTACACCACGCTGAAGCATCCGATGCTGGCCGGCGTGAAGCTGTGGGCCGTCGCGCACTTGCTCGCCAATGGCGACCTCGGCTCGATCATCTTATTCGGCTCGTTTCTCGGCTGGGCGGTCTATGACCGCATCTCGCTGAAGCGCCGTGCGGATGCCGGGGCGCCGCCGATCCCGGTGGGCGGCCCGACCAACGATCTGATTGCGATCGCGGTCGGTGTCATCGCCTATCTGGCGCTGGCGTTTGCGTTCCATCCAGTCGTGATCGGCGTGCCCGTGATGGGAGCCTGAATTGTCCGTCCAATCCGCCATCAGGCGCAAGACCGCGCCCGATCTGCGCGCCCGCAAGAACGGCGAGCCGATCGTGATGCTGACCTCGTATCACGCGCACACCGCGGCGCTGGTCGACCGTCACTGCGACGCCATCCTGGTCGGCGATTCCCTCGGCAACGTCATGCACGGCTTCGAGACCACCGTTCCTGTTACCCTCGACATGATGATCCTGCAGGGCAGCGCGGTGATGCGTGGTTCGCAGCAGGCGCTCGTAGTCGTCGACATGCCGTTCGGCTCCTATGAAGCCTCGAAGGAGCAGGCGTTTCACTCCGCGGTGCGGATCATGAAGGAAACGCTGTGCGGCGCCGTCAAGCTCGAGGGTGGCGTGCGGATGGCGGAGACGGTGGCGTTCCTGACCGGGCGCGGCATTCCTGTGATGGGCCATATCGGGCTGACGCCGCAATCGATCAACACACTCGGCTCGTTCCGCGCACAGGGCCGCGAGGAAGCGAATTGGGCGCCGATCGAGAATGACGCTCACGCGATCGCCGACGCCGGCGCGTTCTCGATCGTGGTCGAGGCGGTCGCGGAGCCGCTGGCGCGCAAGATCACGCAGTCGATCGCGGTGCCGACCATCGGCATCGGCGCCAGCGTGGCCTGCGACGGCCAGGTGCTGGTGCTGGAGGACATGCTCGGCCTGTCGCCGCGGGCGCCGAAATTCGTCCGCCGTTACGGCAATCTCGGTCCGGCGATCGAGGAGGCGATTGCAGGCTATTCGCGCGACGTGAAGAGCCGCGCCTTTCCGGGGCCGGAGCACGTCTACGACATGAAGAAGAGCTGACGGGGCAAGGGGCGGGGCAGGGACGGAGCAAGGATGGACTGGTCGCAACATTCCCTTCCGCCGATGCGGCTCGAGCCGCGCTTTGGCGACCGCGTCGTACCGGCTTTCGTGGAGCGGCCGGGGAGCCTGTGGGCGATGATCGCGCAAGCCGTCGCGCAGAATGGCGACGGCGAGGCGCTGGTCTGCGGTGACATCAGGATGACCTGGCGCGAGGTCGCGCGGCAATCGTCCAAGGTTGCAGCGGGCTTCGACAAGCTCGGGCTCGCGCGCGGCGACCGCGTCGCAATCCTGCTCGGCAACCGCATCGAATTCGTGCTGACGATGTTCGCCGCCGCGCATGCCGGGCTGGTGACGGTGCTGCTGTCGACACGCCAGCAGAAGCCCGAGATCGCCTATGTGCTGGCCGATTGCGGCGCGAAGCTGCTGGTCCACGAGGCGTCGCTTGCCGACCGCCTGCCAGATGTTGTCGACATTCCCGAGCTGAAGCATCGCATCTCCGTCAGTGATGATGCTGCCTCGCAGTTCGCCGGACTGCTCGACAATGCCCCCGCGTCGGCGCCTGCGGAGGTGAGGGAGGAGGACACCGCGATGATCCTCTACACGTCAGGCACGACCGGCCGGCCGAAGGGCGCGATGCTCGCCCATTGCAACATCATCCATTCGTCAATGGTGTTCGTGTCCTGTCTGATGCTGACGACATCGGATCGCTCGATCGCCGCGGTGCCGCTCGCCCATGTCACCGGCGCAGTTGCCAACATCACGACCATGGTTGCTTGCGCCGGCGCGCTGATCGTCATGCCCGAGTTCAAGGCGGCAGAATATCTGAAGGTCGCCGCGCGCGAGCGCGTCACCTACACGGTGATGGTGCCGGCGATGTACAATCTCTGCCTGTTGCAGCCTGATTTCGACAGCTATGATTTGTCGAGCTGGCGGATCGGCGGCTTCGGCGGCGCGCCGATGCCGGTCGCCACCATCGAGAGGCTCGACGCCAAGATTCCCGGGCTCAAGCTTGCCAACTGCTACGGCGCGACCGAGACCACGTCGCCCTCGACCATCATGCCGGGCGAATTGACATCAGCCCATATCGACAGCGTCGGCCTGCCGTGCCCGGGCGCCGAGATCATCGTGATGGGAGCTGATGGCCGCGAGGTGCCGCGCGGCGAGATCGGCGAACTCTGGATCCGCAGCGCCTCCGTCATCAAGGGCTACTGGAACAACCCGAAGGCATCAGCGGAAAGTTTCACGGCCGGCTTCTGGCATTCCGGCGATCTCGGCGCGGTCGATGCGCAAAACTTCGTCCGCGTGCTCGACCGCCAGAAGGACATGATCAACCGCGGCGGGCTGAAGATCTACTCGGCCGAGGTCGAGTCGGTGCTTGCAGGCCATCCCGCCGTGATCGAGAGCGCGATCATCGCAAAGCCGTGCCCGGTGCTGGGCGAGCGGGTGCACGCGGTGATCGTGACGCGGTCCGAGGTGAATGCGGAGGGCTTACGCGCCTGGTGCGCCGAGCGGCTGTCGGACTACAAGGTGCCGGAGACGATGGCGCTGACGACGGACCCGCTGCCGCGCAACGCCAACGGCAAGGTGATCAAGCGGCAGCTGCGGGACACCCTCGCTGCGGCGGGCGCGTGAGCGCGGCGGCAGGTTCTCCCCGTTAACGCTTTGATCCGCCTCGCTTTGCCTTGCCACCGCCATATCGTTAGGGTAACGCCGCCGCGATGTGGGGATCGGGTGCGTGCCGGGCCCAGCCGATAGCGTCGGCCCTGTGGGGATGGGATAGCCTTAAGTGTCTGAATTATTTGATGAAGTCGACGAGGATGTCCGTCGCGATCAGCTCAAGAAGCTGTGGGACAAATACTCGCTTTTGATCATCGCCCTGGCGATCCTGGTCGTCGCGGGCGTCGGTGGCTGGCGCGGCTACCAGTATGTCGAGGGCAAGAAGGCCGCGGAAGCCGGTGCGGCGTTCGACCGCGCGTCCGAATTGTCCGAGCAGAACAAGCATGCCGAGGCCGAAGCCGCCTTTGCCGACCTCGCCGCCAAGGCGCCATCCGGCTATCGCATTCTGGCCCGGCTGCGCGCGGCCGCCGAGATCGCAACGCGCGACCCGCAGGCCGCGGCGAAGGCATATGACGACATCGCAGCCGACCGCAGCGTCGGCGTCGCCGAGCAGGATCTGGCGCGGATCCGCGCAGCCCAGCTCGTGATCGATACCACCACCTATCCGAACATGCTGCAGCGGCTCGAGCCGGCCACTGCGCAGGGCTCGACCTTCCGCCACACCGCGCGTGAAATGCTGGCGCTGTCGGCCTGGCACGCCAACGATGCCACTGCCACGCGGCAGTGGCTCGACCAGATTGCCAATGACGGCGACACGCCGCCGAGCCTGCGCTCGCGCGCCGAGGCGCTGCAGGCCTTGTTGCCGCCGGTCGCCAAGAGCTAGTCGGCGAAACCCGAGTTGAGTGAGAGATCGACCATGCGCCGCTCGCAACGCCTGATCGCAGCCGCTATCCTCGTCTCGCTTTGCAGCGTGCTGGCGGGCTGTGGTGGTGGCGGCATGGCCAATTTCGATCCCTCCGATCTGCTCGACTTCCTCGACACCAAGAAGAAGCTGGCCGGCGACCGCAAGCCGGTGTTCCCCGACGGCGTGCCGGGCCTCGAGCAGGGCGTACCGAAGGATCTGTACAAGGGCTCGCAGCAGGAGCAGCTCGACCGGCAGAACGCCGCGGCAGCAGCTCCGGCAACGCCGCCGCCCGAGTCGCCGCAATCGGCCAAGAAGCGCGGCAAGGGCAAGCCGGCCCCGGCGACTGCGGCCACCGCACCGGCCGCGGATCAGGCCGCCGCTCCCGATGCGGCGCCATCCGAGGAGGGCGCTCCCGCTGCCCTGCCGCCGGAGCCGAAGCAGAAGAAAAAGATCGTGCGCCGCCGGACCACCGCGCCGCCCGCCGACGACCAGGCGCAGCAGCCGGCCGCACCGGCACAGACCACGCAACAATCCGGCGCGGCGTTCCCTGCGCCGATGCCGAGCGGCACGTTTAACCGCTAAAGCGCGATGAGATTGGGTTGAATCGTCATCGCGCTTTAGCTCCTTGTTTGAGCATGATCTTTTCGGAAAACCACTTCACACTTTTCCGGATCATGCTCTAGGATTCTGTTTCAATTCGTTTGACGCGCGCTGCCGACGCAGCGCCTGGATGATCCATGTCTTTCACCATTGCCATTATCGGCCGGCCCAATGTCGGCAAATCGACGCTGTTCAACCGGCTGGTCGGGCAGAAGCTCGCGCTGGTCGATGACGAGCCCGGCGTGACCCGCGACCGCCGCGAGGGACAGGCGCAGCTCTATGATCTCGAATTCACCATCATCGATACCGCCGGCCTCGACGAGGGCGCCAAGGGCTCGCTGACGGCGCGGATGCAGGAGCAGACCGAGATCGCAATCGAACTCGCCGACGCGCTGATGTTCGTGATCGACGCCCGCCAGGGCCTGACACCGAACGACCGCACTTTTGCCGACTTCGCCCGCCGCGCCAACAAGCCGGTGGTGCTGGTCGCCAACAAGGCCGAAGGCAGACATGGCGAGATCGGCGCCATGGAGTCTTACGCGCTGGGCCTTGGCGATCCCGTCCAGATCTCCGCCGAGCATGGCGAGGGCCTGGTCGATCTCCGCGATGCGCTCAGCGCGCTGATGCCGGAGCCGGTCGAGGAGGACGAGGAAGAGGAGATCGAGGGCGTCGAGGATTGGACGGACGAGGAGATCGCGCAGCGCCCGATCCGTGTCGCCATCGTCGGGCGGCCCAATGCCGGCAAGTCGACGCTGATCAACCATCTGCTCGGCGAGGAACGGCTGCTGACCAGCCCCGAGGCCGGTACCACGCGCGATTCCATCGCGGTCGAGATTGTCTGGAAGGGCCGCCAGTTCCGCGTGTTCGATACCGCCGGTCTGCGCCGCCGGTCGCGCATCGAGGAGAAGCTGGAAAAGCTCTCGGTCGCCGACGCGCTGCGCGCGGTGCGGTTCGCCGAGGTGGTCGTGATGATGATGGACTCGCAGAACAAGTTCGAGGAGCAGGATCTGCGCATCGCCGATCTGATCGAGCGCGAGGGCCGCGCGATCGTGCTCGCGGCCAATAAGTGGGATTTGATGGAGCGCAAGGGCAGTCTGGTTTCCGCGCTGCGCACCGACGTCGACCACTGGCTGCCGCAGGTCAAGGGCGCGCCTGTCGTCGCGGTGTCCGGCCTGATGGGCGAGGGCATCGACCGGCTGATGACGGCGATCCAGGAGGCTTACGCGGTCTGGAACAAGCGCGTGCCGACCGCGGCGCTCAATCGCTGGTTCGAGGAGGCGGTCCAGGCCAGTCCGCCGCCCGCGGTTTCGGGCCGCCGGCTGAAGCTGAACTACATCACCCAGAACAAGGCGCGGCCGCCGAGCTTTGTGCTGTTCTGCTCGCGCGCCGACGCCGTCCCGCAATCCTATCTGCGCTATCTCACCAATTCGATGCGCGAGGCATTCGATCTGCCGGGGACGCCGATCAGGATCACGCTGCGCGAGAAGGCCAATCCGTTCGCCCACAAGCGCAAACGGCCATCATGAGCGGAGAGGCTGAAGTCGACGCTGCGGCCGTGCCGCAGGCGCGCGGCGGCGCGGTCATCTTCATCTTCGTCACGCTGCTGCTCGATATGCTGGCGCTCGGCATCATCATTCCGATCCTGCCGAAATTGATCGAGGGCTTCGTCGACAACGACACCGCGAACGCGGCGCGCGTCTTCGGCCTGTTCGGCACGATCTGGGCGCTGATGCAGTTTGTCTTCTCGCCGGTCCTGGGCGCGGTGTCGGACCGCTTCGGCCGCCGGCCTGTTGTGCTGCTGTCGAATTTCGGCCTCGCCGCCGACTATGTCGTGATGGCCTTGGCGCCGACACTGGGCTGGCTGTTCATCGGGCGGATGATCTCCGGCATCACCTCGGCGAGCATCTCGACGGCGTTCGCCTATGTTGCCGACGTCACCGCGCCGGAGCAGCGCGCCGCGATGTTCGGCAAGGTCGGCGTCGCCTTCGGCGCCGGCTTCATCCTGGGGCCGGCGCTCGGCGGCGTGCTCGGCGAGATCGATCCGCGGCTGCCGTTCTGGGTCGCCGGCGGCTTGAGCTTCGCCAATGGTCTCTATGGCCTGCTGATCCTGCCGGAGTCGCTGCCGCCGGAGCGCCGCTCGGCGTTCAAGTGGAAGAGCGCCAACCCGATCGGCGCGCTGCGTCTGTTGCGCTCGAACCGGATGCTCGCCGGCCTGTCGCTGGCGACTTTCTTCGCCCAGCTCGCCCATGTCGTGCTGCCCTCGGTGTTCGTGCTCTACGCCACCTACCGCTATGGCTGGACCACCGCCGCGGTCGGCGGGACGCTGGCGCTGGTCGGCCTTTGCGCGATGATCGTGCAGGGCGCGGCGATCGGCCCGATCGTCAAGCGCCTGGGCGAGCGCAAGGCATTGTTCCTCGGCCTCATCTGCGGCGCGGCCGGCTTCCTGATCTTCGGCGCGGCGCCATCAGGCCATCTGTTCTGGATCGGCATTCCCGTGATGGCGCTGTGGGGCCTCTCGGGCGCGGCGACCCAGGCACTGACCACGCAACTCGTCGCACCGGATCAGCAGGGCCAACTGCAGGGCGCCACCGCCAGCGTGCAGAGTGTCTCGGAGCTGATCGGCCCGTTCCTGTTCACGCTGACCTTTGCCTGGTTCATCGGCGACAACGCGCCCGTGAGGCTACCCGGCGCGCCGTTCTATCTGGCAGGGGCGTTGCTGCTGCTGGCGCTCGTCATCGCGTGGCGCGCGACGTCACAGAAATCTTAGGGTGGGCAAAGCGTAAGCGTGCCCACCATCACGAGCACGCCGCGAATGGTGGGCACGGCGCAAGCGCGCCTTTGCCCACCCTACGCATTTAATTCGACCCGCCTATTCCGTCGCCGGCACCGAATGGTGCTCGCGCGTGATGCGCCAGTCGCCGTCGATCTTGCGCAATCCGATGGTCAGCCTGAACTGGAACTCGCTGTCTGGAGGGCCACAGCGCATCACCGCGACGGCGAAGGCGACGTCATTTCCGGCCGTGATCGAGATGTCCTCTATATCGAAGGCGTCCGAAGGCCTATTACATCCGAAATACAGATCCCACGTCTCCTTGTATTCATCCAGTCCGCGTGACTGGAACGGCGGCGGAACGTCGAACATCACAATATCAGGGTCGTGGTCGGCGAGGATGGCGGAGAGATCCTGCCGGCGAACGGCATCCGCCCATGCTTCGACAAGCGCTCTGATCTGACTCTCGGCCGCATGGTCCGGCTGCATCGTGGCTCTCGCTCTGGTGTTGGCTGATGTCTGCTCCGAGGACGCGTGCGATGGCGTCGATCCGACACGCGACGCAGATTTATTCTGCGGGGCAGGTGGCGGCGTCGGTTCCTCGAGGAGCCGGGACCGCGCGTCCCTGCGCAGCTCCAGGCCGTTCAACTTTGCTATTTACAAACCATCTGGTTGGTTTGTATAGGTTCAAGCACCCGATATGGGCTGGAGAGGTGCGGCTCACCAAGCCGCCGCACGAGGGTAGGGACCACGATGAGCAAAGCCGCGACGCATTCCACGATCTACGCAGCCGCCCTGACGGCGATTTTGGCTTCCGGCAGAGCGCCCGCCGCGGATCTTTCGCCGCGTTACGCGGCGCCGTCCTATACCTCGGCGCAACCGGTGTTTTCCTGGACCGGCCTCTATGGCGGATTCAATGTCGGCGCAGGCTCCAGCGGCGACGGCGCTTTCAGCAATGTCCTGGGCGCGGATGCCGGCAAGGTTCGCGGCGCGCTGGGAGGTCTGCAGGTTGGTTACAATTACCAGGTCTCGCCGATGTTCGTGGTCGGCATCGAAAATGATCTGGTCGGCACCGGTCTCTCAAACCACGACGCGGTGAACAGCGCCGCCGTGAGCGTGCCCTGGTTGATGACCGGACGGGCCCGCGCGGGCGTCGCGCTGCTGGACTCGCGCCTGTTGCTGTACGGAACCGCGGGCCTGGCGTCCGGCGAACTGAAGGATGGGCCGATCAACAAGATGAAGATGGGCTGGACCGCGGGCAGCGGTGCCGAGTGGGCCTTTTCGCCGCAATGGTCGGCCAAGTTCGAATATCTCTATGTCGATCTGAAGCACGACAATCTGCCGGACTGGAACGCAGCCAAATTCCACACCGTCCGCGTCGGCGTGAACTACCATTTCGATCTGTTTCGTTGATCTGTGGGCTGATCAAGAACCGGGGCGCCGCTCCGGTTCTTGATCGCCCGGTGGCGTCCGCGTTGAGTACCCATGGACAATTCTTCTCGCTCGGAACGCTCCCGCAATGCCGCGCTCGAGGCTGCGATCACCATCGTGTCGCGTGATGGTCCCGGCCGCCCGACGCTGGACGCGATCGCGCGCGAATGCGGCCTCAGCAAGGGCGGCCTCATGCATCAGTTCCGGACCAAGGAAGCGGTGCTGAAGGCGCTGCTTGAGCAGCAGATGGCCTATTTTGAGGCGTTCTCGATCCGGGCTCACGCGAAGGCGCGCGATCGCACGGCGCAACCCGAACTCGCGGCGCAGCTCGTCACCATGCAGGAGGCGATCAAAACGCCGCGGACGGGGGCGTTCGCGCTGCTCGCGGCGATGAACGAGAATCCCGAATTGATGGCGTTGCCGCGCGAAGCCGACGCCGAAAAGATTGCGGCCATCAAGGCCGAGGCCTGCGATCCCGAACTCGCGCTGTTGCGCTGGGCGGCGGCGAGGGGACTGCTGTTGAGCTCGATGTTCGGCCTGTCTCCGCTGGCGGATGCGGAGCGCGATCGTCTGTTCGAACGCTTGTTCGACGACAGCCTGTGGACGGTGATCGGGCAGGCCGGCGAGGTCGGCGGCATGGTTTCGTAGGGTGGGCAAAGCGCAAGCGTGCCCACCATCACGAGCAGGCCGCGAATGGTGGGCACGGCGCAAGCGCGCCCTTTGCCCACCCTACGGCACCACGTCTTTTGAAGCGTCATTCCGGGTTCGCGCTTCGCGCGCCCCGGAATGACTGCTACGCAGTTACTTCTTCACCAGCGGGCATTCGCTGGCTTCCAGCGGCTTGGCCGCGTCGTCCGGCGCGATCGTGGCGATCAGCTTGTAGTAGTCCCAGGGATATTTGGACTCTTCCGGCTTCTTCACCTCGAACAGATAGGCCGGAATGATGCGGCGGCCGTCGATCCGCAACGGTCCCTTGCCGAACAAGGGATCGTCGGTCGGAATCTCCTTCATCTTGACGACGACCTTGGCGCCGTCATGCGGATTGCCGCCCATCGCCTCCAGCGCCTTCAGATAGTGCAGGACGCCGGCATAGACGCCGGCGACCGTCATCGAGGGCATGCTGCCCTTCGGCGAGACCTTCTGGAATCGCTTGGACCAGGCGCGGGTCTGGTCGTTCATGTCCCAGTAGAACGATTCCGTGAAGGTGAGGCCCTGCGCGATCTTCAGGCCGAGCGCATGCACGTCGTTGATGAACAGCAGGAGCGCGGCGAGCTTCTGGCCGCCCGCGGTGACGCCGAATTCGGAGGCCTGCTTGATCGAGTTGGTGGTGTCGCCGCCGGCATTGGCAAGGCCGATGATCTTGGCCTTCGAGGCCTGCGCCTGCAGCAGGAACGAGGAGAAGTCCGCGGTGTTGAGCGGATGCTTGACGCCGCCGAGCACCTTGCCGCCATTTGCGGTGACGACCGCCGAGGTGTCGCGCTCCAGCGCATGGCCGAAGGCGTAGTCGGCGGTGAGGAAGAACCAGCTGTCGCCGCCGGCCTTGGTCAGCGCCTTGCCGGTGCCGTTGGCGAGCATGTAGGTGTCGAAAGTGTAGGAGATCGTGTTGGCGTTGCAGGCCTTGCCGGTGAGGTCGGCGGTTGCGGCGCCCGAGTTGAGCACGATCGAATTCTTCTCCTTGGCGAGGTTGCTTACCGCCAGGGCAACGCCGGAGTTCGGCGTATCGGTGATCAGGTCGACCTTCTCGTTGTCGATCCACTGGCGTGCGATGTTGACGCCGACGTCGGGCTTGTTCTGGTGATCGCCGCTGACGACCTCGATCTTCCAGCCCTTGGCGAGCAGGCCGGAGTCTTCCACCGCCATGTTGGCTGCGGCCACCGAGTTCGGGCCGCCGATGTCGGCATAGAGGCCCGACATGTCGTTCAGCACACCGATCTTGACGTTCTTGTCCTTCTTGTCTTGGGCAAACGCAGGGGTTGCAAGGCTAAGGCCAGCGCAAGCGAGAAGCACGGCGTAGCGCCGCGCGAGCGTCGTCGTCATGGGAAATTCCCTCCACTGTCAAAGGTCCGGACGGCTCTCTTGGGGATGAAGCCTTGGTACCGGTCGATCGGGTTCCCGCATACCCTGTCTTTGATCCAGCGGCAATCCGCCAAAAGCCGCACCGGCGGCCCGGAGCCGAGGCCTATTCGCCGTCGGCGCGCGGCGCGCCCATCCGAACGTCGGTCGGGGTGGCGCCGTAGCGGCGCCGGAAGGTGCGGTTGAAATAGGAGAGATCGCCGAACCCCGCCTCGAAGGCCACCGCGCTGATGCTGCGGTCGGCGTGCCGAGGATCGATCAGCATGCGGTGGGCGCGGGCCAATCGTCCGGCCAGCACGAAATCGGTGAAGGTCGTGCCGCCGTCCGCAAGCAGCTGACGGAGATAGCTCTCCGAGATCTGCTGGCTTCGCGCGACGTTGGCAACCGTGAGGTCATGGTGGCCGATCCGCGCGCGAATATGCTCCTTGATCGCCCGCAGCCGCACCGCCCGCAGCCCCTGCTCGTGTGCGCCGCGGCCGCCACTGCCGCCAAGCAGCAGGGCCGCCATATCATGCAGGTGCGATGCGACCATGTTGCGGAGATCAGGCGTCGCCAGCGCGGCCTGATCGTTGAGCATGGTCGCGTAACCAGCCAGAAACTGCAGCACGCGATTGTCGCGGGGGATCGGCCGCGCCACCAGATCGTCGATCTCGGCGACGTGGGACGACAGCAGGCTCCGGCTCAGACGCAGATTGATGACGCGCGTCGCGGTCCGGCCAATGAAGGTGGCTTCGGCGCCGTTGGCGGTGAGAACGGCTTCGCCCTCATTGACCGTCGCAACCCGGCCGTACTGGCTCACTTCGCCGACGCCGTTTTGCATCACCACGAGCACGACGTCATCATTGTCGAGCAGCGCCGAAGTGTGCCGGTTGCGCATCGGCGACAGCGTGCCCGCCGCCATCGCCACGCCCGGCAGCGATCGCAGCGTGAGATTGATGTCGAGCCGATGACCGTCGAGTGGATCGATTTCGATACCGAGAATCTCGCGGCCGAAGATCTCGCGAAAAGCGTCGATTCCGTCTGCACCCTGGAAGGCTTCGGTGGTGACTCGGAGCGTCTTCATCTCGTCGTCCGTCATGCGTTTCAAATCCGCTCACCGGTCATTCCGCGCGGATTTGTCGCATGGTTGCAGAAAGCGGTTCGAATTGCGAACAACCGGCAGCAAGCTTTCCAAAATTTAATCCAGAGTGAAAAAGAGAATAGCCGCGCCTGCACTGCGCGATGCAAGCGCGCAATGCTGGACGCGGCCGATGGTTGTCGTGATGTCAGCAGAAGGAAAGCGGCGGCGCGATCACGTCGCCGATTGATAAGCGGATCAGTACTTCGCGATCACCGGACCGCTGAACTTGTAGTTCAAGCCGACGCGCAGAACGTTGTCTGATATGCGCGAGCTGGCGTTGCTGGAGAGCGTGCCGCCGCCGAGCGCTGGAATCGTGGTCGCTGATGTGCCGGAGACCCGGCCGAGATCGACATAGAGATATTCGAGCTTCGCAGTCCAGTTGCCGCCGATCGCGCCTTCGATGCCGACACCGACCGTGTAGCCGGCCTTGGTATCGGTCGCGGAGAACGGCGTCAGCGCAGCGCCGATCGTGCCGTTTGATGCGACTTCGCCATAGGCGAGACCGCCGGTGACGTAGAGCAGGACCCTCGGTGTCGCCAGAACGCCAACGCGGCCGCGAACCGTTCCGAACCAGTCGATCTTTTGATTCAAGGTCACCGGAACGGCCGGGCCGGGGAGGACCAGCGCGAGGAAGCCGCCCAACGGGGGCGTGCAGACCGAGACGCCGCAGGTAAATCCGCGGCTGCCCTTCTCGTCGGTGCCCTGGATGTCGGCCTCGAGGCCCCACACCCAGTTCTGCATCTGCCAATTGTAGCCGATCTGTCCGCCGCCGACGACGCCATCCAGGTTGGAGCTGCCGGCGCTGGTGAACAGCACCGTTCCGACGCCATTGCTCAGGCTGGAGGTGTCGCTCGACCGGCCCCAGCTGTAACCGATGTTGCCGCCGACATAGAAGCCGGTCCAGTTGTAGCCGGGATCAACGTAAGCGGGCGCTTTCGTGTAGACGGGCGCGGGAAGGTCGGCCGCCAGGGCCGAGGTGGCGCCAAGCACTGCAGCCAACGCCGCAACAACAAATCTCATGGTACAGCCCTCGCAAGAATCTGGACCGTAGTTTTAGAGTTTTGCAGAAAATCGGCTTGGACTGGGCGTCACCCGCCTTGGACTGGGCGCCACCGCCGCTCGATTGAGCGGCGCTGTTGCCGATGGGAGACGGCTGCCGGCCTGGCACGACCGCGTTTAGCGCAGCGCGTCCGACGTCAGCGTGAATTTCTGGATGCGCTTTCCGGTGTCGACTTCGGCGGTATAGACGTTGCCCTTGGCGTCGACCGCCATCGCGTGCACCCAGTGGAATTGCCCGGCGTTGCGCCCGTTGCGGCCAAAGCTGCCGACCACGGTGCCGTCGTCGCGCCTGATGATGCGGATTTCGTTGTTCTCGCCGTCGGCACTCAGGAGATAGGTCTGCTTCGGATCGGGCCAAAGCGCGAGGTCCCAGACCGCGCCGTTGCCGAGCGTGGTCTTCTCGTAGAAGAACTCCTTCACGAAGCTGCCGTCTTTCTTGAACACCTGGATGCGATCGTTGATGCGGTCGCAGACATAGACCAGTCCGTCATTGGCGATCTTCACGCAATGCACGGGATTGCCGAATTGCTGCGACACGGGCGCCTTTGGATCGTAGGGCGGCTGCTTGGCGTCATCAGGCTTGTTGCCATAGGGCCCCAGTGCCGCTTGTAGGCGCCTGACGTGGCGTCGAACACGATGACGCGGTGGTTGCCATAGCCGTCGGCGACGTAGATTTCATTCGCTTCCTTGTCGACGGCGGTCTCGGCGGGCTTGCCGAGCTGCGTGGTGTCGCTGGACCCCTTGCTCGGCGCGATGGTGCCGATCTGCGAGACGAACTTGCCGTCGAGCGTGAACTTCAGGATCGCGTTGTCGTTGTCGGCGTTGCCGCCGATCCAGACGAAGCCGCGTTCGTCGACCTCGATGCCATGCTCGCGACCGACCCATTGATAGCCGTCGCCAGGGCCGCCCCAGGCGCGCAACAGATTGCCGTCGACATCGAACTCGAGCACCGGCGGCGCCGAGATGCAGCATTTCGAGCGCGGCGGATTGAGCGCTGCACCTTTCTCGTCATCGGTCAGCGAGCGCGGCCGATGGATCATCCAGATATGGCCCTGCCAATCCACCGTGATGCCGCCGACCTGGCCGAGGATCCAGTTGTTCGGCAGCGGTTTCGGCCATGACGGGTCGACGGCGAAGGTCGGGATTTCGCCGGCTTGTGCCGGCGCGTGCGCGCCAAGCAAGGCTGCCGATGCGACGCAGGCGGAGAAAATCAATCCGGACAGAGTGGAGCGCGCACGATTGAATGTCGGCGTCATTGATTGTCTCCCGTGATTTTTCTTGGCGGTTGTGCCGCTGGGGAGGGCAGTCAATCGTGGGGCAGGAGTGGAGTCAATTGTGTGGAACGCAAAGTGGAGGCGTAAAAAATGGTGTCATCGCCCGGCTCGACCCTACGAGATTCACACATCTGCTCGGAGTTTCCAGCCGCGAAGCATGGCCTTGAGAGCTTGCAGCCCTTGCATCATTACGATTGGTCCTGGTTTGCCGTAGTAACCGGTCCATCCACCAAGTCGCGCGCACACCCAACTGGCATACGCGAGCGATCCTTTGGGATGAGGGTTCTTCTGTTTCTCGGTCTTGCCTTCGAGGCTTTGGCAAATCGCCTCCAGCGCGGGCTGGTCCTCGGGGTCGAGCGCATCGTGCAACGGCCGCCCAGCCGTACCATCGCGCTCGCGCACCATTTGCAGCACTTGGATGGCGGCGATCAGCGTCGCGGTGGTCAGGTTCTCGAACGGCCCATCCTCAGCGATACGCACCGCCTCGATATCGAAGCCCTTGGTTTTCATCACTCGGAACACCTGCTCGATGGTCCAACGCTGACGGTAGAAGTGCGTGATCTGGAGCGCATCCGCGAGCGTGGCCACCTTATGCGTTGTCAGCAACCGCCAATGCACCGGCGTTATGCCATCCGGCGGATCAACTTCACGCGCTTCGACCAAAGTGAGCGTGACCGTCTTCGGCAGTTTTGCCGCTTCGGCGGGATGGTTGCGTTTCGGCCGCTTCAGGATGATCTCACGTGCGCGCAGCGCCAGCACCGCCTGACGGGCAGGCCGGCCCGGATTGGCCGGCAGATCAATCGTCTCGCGGCCCAGTTCAGCGACACCTTCCATGCAGTTATAGAGCGTGCCCCCACCTTCCAGCACGCGATCATGATGAGCGCGGATCAGCAGCTCGGTCTCAGTGGGACGGCAGGCGAATTCCTCGTAGATATCTCCTTCCCGGTCGGCCACGACGGTGACGCAGGCAGCTCCAGAGGTGACCAAGCTGGCCGCTGTATTTGTCGCGTCGAGCCAACGGCTGCTCTCCTTTTCAGCGAAAGGCCGCTTCTTACAGAGGTGCTTCTTGCCGCCAACGTGATTGAGGAACACCGCATCCACAAGTCCGAGCAAGCCGCCATCGTGGGCGTCTACCGCAATCATTGGATGCAGGTTCAAACTGCGCTGCTTACCATCGTCGCGCAGGGTCGTCGTATCCTGGATCGCGAGGATATGACGCTCCT
>NZ_JYMU01000039.1:0-184513 GCF_000938235.1 Bradyrhizobium sp. LTSPM299
CTGTGACTCGCATCACAGTCTAAACAAACCGGCCGCGATATTCCTGCGACACCAGATGGGAGGGAATAATCCCTTCCTCGACAGCGGGAGACCCAAATGACTGAGCGCAGCAATCGAGAGCGTAAAGAGCTGGACGACCGTGAGTTGGACGCCGTGTTCGGTGGCTTCATCAATGATGGAGGTTGCATCGGCCCTTGGATTGTTGATGGAAAGATCACCACCCATCAGCCTGCCGGGCCGAACCCATGGCTGCCTGGTGGCATTTTTCACCGCTGAGAACCACACGTTTCAACATCTTCGCATACATAACCTGGATAGGAGCGATCACAATGCTGAACTTGGAACATGCCAAATCGGAAATCATCGAACTGAATGATTCGGAACTTGAAATGGTCGTCGGCGGCAACTGGCTCGGTGACGCATTCCGTGCCATCGGCGGCGCCATCAAAGACGCCGTCCTGTGGGTCGGCGGCCTGATCTTTGGCGGCTTGCAGGGCCCAGGCAATCAGCGCGGCCCGTTTGGTCCGGGGTCGGGACCGGGGCAGCCGCCTTTCTGAGTTGCTCGCGAATTGGAGGTCGCCTCAGTTGGCGGCCTCTTTCATTTTTGACCTGAATGTTTTCTGTCCGCGTCTGAGGGGGCTAGGCGCGGCCGTGCCGGAGGGAGCTTGTTGCTTGCCATTGAAGCGGTGGCGTATAGTGTCCTGATGGCTGTCAGCTCTCCCGATCTGAAAGCGTTCTTGCACGCGACACCGTTCTTCGGTGGCCTTTCAGATGCCAGTCTTGACGTGTTGCTCTCCATGTTAGTCGAGCGCAGAATCCAAGCAGGTCAGATCATTATAGCTGAAGGTGATCCCGGACGTTCGATGTTCGTCGTCCATTCAGGAGAGCTTAAGGTAAGCAGGCAAGGACATTCAGGCGAGCTCGTTCACACCGCTGATCTCGGCCCAGGGGATTTCTTTGGCGAAATGACCTTGGTCGAAATGCAAAATCGATCCGCCACGGTAGTAGCAGCGACAGCAACCGTGCTTTACGAACTTACAGCTCAAAATCTGTATACGTATTATAAGCTAGACATACACGCCTATGTCATAGTGCTTCAAAATGTTAACCGCGAGCTCTGTCGCCGCCTGCGTCGCGCAGATGCGCGTGTGGCGGAGTTGGTGCATAAGCTATGTCAATGAGCACGGCGATCGTTCGCGGCCCCTAGCCCATATCGGCAACCGAAAGGCGCTAACGATATCCCGGCTTCGTCAAGGTCCGTTCCTCAGAAGCCTTGGGCGGCTCTTGTCGGGAAGAACCGCCGGCAATTTCTTGGACCGAACTCGACACGGGCTTCCAACCATTTGGGACGCCCCCTTATCTGGTACGGCCGTCTATGGCCGCGGCATTTTTTGCTCTCGACCTGTGCATGCCGATGTCGGCTCATAACCCATCCGAGACATGCGATACAGAGCGAACGCTCGCTTTGCGCCAAAAGCATCTCTCCCCGCCAGGTCACCGGTCAGAAGCGAAGCAGACATCCGGATATGACGGCGACGCGATCGCCGGCGAGCCGAATCTCAGCCTGGCCGCTGGTCGGGTTGCTGCGCCGGCGCGTTAGTCTGTCCCATACTTTTGCCCGCTCACCGAAGGCGTTCTTCCCAACTTAGAGGGGATGCTCGCCACCTCTAGTGAGATTTTCTTTGATCTCCCGGTGCACCACGTCGTAGACACGTAGTGCACTAACTATGTGAAAAACTTGATCTCCGTCCAATCCATCATGAGAAGTTTGGGCTAGGCCCAGCCAGCGAAAGCTAGCGAGATTTACGATTTGCACATCTCAGCGACCGCTTTGCGCCAAAGCCTGCCGTTGCTCGAAACTGGAGCTTTGGACACCCCGCTCTTCTGCACGATTAACTGCGCCGCAATACTCCACTACAGAGCCGCGGTGGATTACAGACCTCGACCATGGTAAGCAAAACTCACTACTTCGGTCAGCGCCTCAACGCGAGAGGATCGAGAACAATTCCACCGGACTACGCTAGAATGCGCGATCGTAGCCGGCCGCGCTACTCCCACTCGATTGTTAAAATCACGCATAGCATATTGAAATTCCTCCGAAATTTTTCCTGCGGCCGAACATATTCCAACGATGGGTCCGCCAAAAAGTTACGCTTTTGATTTTAAAGGGAAAATCATCGCAAAAATATTCTTGTGGTTTCGCTAGCTATCGGCATCATTCGGTCGATTGTAGCACTTCGAAGCGGCCGGCGCCGTGTTCGATCTCCGTCTGCAAAGTACCGTCACCAAACGATTCCAATTAGAACAACGCGACGCAATGTCTGGTTTGACTCTGCACTTCGCCGGATAGCGGACATGTGTCAAGCCGCGCTCACGAACTTCGAAATTACGAGTATCCATCGCGATAGCGCCGTCGAGCCGAAAGGTCGTGCGGATTGCCTTCTCGGTCAACCGAATGTCCGCTGTGCGCCAGAAGCAGCCGGTCGAGAAGATTGCGGCATCGCGTTAGGCCGAACTGACAGAGTCAATACGGCGCTATATTAGAAAGTACGCGATAGGTTCAGGATCTGCCGAGCGGCTCAGGCAACTGAGCAAACGGCTCACCGGGATGACCGTCCTTGGCGAGCAACCAACGACGCGGGAAACACACTCTGGACTGGCCCGTCGTCTCTCGGATCATTTCGTGAATCCACTATTGGCTCACTGAAAGGCTTGCAGGCAGCTCGATGATAAGTCTGGCCCCGCCGAGGGCCGATTTGTTGTCAGCTCTAATGACCCCATTGTGTGCTTCAATGATCGACTGAGCGATCGGCAGGCCCAATCCCATGCCGGTCTCTTTGGTCGTAAAAAAGCTGTCGAACAGACGCGGCAGATGCTCAGTGTCGATGCCGGGACCGCTATCTTCGACGATGCAGCACACCGTATCCGCATCGATTTGCGCCGTTCGAATGGCTATGCTCTTGCTCGCTGCCTCCGACATCGTCAACGCTTGCAGAGCGTTCATGACAAGATTTACGATGACCTGTTGCAGCTGGGTACGGTCGCCGAACACCGCGGGAAGATCAGGCGCCAAGTCGAGGGATACCGAGACGCCCCTCTCCTGGAACTCAGAATGCAAGAAGGTCGTCGACTCCGTAATGATTTCGGCAAGCATAATCGATGACTTCTGTGTGCTACCTCGGCTTGCCATGGTGCGGGTGCGGTCGATAATATCGGCCGCTCTTCGGGCATCGTTGACCACGCGTTTTATGAGGTCTTCGACCTTCGCCAGGTTGGGCTCGGCTCGCACCAACCAGCGCAACCCCGTCTCACCGTTCGTAACGATCGAAGCGAGCGGCTGATTGACTTCGTGCGCAATGGATGCCGTCAACGCCCCAAGGCTGACGACCCTGCTCACATGCGCGAGTTCGGAACGAACCCTGTCGCGCGCATCTTCCGCAAGCCGACGTCGCGTAATGTCCTGAATGGCACCGAGACACTCCAGTCGGCCATCTTCGTGCCTCACCACGCGCGCGCACACCCATAGATATTTAGTCCGACCATCCGGCATTCTCAGCCGCATCTCATAATCTGGATTGTCAAATCCCGCACGCACCTGCTCCAGGTAGGCACCCGTGATTCGGAGATCTTCCGGGTGGGTACGGCCGCGAAGCAGATCAAACGTCACCACGGTCTGCGGCTCGAACTCCCAAATGCGCTTGAGTTGATCTGAAAACGTGATCTCATCCGTAGCCACATCCCATGCGAAGGTGCCGGTCAGGCCTATCCTCTGACCTTCGGTGAGGTAGAACTCACTTCGCCTGAGCAAGGCTTCAGCCTGCGAACGCTCGATCGCGATGCTCGCGAGATGCGCAACATGTGCAATGAGTTCCTGGTGATACGGCGACGGACTACCTGGTTTCTGCTGATAGACACAAACAGTGCCAACGACTGTTCCCTCTCCTGAGCTAATCGGTGTGCTCCAGACCGCCCGCAGCCCATGCTTCAGCACGTGAGCACGGCAAGGGGCTTCCGCCCAACGAGGGTCAGATCCGATGTCCTCTGCAATCACCTGCTTCTTTTCGCTGATCGACTGGCCACGCGGAGAGTCATCGGAATCGACCGACAGCCCTTCGATTGGATCGGTATAGCTGGCGGGGAGCGAGGGTGCGACGCCAAACTGAAATGTCGCGCCGTCGATAGGATAAATGCCACAGAAGCAATCGATCGCCGCCTCATCGAAGAACCGGCACAACGCTTCCAAAACGTCGCGAAGCGGTCGAGCCGACGCGATCATTTCGAGAACATGCTTTTCGCGGGCAAGATGGAGCTCGGCGCGCTTCCGGTCTTCGATATCGGTGTTGACGCCGTACCATCTCGCGATATTGCCGCTGTCGTCATGCAACGGGTTCGCGCGCACCAGGAGCCAGCGATATTCGCCGTCAGATCTTCGAAACCGCGCTTCGGCCTCGCCACCTTTTCCGGAAGCCATCACTTCTGCCCAAACCTTTTTGAGGCCGCCGAGGTCGTCCGAATGAACCGCCGCCGTCCAACCCCAATCCAGCAGTTGCTCGGGGGGCAGTCCCACATAGTCGCAATAACGCTGGTTTATGAATTCGACTGAACCGTCAACACGCGTTGACCACGCCAACGCTGGTATGGTGTCAATGAGAAGCTGGAGATTGCGCTCGCTTGCCGAGAGTGCCTTCTCCGCCTGCGCGAGATCACCATAGAGATAGGAATTTTCGAGAGAGATTGCAGCTTGTGATGCCAGTAGCTTCAGTACCGAGGTTCGACTCGGCGTGAACACGCAGGGAGTGAGATTGTTCTCTAGATAAATTACTCCGTTTATCTTGGATCCGTTGACGAGCGGCAGGCATAGGATAGACCTTGCCCTGCGCCTAACTATGTAGGTATCCGCGGAATAAGTCGGATGAATTGAGGCATCGTCAAGGATCACGATTTCCCGGGATCGCGTGACGTATTGCACCACCGTATCGGGAAGTGCTGACTCTGGATCGTATGGTCGACGAACGACGATGCCGTTGCCGCTGGTGATCGCTTCTGACTCCTGACGTAGCTTATTCCCGCGCGACAGGAGCAACACGCCTCGCTCGGCACCCGCGTGCTCAATAGCCAGGCGCATGAGCGTATCGATCAGCCTCTCCAGCACCATCTCGCCCGACAGGGCTTGCGACACCTTGACTACTGTTGCGAAGTCGAGCTGCTCGATCTCCGCTGCGATCGTCGCGGCAGCTGCCTTCGCCGGTTCGGTTTCGCGCAGATGGGGATGGAGCGCGTCTAGCTGGTGTACCTTGCTCTCCGCGCCCCAACGTCGATAGCAAGACCGGGCCTCTCGCAGATAAGCATTTGCGATCGTCTGGAAGCCGCGGGAGGCGTGGAAACGCGCCGCGAGCTCATTAGCGAGGGCTTCATTATTTAGAAAGCCGTTCGTGCCGGCGGAATGGATGGCCCGCTCATATAGCCGCTCAGCCTCCAGCTCACGTCCTTCGATGCGCGCGACTTCGGCGCCGACAAGAGCGGCCTGGTTCTCGAAGTTCTCCGGGCATTGAGTCGCCCAGACCACAATCTGTTGGTGATGAATCGCCAGAGCGTCCACGTGGCGCCGACGCTCCTCAGTATCTCCCGGCTCGACGGAGGCCGCGTGGCAAAGCGCAGTATAGAAGTGATATTCGGCCCCTTCAACGAACGCCACGGCCATCGAAAGCAGCGGCTCGGCCGCCCTTGAGGCATCAAGTGCAACGGAATACTCCCCGGCATAATAGCAAACCTGGAGCTTCCTGATGCAGTAGAAGAGTCTGGCGACCAATTTCCGTTGGTCGATCGCCACATGCTGCCCGAACACGGCCTCGTCAAACCGTTCGGATTCAGAAAGATCAAATTTTGAAGTCGAGCCGCGCAGAGCGCGGATGAATTCGAGTCGTGGGATCATGAGGTCAATCACGAACTCGAAGCGGGTCGCCGTGGCCAATTCGAGCCCGATCTCGGTCTCATGCTGAACTTCGGCGAGCGACTGTCCGGACGCCAGAAGCAACCTGCTCAAGGTGTCCGCAATGTATGCTGCATAGGTGACGTCGCCGATCCTTTTCGCAGCTTCGAGACCCTGCCTCAACAGATTGCAACCAATTCCGATATGCTCCATCCATAGGGAAAAATTCTCTGCAAAAATCCGATAGGTTCTACCCTCAAAGCGCCTTAGGTTCTTTTTATCAATGAGTTCGAGTCCTAGCCGGCCGAATCTTGCTCCGTCGTTGTGATTGCCGAAGAGCGTGCGGGCGATCAAGCCAAACCACACGTAAGCAAGGCATGAGCCGTCGCTGTTTCCATACTGGAGGCTGAGATTTGTCATCCGGCAAACGATTAGACCGAGAAGATTCCTCCCGTCTGTCAACATCGCCGTCGTCGCTATGGCCTTGGTCAGAACATCAAGCGTAGCCAAAGCGGCGGAATCACTCATTAGAGGCAGTTCGACGAGATCCTCGATAGCGCGATCTCCGAGCCGCAAGCAGACCTTATCGTATTCGCGCTGCACTTCCTCGATCGTTGGGCGAGACGACCATTTAATGCCCTGTTTCTCGAGGTAGTCGAGATAAACTGCAATCGCGCGATCAGTTGGATAAAGCATGACATATACGTCCACCCGCAAGCATGCGACCGCCGATTGCTCGACGGTCGTTGCGGCCCGGGATGACAGCATCGTCAACCGATGATCTGCGGCTTTGAGTTGCCCGCTAAGGAACTCGCATTCGGCCCGATGCAATTCCAGCTGAAAGACAAGCTGGTGTCGGCTCTCCCAGCACTGCTCGCTCAAGAGCGCCGCGCCGGCAACAAGATATTTGAGCGCCGACATGTAAGCTGCAGACGTTTTGGCGCGTATGCCCGCGATCAGATTGAGCTCAGCGATCCTTTCGCGTTCCTCGAGCGAGGCGATCAGTCCAGCGCTCCGTTCAAATTGAGACACGATATCGAAGATCGCCTCTTCACGCTTATCCTGAGGGACATGCGCCAGGAGCAACCTTCCTATCCTTAGATGAACCTCAGCGCGCCTCCCTTCCGGAATCAATGAATATGCGGCTTCCTGAACCCGGTCGTGCGCGAACTTGTAGACCCCCTCCAAACGGACGACCAGCTCGGCTCGGCGGGCCTCCCATAGATCCGCGTGGACCTTTTCCTCCGGGCTCCCGCGAACCATCGAAAGCAATGCTGTTCCGGCGTTGTTGCCAAGGCATGCAAGCTGCTGCAGGGCCTCCTGGGTCTCCACCGGAAGCCGATTCAACTTTCCGACCATGAGGTCCACGACATTGTCAGCGTACCCCTTGGCGTCGATGCGGCTCAAATCCCAGCACCATCGCGCATTGGCGTGGTCGAACGTGATGAGCGCCTCATCGACCAACGTGGTCATGAACTGAATCACAAAGAATGGATTGCCGGCGGTCTTCTCGAAGATCAGCCCTGCGAGTTGTTCCGCTCGATCCGAATCGCAGTGGAATGAGTCAGTCACCAGCCGCGCCAGGTCCTCCGCACCCAATGGAGCGAGAATGATATGCCGGGTCTTTGCTCCGCTTTCGCGGATCGCTTCGAGCTTGCGCATCAACGGATGGGCAGAGCCTACTTCGTTGTCGCGATAGGCACCAATAAGCAGCAGGTGACGCACGTCGGACTGCGTCAGCAAATCCTCGATCAAATCGAGCGTAGCGGCATCGAGCCACTGTAAATCGTCCAGGAACAACGCGAGCGGATGTTCCGGTCGAGCGAAGGCGCTGATGAAGCGACGGAATACCAGCTGGAAACGGACCTTCGCTTCCCGCGGCGGCAACTCTGGCACGGGCGGCTGTTCTCCGATTATGAACCTCAATTCCGGGATGAGATCCGTGATGAGCAGGCCATTCAGTCCCAGCACCTGGGCAAGGTTGTCGCGCCACTTGCTTAACTCGGCTTCGGTCTGGCCAAGAAGTTGGCGGATGACGCCTCGGAAAGCTTGCGCCAGCGTAGCGTAAGGTATGTCGCGCTTGTATTGGTCGAACTTGCCCGATGCAAAAAGACCTCGTGGCAGAACAAGAACCTTGTGAAGTTCGTTGACCACTGCCGACTTGCCAATTCCGGAATAGCCGGAGACCAACACCAATTCCGGTGCGCCGCTCAACAAAACGCCATCGAAGGCCGCCCGGAGGGCATCGATGTCAGGCTCGCGCCCATATAGTTTCTCCGGGATCAGGAGTTGGCCTCGGATATCGTGTTCCCCGAGGGAAAATGGATTGATCCGGTGCAACGTCTTCCAGTCCGCCAGACAGCGCCGGAGATCTTGTTCCAATCCAACTGCAGTTTGGTAGCGATCCTCTGCCGCCTTCGCGAGCAGCTTGGCGATAATTGCGGATATCGTAAGCGGCACGTCCGGCACCCGGCTGGTGGGCAAGGCCGGCTGTCGTGCAATGTGGCAATGGATCCATTCCATCGCATCGACCGCATCGAAGGGTAAGCTTCCCGTCAGCATTTGGTAGAAGGTTACGCCCAACGCGTACAAATCGCTGCGCGAGTCTATCGATCGGTTCATCCGACCGGTTTGCTCCGGAGCCATGTAGGCAAGGGTACCGGCGATGAACTGGGGAGGCCCGGGCGGCTGCCGTTCGCGCGGGACGCGCGACGCTATTCCAAAGCCAGTGAGCCGGATCTCCCCGTCGTGGCTGTTCACCAGAACATTGGCAGGCTTTATGTCCTTGTGAACCAGACCTCGCTGATGCATCTTGCCGATAGCCGCAGTGATACCGATCGCAAGGTGCAAGAACCTCTCGATTACCATAGGCGTGCCGAGCAGCTGGCTGAGCAACTCGCCTCCGGGGTCCTCGAGGATCAGAGTAGTTTGGCCGTTCTCCCGCACCAGTTCCAGCGGCTGCAGCGCCCAGCTACGGTCGAGGTATTCCGTCAGCTCATATTCGCGAGCAAGTCTGTTCAAGCCATTGGGTGTTGGGCGCTCAGAGGCCGCAAGCACGGTGACCGACGTACTTGGGTGGCCATCGGTAGCCGGAAGCTGGATCCTACGTAAAAGACCATCGCCTTCCTGCGACAGCGCCTGGACTGTGTCGTTAATCGGGGGAACGCGAGAGGCTTCATCGTCGCTACTGGAGAAGGCGCGCGCACGACGATTTTCGCCAAGTCGCGAACCAGCAAAAGCAATCGGTTCAGTCGTCCTGCTCAACCTGTCGCCCGCTTGTGTTGAGAATCTGTCTCTACTTTTTCAGTCCGCGCTCACGGCGAGTTCGAAATATCCCCATCAAGGATGACACCGCAAAATGATCGGCTCATGAAAAGGTATCATGTGGCGCGCTCGCCGCAATCCTCAAAAAGCAGGAGACCCGCGCCCGCTGTTTCGTCCTATTGACGTTTACTATCGCACAGCTCCTTCGATGCACTGGATTAAGTTATTTATCGCAAAAGGCTTTCTGAGCAGACACGCGGCCCCCGCAGCGGCCGCCTTGACTTCGAGATTCGCGTCTGAACGTGCTGTGATCAACACGACTGGTATCGTCGAGCCCTGTGCGGCGAGGCGTTTCATCAGATCCAGCCCGTTCATGCCGGGCATATGAATATCCGTGACAACACAATCGAACGACTTGCCTCCGATCGTGCGAATATAGTCCTCCGCGGAGGCATATCCGTCAGCTCCATACCCGAGAGAGGACAGCGATTCCACGAGCGCTACTCGGAATGACTCGTCATCGTCGATGACTGCAATTTCGAGATCTGTCGGCACTCGGCATCCTTGCCCCGAATTGAATTGAAGAAGTGGGGAAAGGCAACCTTGGCACGCGCTGGCGATGCCCAGGAATTATACAAGAGTGTTATAGTCGGTCTTCAGGGAAGGCGGCCAGCTCAGAAATTGGCCAGCGTTTTCAAGCCGACGGAGGCGTTGAATGGATCATACGGAAGGGTCCCCTCCTGCCCTGCCTAGCGGCTCGGCCAGAGGATCTTGGCCGCAAACATCATACGATAAGCTGATCGACGACACCGAAACGTAGGATGGCAAAAAGCCCCTCGACCGGCTCTTCATGCAACCTGCTCTCGAAAGCCAACAGGCGGGGTCAACATGAGAACGATCGAAAGCTTCATCGTCGCACCGACCATGCAGGATCAGAGGCTTGATAATGCTCTTGCAGCACGGGAATTTCAGACAACGATTGTAGGTATGCTCGGACATGACCTCCGACAATCCTTGCACGTCATTCAGGGGACCTACTCCCTGCTGCGCTCGCGCCTGGAAGAAATGCCGCAGCAAGCATGGCTGGATCGAGGCGAGCGGGCCGTCACGAAGCTGACCGAACAGCTTAATTGTCTGGTGGATGCCTTTTACCTGGCCGAGCGGGCCAATGCGTTAGAGGTCTGCTCCGTTGGGCTTGGGCCTTTGTTCTGGCGCCTCCGGCACGAAAACGAAGATGCCGCCATTCAGGGAGGTGTCGATTTTCGAGCGATTACAACGAATGCCCATGTCGTGAGCAATCCGGTCCTGCTCGATTGCATCCTCCAGAATCTATTGACCAATGCCATAAGATACACAGAACCCGGAGGGCGCATTCTGATCGGCTGCCGCCGCAAGGGGCGCGAAATCAGGATCGACGTATACGACACGGGCATCGGCATTCCGGAACACCAATTGCCTCGAATCTTCGAATCGTTCACGCGCCTTGCGCCCGGACGCAGTAACGGTTTGGGCATCGGGCTCTCTCTCGTCCGTCGTGCGCTCGAGGTGCTCGGCCATCGGATCGAAGTCCGATCGGTGGTGGGAGAAGGGTCGTTTTTCTCGATCTACGCGCCCGCTGCAACGGCAAGCGCAAGCTAAGGCACCGTCACAATTGGACTTTTTGAGCGGGAGCGCGGAGAGCAGCTCTCCGACCTATACATAGGTGTGATCCCTGCTCCGTTGCCATTCATGCTAACAGTTCCGCAAAAGCAGGGATGTACGTCTGAAGGCATGCAGAACGCCACCAACGAGAAGCCCCTTGTGCACGTCGTCGATGACGATGCCTCCATGCGCGGCGCGTTGGAAGGACTGTTCGACTCGGTCGGGCTTCAGACTCAAACCTATGCCACGGCGAAGGACTTCCTTTCCGCAAACCTCTCGGACCGGCCTGGCTGCATCGTCCTCGACGTCAGATTGCCTGATATGAACGGCCTCGAGTTTCAAACCCGGCTGGTCCAGATCGGCGTCGGAATCCCGGTGGTAATGATGACCGGCTACGGAGACATTCCGATGTCTGTTCACGCCATGAAGCATGGCGCCGTTGACTTCCTGCCCAAGCCGTTTCGTGACCAGGATATGCTCGATGCCGTCATGGCTGCCATCGAGCGCGATCAACAGCGCCGGATCGTCGAGAACGATGATTCGCAGTTGAAAGAGCGCTTCGAGACCCTTTCGCCGCGCGAACAGGAAGTGATGTTGCTCGTCACGGCCGGCAAGATGAACAAGCAAGTCGCCGGTGACCTCGGGATCAGCGAAATCACGGTCAAAATTCATCGCGGCGCGGCCATGCACAAGATGGGCGCGCGAACCTATGCCGAGCTTGTTCGGATGGCCGATGCTCTCAAACCAAACCGTCGGAAACTCGGCCGATAGGCTGTATCCGCCTCAGTCCACGCCTCCGACAATACGAACGTCCCGTTCGCACGCGTTGCCGAGCGCTTTCAATGCCGCTTGATAGGCGGGACTATTGTGGGCGGCGACGGCCTGTTCGATACTGTCGAACTCTGTCACCGTGGTGCGCTGGGCAATCCCTTGTTCGTAGGCCTTCGCGGCTTCGCCGCGCGCAAGAAAGCGGCCGCCATTGGCAGTGATGGCTGGCCCGGCAAGCTTTCCGTAAGCTGCGAGCGCTGCCGGATCGGAGATGGAGCGATAGAAGGTGATCCAATATCCCTTTGCCATTTTCAGTTCTCCTGCAGCCTTCGTAATCAGATTCAATACGCACTCAACCCTTGGTCCGATCGCCATGATCCAGCCTTGACCGCCTCCCGTTTTGGTGGTCGGTGAAACGTTAATACACCCTCTCCTTCGGAGGGATCGTGGCCACCTCGTTTGACAGCGGCTGCAGGTGCACCGGACGATAGTCGAGCCGGACGCGCCCCTCCCGATCGAGCCAGGACAGCGTGTGCTTGAGCCAGTTCTCATCGTCCCGTTTGGGGAAATCTTCGCGCGCATGCGCGCCGCGGCTCTCGGTTCGGCCGATCGCCGACCGCAAACTGACATTGGCTTGCGCCAGCATGTTGTCGAGCTCGAGCGCTTCAGCTAGGTCGGTGTTGAACATCATGGAGCGGTCGGCCACCGCCAGATCATCCCGCATCGCCGCGATGACGTCGCCAAGTTTGCCCGCGCCCTCGTCGAGCAACGAACCGGTGCGGAACACCGCGCAATGCCGCTGCATGGTCCGTTGCATCGCGAGCCGGATCTCGCCGGCGCCGGTCTTGCCCTTTGACCACCGGATGCGGTCAAGCCGGTCGATCGCCCGCTCGGTTGCAGCTGGTGGCGCCGGTGGATGGCCCTCGCCCGGCCGCAACATCTGGGTCGCCCGGTGTGCCGCAGCGCGGCCAAACACGACGATGTCGAGTAGCGAGTTGGAGCCGAGCCGGTTGGCGCCGTGCACGGAAACGCAGGCCGCTTCACCGATTGCCATCAGACCGGACACGATCGTTTCGGGATTGCCGTCGCGCTTGGTGACCACCTCGCCGTGCAGGTTGGTGGGCACGCCGCCCATGTTGTAGTGAACCGTCGGCAAAACCGGGATCGGTTCGCGCGTCACGTCAACGCCCGCGAAAATCCTGGCGGTCTCGCTGATCCCGGGCAGGCGCTCATGCAGGATATCGGCACCGAGATGCTCGAGGTGTAACTCGATGTAGTCCTTGTGCGGGCCGCAGCCGCGCCCCTCGTTGATCTCGATGGTCATGGCGCGACAAACCACGTCGCGTCCGGCAAGATCCTTGGCGCTCGGCGCATAGCGTTCCATGAAGCGCTCGCCTTCCGAATTGGTGAAATAGCCGCCCTCGCCGCGCGCGCCTTCCGTGATCAGACAGCCCGAACCGTAGATGCCGCTTGGATGAAACTGCGTGAACTCCATGTCCTCGAGCGGGAGCCCTGCACGGAGCGCCATGGCGTTGCCATCGCCGGTGCAGGTGTGCGCAGCGGTGCAGGAGAAATAGACGCGGCCATAGCCGCCGGTTGCGAGCACGGTGCGGTGCGCCCGGAAGCAATGCAACGTCCCGTCCTCCATGTTCCAGGCGAGTAGACCGCGGCAGGAACCATCGTCGTGCATCAACAGATCGAGCGCGAAATATTCGACAAAGAACTCCGTGTTGTGCTTCAGGCACTGCTGGTAGAGCGTGTGCAGGATGGCATGGCCAGTGCGATCGGCTGCCGCACAGGTTCGCTGAGCCATCTGCTTGCCGAAGCCGATGGTCTGTCCGCCGAACGGACGCTGATAGATTGTGCCATCCTTGGTGCGCGAGAACGGAACGCCGAAATGTTCCAGCTCCAGCACCGCGGGTACCGCTTCGCGGCACATATATTCGATCGCGTCCTGGTCACCGAGCCAGTCGGAGCCCTTGACCGTGTCGTACATGTGAAAGCGCCAATTGTCGCCGTCGCCCATGTTGCCGAGCGAGGCCGCCATGCCGCCCTGAGCGGCGACGGTATGGCTGCGCGTCGGAAATACTTTGGTGACGCAAGCGGTTCTCAGTCCGGATGCAGCCATACCGAGCGCGGCCCTCATCCCGGCACCGCCAGCGCCGACAATCACAACGTCGTAACTATGCTCGATGATCTCGTAGGCTTCGGCCATGCCCTATTTCCAGCGATAGACCCTGATGACATCGGGATCCGGATCAATTCCAAGGCCCGGCCCCCGCGGCACCGAAACCCGGCCGCCCTTCGGCCTGAGTACGCTCCCATAGATCGTTGCTTCAAGATCAAACCAGCGCCACTCTATCATGCACTCCGCCGTTCCGAGCGCAGCAGTCGCGTGGATCGCCGCCAGCAGGCCCGGGCCGTCGTAAAACGAGTGCGGCATCACAGGGATATTGTGGACGGCCGCGAGCGGAAAGATTTTGCGTAACTCGCTGATGCCGCCCATTTTGGCCGGGCTCGGCTGAACAAAGTCCACGGCCCTTGCCGCCAGAAGGCGCTCGAAATCCATCAGCGTATAGACGTTCTCGCCGGCGGCGATCGGGATGCCGCCCGTCCTTCTCAACTCGGCGAGACCGTCAAAATTCTCAGGCGGCCAAAGCGGCTCCTCCAGCCATTTCAAGTCAATCGCCTTGAGCTCTTCCGCTATTTGACGCGCCTCGGACAACGTCCAGGGACAATTGACATCGAGCGTCAGCTCGATATCAGGCCCGGCTTCTTCGCGGGCGGCGCGAATGGCCGGAAGCTCTATCTCATGAAGTTTAAGCGTGCGAAATCCTGCTTCGATTGCCTGCCGAACGGCAGCGCGAACAAGCGAAGGCTCGGAATAGCGGACCAGGCTCGCATAGCAGTTCAGCTCGACCGCTCCACCCCCCAGAAGCTGGCATAGCGGCATGCCGGCGGCCTTGCCCGCGATATCCCAGAGCGCGATGTCGACTGCCGAAATGCCGAACGCCAGGGCCCCGCCCCGGCCAAAGACGTGCAGCTTCTTCTGGACGTCCAGCATCAGCGGCTCGATCCGCGTCGCGTCCTGGCCGATGCAGAGCGGCGCCACGAGCCGATCGATCGCGAGCCTGGCGGAAGCGACCGCGCGAAAGCCAAAGGCCTCGCCCCACCCCACCAATCCCTGATCGGTCATCACCTTGACGAGCAGCGAGTCCGCTGCCGCCAGGTTGCCGTCGCCCCAGGCGGAAGCATCGGATTTGGTTCCGGCCCTGAACGGGATGCACAGTGGGACGGTCTCAATGCCGGTGATGATCATTCCTGAAAACCCTACCCGTGCCGATGGCGCGGATCGTCGTGCGAGTCGTGATATTCGAGGCCAAGCGGGCCAATCGCCGTTACCTGCGTGACGTATTCGCCGGACTTCGCCCAATGGAAATGCCAGGTTTCGCCCGGCAAAACGATGATGCTTCCGGGCGGATAGGCCTTCACCCTTTCGCCATCGAATGTCTCGCCGAGTCCGATGTAGAAGACGCCCGACATGACCGTATAGATGCGATCTTCCGGATGCTTGTGCGGCATCAGTTTCGTGCCGTCCGGCACCTTGACCCTGACCACATAAGGACCGGGTTCTGCGGGATGGCCCACCAAAACCGCCAGACGAGCTCCAGGCGGAAACGCCGGGAATGGCTTCCAGTCAATTTCTTCGGGCAGGATCGACCTGAAGGTCGCCTGGTCTGGCTGATGGATGCGAGACATTGCGGTTTTGCTCAAATCAGGTTGAACACGGCGTCGACATTGCCCTGCGTGGCTTTCGAATAAGGGCAAAGCCTTTCGGCTTCTTCAACGAGCGACTGGGCAACGCCCCGGTCCAGACCAGGCAGGCTGATATCGAACCGAGCGCTCAGGGAGTACTCACCATCCGTAAGATGCAGGTCGACCTCGGCGTCAATGGAGAGTTCGGGCAACGTGACCTTTCGCTTGCGGGCCGCGATGCCCATCGCGCTCTCGAAGCAGGCCGACCATCCGGCCGCAAAAAGCTGCTCCGGATTGGTACCGGCGCGCGGTGAGCCGGGCAAGGAAAGCTTGACGTCGAGGCGGCCGTCAGCGCTGCGCGCAACGCCGTTTTCGCGTCCGCCAACCGTGTGAATTTTGGCCGTATAGATGACCTTGCCAGCCGGATTGGCCGTGCGCTCTTTCTCCAATTGGACGCTCATGATTCTCCACTCCGTTTCAAAGATGACGCACGTCAAGCGTGCCTTGCTTTTCAACGATGCCTGCATGGCAGGCTTATTCAGATGGATTGGCGCAGCGACTTGAACGATGCCCGCATCTCGCTGCAGAAACGTTCTGGCTGCTCCCAGGCCGCAAAGTGGCCGCCTTTGTCGAGCTTGTTGTAGTGGATGAGTTTGGGATAGGCCCGCTCGGCCCAACTTCTCGGGGCCGCATAGATTTCGTCGGGGAAGGCGCTGACGGCAACCGGGATCTTGACACCCCTGACGTCGAAGAAACCACCTCCTGTCGAAATCTGCGTGGTGTCCCAGTAGAGGCGCGCCGAGGAGATCGCGGTGTTCGTCAACCAGTAGAGCGTGACGTTGTCGAGCACGTCGTCCCGAGTAAGCCCCTCGGTCTTTCCATCGAAGACGCGTGAGATCATGCCGTAACTGCGAATGTCGTGATCCAGCATCCACGCCGCGAGGCCGACCGGTGAATCCGCGATTCCGTAAAGCGTCTGCGGCCGGTTCGACATTTCCTGGGCGTAGCCCAGGCCGTGCCTGTAAAAATCATCGAGTTGATCCCACGCATGTTTTTCATCGCCCGAGAGGCCAGCGGGCGGCGCCCCGCCCACCGAAAGAGCTTTTGAAACATCGGCTGGAACGGTGGCCGCCATATTGGTGTGAATGCCCAGCAATCCCGGCGGCTGCTGCAGCGCCATCACTTCGGACACGGCATTGCCCCAATCCCCACCCTGCGCCACGTACCGCGTATAGCCGAGGCGTTGCATCAACGTCGCCCACGCACGCGCAATGCTGACAGGGGTCCACCCCGGCGCCGTCGGCTTGCCCGAAAATCCGTATCCAGGCAGCGACGGGATCACCAGATGGAAAGCGTCCGATGCGCTCGCACCATGCGCCGTGGGGTTGGTCAGCGGATCGACGATCTTCAGCTGCTCGATGATCGAGCCGGGCCAGCCGTGGGTCACGATCATCGGCAGCGCATTTTCATGTTTCGAGCGAACGTGAATGAAATGAATATCGAGCCCGTCGATCTCGGTGATGAAGTGCGGCACAGCGTTGAGCCGCGCTTCGACTTTCCGCCAGTCGTGGTCCGCCCCCCAGTACCGCGCGAGCTGCTGGATCGTCGCCAGCTGCACGCCCTGAGACGGATCGTTGATCGTCTCCTTGTCGGGCCAGCGCGTCGCCATCACGCGTTTGCGCAGGTCGACAAGCTCGTCGTTGGGAATGTTGACGCGGAAGGGACGTATGGCATCGTCCTTGGCTGCCGAAGCCGGCTGTGTCGGAAGCAGGCCCGCCGCTCCTGCGGTTACGATGCCCATCGCCGCGGTGCCGAGGAACTGCCGACGATCCTGGCGGCTTTCAAAGGCGGCTGTCATTTGGTCCGGCTGATAGATGAGATCTTTCATGGCACTGCTCCTGATGTAGAGATGCTTGGGTCAGGTTTTGCTGACGTCGACGACGGCTTGGGAGAAGGCTTCCGGAGCCTCCTGAGGCAGATTGTGGCCGATCCCGCCCTTCGCGAGCCGGTGCTGGTACTTGCCGGAGAACTTCTTGGCGTAGGCCGCCGGGTCGGGGTGCGGCGCCCCGTTCTCATCGCCCTCAAGCGTGATGGTCGGCACGCTGACCCGCGGTGCAGCGGCCAGCTTCGATTCCAACTCATCCAGGCCTGGATCGCCCAGGGCGAGCCCGAGCCGCCATCGATAATTGTGAATCACGATATCGACATGATCCGGATTATCGAAGGCCGCCGCGCTGCGAGCGAACGTCGCGTCGTCGAATGCCCATTTTGGCGACGCAAGTTTCCAGATCAACTCTGCGAACTCTCGCCGGTATTTGGAGTACCCCTCGCGACCACGTTCTGTCGCAAAATAGTATTGGTACCACCACTGAAGCTCGGCCTTCGGAGGCAGAGGCATCTTCCCCGCCTCCTGGCTTCCGATCAGATAGCCGCTCACCGAGACGATACCCTTGACACGATCCGGCCAGAGTGCGGCGACAATGTCGGCAGTGCGGGCTCCCCAATCGAAGCCGGCGATGGTCGCCTGTTTGATGTTGAGCGCGTCCATCAAGGCAATTGTGTCGACCGCCAAGGCGGACGGCTGGCCGGTCCTGGGAGTTTCGCTTGACAGGAAACTCGTCGAGCCATAGCCGCGTGCAAAGGGGACAATGACGCGAAACCCTGCTAACGCCAGGCGCGGGGTGACCTCTCCGAAGCTGTGAATGTCATAAGGCCAGCCATGCAATAGAATGGCCACTGGTCCGTCGATCGGACCTGCTTCGACGTAGCCGACGTTGAGCGCACCGGCATCGATCTGCTTCAAGGATGAGAGCGAACCCGGCGCCTCGGATTGGGCCAGTTCGATGGATCCGTCGAGGACCAGCCCCGCGTTAGCGCCGGGCGAGAGCTGTGTTGTCGCCAGTGCTCCGGCAGCAACCCCAAGAAATCGTCTTCGGCCAAGGACTTGCAGGCTGTTTTTACCAATCATGTGCGTCACCTGTCATTTGGCCCACACATATCGAAGCAATTGGCGTCATGATACGAGCGGCGTTGAACGCATAATGTCTGTCCGCCGCTTTCTGAGCCATCCAACGATGGGAAGACATCGCTCATATCAATGTATGAGTGATTGGCGCTCAATGTATGAGTGAATGCCGTGCGGTCGTTGAGCTAACAACAGCGTCACTCGCTTTCGCAACTTTTCCGAAGCTCTGTTCGGCAACGAGCTGCGAAGAGACGGAATTCCGCCGAAGCATCTCTTCGTGGTGCCAGGCGGCGCTTCATTCAATGACTGCAAACAATGGAGAGCGTCATGAAGGTGCTGATGGTGATCACATCACACGACCAACTGGGCAACACCGGACGAAAGACAGGCTTCTGGCTCGAAGAGCTCGCAGCTCCCTACTACGTTTTCAAGGACGCCGGCGTTGAGATCACACTCGCGTCGCCGAAGGGCGGTCGCCCGCCGCTTGATCCCAAGAGCAACGAGCCCGATTCCCGCACTGACCTTACGCTCCGGTTCGAGAAGGACGCAGCGGCGGAAGCTCAACTCGACAAGACCGTTCGCCTTGACAGCGTCAGGCAGGAAGACTTCGACACTGTGTTCTACCCCGGCGGCCACGGCCCGATGTGGGATCTCGCCGAAGACAAAGACTCCATCAAGCTGATCGAGTCTTTCATCTCGGCCGGCAAGCCGATCGCGATCGTGTGTCATTCCACGGGCGCGCTTCGTCACGTCAAGTCGCCAGACGGCAAGCCTCTGGTGCAGGGCAAGGAGGTGACGGGCTTCACCAATGGCGAGGAGGAAGAGATCGGCCTCACCAAAGTGGTGCCCTTCCTTGTCGAAGACGAGATGCTGAAACTGGGCGCCACCTTCTCGAAGAAGGCCAACTGGGGGGTGCACGTGGTCAGCGATGGTCTGCTGACTACGGGACAGAACCCACATTCCTCAGGCCCGGCCGCGAAGACCCTGATGGCGGCGCTGAAGCAAAAGGCCGCTCGGGCGTCTTAGATCGAGTCCACCAAGTGACTGCTGATTTCCGATAGATGCGGTCGCGATTTGCCGTTGGAGAGGCACTTTCAATGGGCGCCTCGCCGACGCCATCGACCCGCAGTTTGCACAATCACGCGGCGCCGTTGGCTGCGTCATCCTATCACTGTTGTTTAACGAGAACCAACGCACGGAGGCTCTAATGCACGCAAAGACAGAGAAGGCACAGATACGGGTCACTCGCTCATCAAGCGCCTATTGGCGGGTTATGTTCGACAATCCTCCGTTGAACGTCATGGGCCCGCAGTTCGTCCGCGAGATGAGAGAGATCATCGCGGCCGTCGAGGCCGACGAGGAGGTCAAGGTTCTGGTCTTCGAGAGTGCCGTTGACGGATTTTTCCTGAACCACAGTGATTTTTACGCCGACATGAAGGATCTGACGAGCATGCCCCAAGGGCCGACGGGACTCGAGGCGTGGCCGGACATACTGGTCCGGCTGACGCGGGCGCCCGTCGTGTCGATCGCTTTGATTCGCGGCCGCGCGACAGGGAACGGAAGCGAGATCGCCTTGGCCTGCGATATGAGTTTCGCGAGCCGCGAGAAAACACTTCTGTCGCAGTGGGAAGTAGGGGTCGGCCTGGTCGCTGGCGGCGGGCCCATGGCGCGTCTGCCACGGCAGATGGGCAGACAGAGAGCGCTGGAGGTGCTCCTGAGCTCCAACGACATCGGGGGCGACCTCGCTGAAGCCTATGGTTATGTGAACAGGTCCCTGCCGGACGGCGAACTCGACGGCTTCGTCGACGCGCTGGCGAAGCGCATCGCGTCGTTTGACAAGTGGGCGATCGCGAACACGAAGCGCCTTGTGAGTGCCGCCAGCCTGCCGCAGGACGTTGAGATCGCTGCCGGCTGGGACGCATGCATGGCCTCGATTGCTCGGCCGGCTGCGCAGGGCAAGATAAAGGCCTTGTTTGAGCTTGGGTTTCATAAGCCCGGCGACGCAGAAGATCGCCTCGGATTCTATGTGGGGCAGCTCGGCCAGGCAGGCTGACGCACTCGAACCTGAATTTTCCCTTCCGCGCAACACTCATCAGAGAGGACAATGCCATGGATTTGCTTACCTTCGCCAAGAATATTGCGGACCGTGTCGAAACGCAGTCAGCACGCGCCAGAGTGCCGGTTGCCGTTTGTGTCATGGATATTCACGGCAACATCATTCTCAAGCACCGCATGAACGGAGCGCCGGCTTTCTCGATCGAGCTGTCGGAACGGAAGGCTTACACGTCGGCGCTGGTGGGGCTTCGAACTGCCGACATCTCCCCGCTCGTGCAGCCTGGGCAGGAGCTTTTCCCTTTGATGGGGCTGTCCGGGGGACGGTTTTGTTCAATGGGCGGCGGAGCGCCGCTCACCAGCGAGGGCCAATTGGTCGCGGGCGTCGGCGTGAGCGGCGGCTCCGTCGCGCAGGACGTCGACATCCTCGAATCGGCGCTCCGGGAAGCCGTCAGGCCTGCCCTCGCTGCAACATCTTGAAGGCAGCCCTTTACGTTCTCGACAATCATCACTTCCAAGGAGCCGGTTATGAATATCGCTGAAATGCGGAGAGAATCCACGGTTGAGACGCAGCGCGCGAGCACTATCGACATGAAGCTTGAGGTCATCGTCATCCCTGTCTCGGACGTCGATCGCGCCAAGCGCTTCTATAGCGATTTGGGTTGGAGGCTCGACATCGACTACACGGACGGGAATGACTTCCGGGTGATCCAGTTCACGCCGCCGGGATCCGGATGCTCGGTTATCTTCGGCAAGAACGTTACTGCAGCCGCGCCCGGCTCAGTGAAGGGGCTGCACCTGATCGTCTCTGACATCCAGGCCGCCCGCGACGAACTGCTCCGCCGTGGCGTCGGGATCAGCGAGCCATTCCATGACGCCGGCGGCATATTCCACCATGCCAGCGCGGAAGACCTGGTCAGCGGGCCTAATCCACAACGAAAAAGCTACGCCTCGTACGCCTCGTTCAGCGATCCGGACGGCAACGGCTGGGTGTTGCAGGAGGTTACCGCGCGACTGACTGGACACATCGCGGCTGATGACACAAGTTTCACCCCCGAGCTCACGAGCGTGGTCCGACGTGCGGAAGCTGACGCGATGCTTGTGGCGGGTGGCAATTCCCTGTGATTGCTGCGGCGGGATCGCTGTCGGTGGGGCGCTTTCAATGAGAGCTTCGCCTACGGCACCGGCCGTCGATCAGCATGATCGCGCCGCCACGGCAGTTAGTTCGGCCCGACGACGATCCAAGCCCAGGAATAATGATCGCACATGACAGTCCAAGCATTAACCCAAGATTTGCGATCGAGCCGACGTTCGATTTCCTATCGCACGGTCGAAATTGGCGGGCTAGAGATCTTCTACCGCGAGGCGGGACCGGCCAATGCGCCGACCGTGGTCTTGCTTCACGGTTTTCCGTCCTCATCCCGAATGTGGGAGCCTTTGCTACCCCTTCTGGCCGACAAATATCATCTCATCGCGCCCGATTATCCCGGCTTCGGTCACAGCAGCACGCCCTCCCCATCCAACTTCGAATACACCTTCGACAATCTCGCCAGGGTGACCGAAGAATTCACGACACAGCTTCGGATCACAAGCTACGTCCTGTTCATGCAGGACTACGGAGGGCCCATCGGTTTTCGCTTGGCGCTCTCCCATCCTGAGTGCGTTCGCGCGATCATCATCCAAAACGCGGTCTCTCATGAACAGGGGCTGAGCCCGCTTTGGGAGGCACGCAAGAAATACTGGGCAGATCCGGTCCGCGAACTCGAGAACCTCAAGGCCAACTTCACGTCCTTCGAAGCGACGCGCCAGCGCCACATCGGCTCCAGTTCACACCCTGATCGCTACGATCCGGATACGTGGACAGACGAGTACGCGTTCCTCACTCGTCCGGGCCAAGCAGACGTCCAGGCCACGCTATTCCTGGACTACCGGACCAACATCGCCTCCTATCCACGCTGGCAGAAATGGCTTCGCGAAGTACAGCCGCCAACGCTGGTGGTTTGGGGGAAATATGATCCCTCCTTCACCGTCTTCGGTGCAACCGCCTATGCTGACGACGTGCCGGGAGCAGAAGTCCATCTTCTGGAAGCGGGGCATTTCGCACTCGACGAGGCAACTGATGAAATCGCATCGATCGTCCGTACCTTCCTCGAACGCCTGGATCACGAGGAAGGATAAGGGATACGGCTTCCGACTTCCTCACGATGTGCGATGTGATCGGGCGTTCCAGAATCGCTCAATACACGAACGACCGCTTCGCGCCAGAAGCCGCCCTTCGGGGTCTCAAGGTCCAACTTCCCCTTTACACCGGAACGCAGACTCAACTCAGAAATTAGGCAAGTCCAAAAAGTGCCGGGGACTTTTTCTGACATATCAGGAATTTTTCATCGCCACCAAAGGCTATGCGCGCTTCGCGCCGGAAGTGGTCGTTCGAAATTTGACCACATGATCCTTAAATAATCATCGGGTCCCCGGTTCGAGCCGCGGCGCACCCGCCAAGCTTTTCGAGCACCCGGCAGGCATCAGAGGTCGCTATTCTGCTGAGCGACTTTCGTTCTCGAATACCATCGATGTAGCAAGCCTCGACCATGAGATGGCATGCGCTTCACCGTGACTCCGCTGCGGGAACCATCCGCTCCGCATGCCGCTCCAGAGTTTCTGACATACCGCACCGGCATCATCGCCGACCGTTGCCGCAATATTGCCGCAACTTCTCCAGCGCCGCATTCACGATTAGAGGAGCATGCACGATCATGCAGCAACGCCACTTGATTTTTTAATGAGCAAGCTTACCAATTTTAATAAGCAAGCTTAAGATAAGCAAGCGTAGGAAGTACCGGGTTGTGGAACGCGATTTACCAACGCTCGGTTTCCTGCTGCACGAAGTCGCGAGGTTGCTGAGGAAAAGATTTGAACAGGTTGCGCGCGACTTCGGGCTGACCCGATCTCAATGGCAGGCGCTGGCCTATCTGGCTCGGAACGAAGGGATCAACCAAAGTGGATTGGCCGAGCTTCTTGAGATCGAGCCGATCACCCTTTCGCGCATCTTGGACAGACTGGAGTCCTGTGGACTGGTCGAACGACATCGGGATCCGTCGGACCGGCGGGTCCGGATCCTCCGGCTTACGCCGGCCGCACGGCTGAAGCTGACGCGGGCGCGCAAGTTCGGCGAGATAACACACAACGAGGCACTGAACGGACTATCCGAGGCGGAGGGTTTGCGCCTGCTGGAAACCCTGAAGGTTCTGAAACTCAACCTCACCGAAGCGTGCGAGTCTCGATGGAAAAGCAGAAGTGAGCAAGTCAGGGCTAACGCACGGCGCGGCGGATGATCGCAAAAAGAAAGGAAACGCAAATGAACAAGTATCTCCTGGCCCTCGCGTTGGTCGCGAGCCTGCCGACCGAAACCTTTGCCCAGCATGCTGGCACCGACCAGGACGAGAAGAATTGCGTCCACGACGTCAAGCAGTTCTGCAGCAAGTTTACCGATCAGGGTGATTTCGCTGTCCTGGCCTGCCTGAAGGACAATCGTACCCGGCTGCATCAGGCGTGCCGGGACGTACTGATCAGACACGGACAATAGCGATATCGCACCGACAAATTGGCGATCGATATCGGCCGAGGCTCAATTTGAGCGGGATGACTTATCTTCGAATCGTCATCCCGTTCTATCATTCTTGATTGAGCATGATCTCAGCGCAAACGCTTCGCGTTTGTCGCGAGAGAAAACCGGGTCCCACTTTCCCGGATCATGCTCAAGCGCTGGGCCCGACCGCTCTCGTTTTCCCTTGAGGCGAGTTTTTGGTCCCACCAGCCTCCGCCCACGGCTACCATCAGCTGAACCGTGTCCTGGTAGCGCTGCGCCTCCGCGCGAATATAGCCGAGTTGGGCCTGCTGAAGCTGCCGCTGAACATCGAGCAACCCGATAATGCCCGAGCCGCCGTTGCCATAGCTGATGCGCTGCAGACGTACAGCCTCTGAAGCCATGGCCAGCGCATGTTTTTGAGCAGCCAGCAGATTCGTATCATGCGTCAGCGCTTGCAGGATGTTCGCAACTTGCCCGAAAGCTTGCAACACCGTCTGCTGGTAATCAGCGGCAGAGGCCTTGAACGCGGCGAGCGCGGCGCGACGTTCGGCCTCGCGCATGCCACCGTCGAAGATCGGCTGCGTAAGTCCCGCGGCGACGCTCCATACGACCCCGGCCGGGTTGAATAGATTGCCTCCATTCAACGAAGAGGCGCTCAGCCCTCCTGATAGCGTGATGGACGGATAAAGTTGCGCGGTCGCTATTCCGATCTCGGCGCTCGCAGCATGGAGTTGTGCCTCCGCCGCATGAATATCCGGGCGTTGATGAACGAGTTCCGACGGAATGCTGACGGGCAGACGATGCGGCAAGGTCAGCGTGGCCAGATCGAAATCCGGCGACGACCAGTTGCCCGGTGCCTGCCCGACCAGAACCGCCAGGGCGTGCTTGGCCACGCTCAACTGCTGTTCAAGTCCCGGCTGTATTGTTTCGTCCGCCGCAAGCTGGCTTTCGGCGGTAATGACATCGCTGTCCGGCACCGTTCCGGTTTGGCGCTCCTTACGCACGAGATCGACATTTTGACGATCGATGGTGAGGAGATCGCGCAGCGCATTCAGCTGAGCGCGAACCGCGGCTACCTGAAGCGCCTGGGAAACCGTGTTGCCGGTCAAAGCCAGATAGGCCGCATCCAACTGGTCGCTCTGATAATCCGCCAGCGCCGACTGCTGCTCGATCCGCCGACGCGTTCCGCCAAACAGATCAGGCGTGTAGCTGGCGGTCGGGCCGACTTGAAAAACATTGAAATTCGATGGCAGCGGAACAACGCTGGGCGACAATCCGAAGGTGAGTGCGCTTAGTCTCTCCTGCTGGTCGTTGGCGCTCAGCCCGATCTGGGGATAGAGCGCGCTTGTGGCAGCCGCGACCGCTTCGCGGGCCTGTGCCAGTCGTGCCTTTGCACTTTCAAGCGTTTGGTTACCCGCCATGGCCTGCTTCACGACCAGATCGATGTCGCGTGACCTGAACAGCATCCACCAATCGGCGGCTGCCCTCCCGCCGAGCACAACCGCCTGGGTCGGCACCGTCTTTTTGGCGTCGGGGTCCGGTGCCGCACGTTCACCGGGCGAGGTGTAGCGGGTGAGCAAGGGCGAGTTGGGCGCCTCGAAATCTGGGCCGACCGAGCAACCTGCCACTGCCATGCTGAGCAGCGCCGCAGTGATTCTAGAGCCTTTTCCGTTCCGATGGAATCGGAACGGGACCCTAGTCTTTTGTTTTGACGCGTTTTCTTCACGCGAACCGGTGCCCACTTCACTCGAAAACGCTCTGACATTCAAACGCGACACGACGCCTCCACGAAATATCCTAAATAACCTGACCGACATCATCATTCCATGACGTGCATGGAATCGGTGGCGGCAGTGCGCGGGGGCTTCTGGAAGATGATAAGAAGCGGGATCGCGGCAAGCGTCGCGATCATCAACAGTTTGTAGTCATCGATGTAGGCGATGATCTGAGCCTGTCGGGTAATCACGGCATCCAGCGCCGTACGCCCAGCGGCACTGATCGGATCCCAGAACTGCGTGATCGCAAGGTCTTCGAACGCCCGATTGACCGACGTGACATTTCGCGCGATTTCGGCATGGTTTACTTGCGTGTTCCTAGTCAGCAGGCTGTTCACGACGGAAATGCCGATACTGGAACCAATATTGCGCGACAAACTGTAAAGGCCCGCGCCCTCCGCTCTAAGCTCGGGCGCCAGCGTGGATAGAGTGACCACGCTCAACGGCACAAAGATAAAGCCGAGGCCAATTCCCTGGATGATGCCGACCACCACAATCGTCATCTGCGAGACGTCCGGCGTCCAGCCCGTCATCACATAGAACGACCATGCGGTGAGCCCGAGGCCCAACGCCAGAAGATATCGCGTATCGACAGGCCCGATGAGTTTTCCGACAATCAGCATGGAGGCCATGGTGCCGACGCCCCGAGGTCCCAGAATAAGGCCCGCGCTGACGATCGGATAGTTCATCAGATTCTGCAGGTACGGAGGCTGCAGCGCCAACGAGGCGTAGTAAGTCAGCCCGATAATCGAGATGAACAAAACTCCCGCGGTAAAGTTGCGATCGCGAAACAGCGACGGCCTTACGAACGGCTCGCGCGCCGTGAAGGTGTGGACCAGGAACAGATAGAACGCCGATAACGCGATGATGGCTTCGGCAACGATCTCGCCGGAACCGAACCAGTCGAGTTCTTCCCCGCGATCGACCAAGACCTGCATGGCGGCAATTGCCAGGCTCAGCGTACCGAACCCGAACCAATCCAGCTTCGCTGCGGCGTTCCGCGGCGTGTCGGGCAGAAAGGTCGTCATGCCGAAAAAGGCGACGATGCCGACCGGCACGTTGATGTAGAAGACAAAGCGCCAGCTATAGGCTTCGGTCAGCCACCCGCCAAGCACAGGACCGAGAACCGGTCCGGCCATGACCGCAACGCCCCATAGCGCTATGGCGGATCCTTGCCGCTCCTTCGGATTGATATTCATCAGCACGGTTTGCGAGAGCGGAACCAGCGCCGCTCCGAACAAGCCTTGCAGAATCCGGAAGAGCACGATCTGCACCAGGGACTGGGCAAGGCCGCACAGCACCGAGGAAAAGGTGAAGCCGGCGACCGAGATCAGGAAAAGACGCTTCAGTCCGAACCGGTTGGTGAGGTAGCCGGTAGGTGGCGTCATGATCGCCGCCGCGACAATGTACGATGTCAGAACCCACGCGATCTCGTCCTGACTCGCCGAAACGCTGCCCTGCATATACGGAAGCGCGACGTTGGCGATCGTCGTATCGAGCGCCTGCATGAGGGTGGCCAGAATCACGCAGACGGTGATCGCGATTTTGGTGGACTTGGACAGGGCGGCATCCATCGTCGTCACTGTCCCGGCCGATCATGACCGAACAGTGCGGTCAGGAAATGTGGCAGGCCGCGCCTGTGCCCGGTATCGACGTCGACCTCCACGCTCATTCCGGCACGCAATGGCGGCAAGCTGCTTTCGCTGAGGTCGACACTCACCCGGACCGGAATCCGCTGCACGACCTTAACCCAGTTACCGCTGGTATTCTGCGCCGGCAGCAGCGAGAACTCCTGCGCCGCCGCCGGGCTGATGCTCTCCACATTGCCGCTCCATTGCACGTCGGGATAGCTATCCACCGACACCGTGGCCGATTGTCCGGCCCGGACATGGGTCAACTCCGTCTCCTTGGGGTTGGCGACGACCCACACACGGTTGCTGGCGACGAGATAAAAGGCCGTCATCGACGCCTGGAGATATTTGCCGGGCGCGATCGAAGGCACATTGGTCACGATGCCGGCGAAGGGCGCCTTCACCACCGTATGCGCAAGTTGTCGTGCCGCTTCATCGCGCTGCGCCATGGCATCGAGGTAGCGCGGATTCTTCTCCACCGGACCGGTGGGATTCTCGTCGAGATTGGCGGCAATGCCGCCAAGCTGCTCGGTCAGAGAGGCGAGCCTTTGCTGGGCATTCTGCAGGCTTCGCCGGGCCGTATCGAAGGTCGATTGCGACGCGACATGCGCGGTCAAGAGATCCTGCTGGCGATGGTATTCGGTGTTGAAATAATCAATGTCGTTCTGTGCCTGCTGGATTTGAGACTGCATGTCCCTGTAACTGGCCTTGAGCGCATTCAGGGAGTCCCGCACGGTGCCAACTTGCGCGTTTGCCCGATCCAGCGCGAGGCGAAACTGCAGATCATCAAGCCGATACAGGATTTGATGCGCCTCGACATATTGATTCTCCATGACATCGACGTCTTTGACGATTCCCGGAACATCGGTTGATATGCCGACCCTGTCGGCCTCGACATAGGCGTCGTCCATCGAGACCACCTGGCCGCCGGAGATGTACCGGTACGCACCAACGACAAGCGCCAACGGCAACAGCGCAAACATTACCGGCCTGAGCCGCGACTTTTTTGGCGCGTCAGACGTATCCGGCGCAGGATCGGGATGCGGCTCCCCCGCGCCCCTTGCATCGGGTTCGCGGCTGGCCGGGTTCAAAGCCCGGACGTCCGCAACCGCAGCATGGCCGGGAGGCGATGCATCTTTCGCGTCGCCGGCGCCGCGATCCAGTCGACGAACCTTGCCGTCGCGAGCGCGGGACGCATTCTGTTCGCTGGCCGCGCCGCGATTGCTCGGATCGATTTCGTTCGGATTAGGCACTACGTGCTCCTTTTCTTGCCATCGGCGCGGCGCCTGCTTTTGTCAGGTTCGCCCTTGCCAAAGCGGCCTCACGCGGCGGCCGCTCGGACGGATCGCGGCCGAGCTTGGATTGCAGTTCCACGAGATCGGTGAAGACGTCGGCCTGGCGCCGCAATTCGTCGGCGATCATCGGCGGCTGACTTGAAATGGTCGAGATCACGGTAACCCGGACGCCGCGGCGCTGCACCGCTTCGACCAGCGAGCGGAAATCGCCATCGCCGGAAAACAGCATGATCTGATCGACGTGTTCGACGAGTTCCATCGCATCGACCGCAAGTTCGATGTCCATGTTGCCCTTGACCTTGCGGTGTCCACTGGCGTCGATGAATTCCTTGGTCGGCTTTGTCACGACGGTGTAGCCGTTGTAACAGAGCCAATCGAGCAGCGGCCGAACCGCGGAGAATTCTGGATCTTCAACAATTGCCGTGTAGTAAAATGCACGGACCAGATCGCCGCGGCCCTGAAATTCCTCGAGCAGCCGCTTGTAGTCGATATCGACGCCCAGCATCCTGCCGGTCGAAAAAAGATTGGCGCCGTCGATAAAAAGCGCAATTCGGTTTGCTGAAGAAGCTGTCATTCTCTTGCTCCTCATTGATTCTGGGCATCGCCGGCGTCACGATGGTTGCATCAACCGACTACCGGTGCGTCGGAGCAATCCGTGGCCGTGCCAACGGACGCCAACGACACAGTCCACGGGCAGACGCGACACCGCGTGTCGTTGATGTGTGGTCGGTGAGGTGGACTACTGGAATGGTCCATTGCTTTCGCTTTGTCGGAGCCACCGCGTCGCGCGGTCGACGTTATCGCCTTCGCAAACCATAAGGACTGGCGTATGATTAGGATAATGCATATCAATCATTAGCCATCATTAAGTGGGCTCATAATGGAAATCGATCTCAACCTGCTGCGGGTGTTCGATCTGCTGTACGAGGAACGTAATATGACGCGGGCCGCCGCTCGCCTGTTTCTTACCCAGTCGGCGGTTAGTCACGCGCTCGCCCGGTTAAGGATAGTGTTGGGCGATCCCTTGTTCTTGCGTATTCCCTCAGGCTTGCAACCCACGCAGCGGGCGCATCAGCTCGCACCACGGCTGCGGGTAGCATTGGCCGAAATCCGCAATTTGGTTGCGGCGCCAGTGTTCGATCCCGCGACAACTAGTCGCCGCTTCACGATTTCGGCAAGCTCCTACTTTTGCGGTCTCATCACGCGCGTCACCACCCTCGTAAGTGGATCGGCGCCCGGCGCGTCCCTGCAGTTCGTCAACCTCGGTGGCAATCTCACTCAGGCGGTGGACCAGCAGCACGTCGACCTGGTACTCGGCGGATTCGACAGGGTACCAATCCGCTTCCGGTCGGAATTGCTGTTTCAGGACGAATTGGCGTGGGTGACCGGCGTCCATCATGCCCCTGACGAGCAGCCATCCGACCATGAGGCCTTTCTCACACGGCCTCGCGTCGGCATCGTTGCCCTTCCGCCAGGCGACAGACACCGCGAGGGCGCAGCCCATGACGATATCCTGCGTCATGCTATCCCGGACGTTGGTGATGGCGCCGCCTCATCCGCGTCGGCCAAACGCGGACCTGCATCGTTGGTCGTATATGACGTGGCTACGGCGATGGCGATCACCGCCGTCACCGATATGGTGGCGCTCGTTCCACGGCGATACGCCGAAACCAGCGCAAGCGCGGTACGGGTCAGGATCGTCGACTTGCCAAAGAACCGTGCGGAGAAAATCGATATCATGATGCTTTGGCATAGCCGCGTCCAGAACGATCCGGATTCGCTATGGCTCAGGTCGATCGTCCGCGAGGCCGTCAAGCTGCACATCGAAGACGCACGACCCAAAGCCTTGTCAGTTGGCAGCGGCGTATTTGGCGGCACGCGAGTGAAGACCAAGGAGCCAGCGGTTCGCGACGAGCGCGATCGAAACAAGGTCGTCGTCAAGCATCGCTGACGATGTCCGCTCCGCTTGAAAGACGCAGCTTCATGAACCGTTCTCATAAGGCTGCTGAAATTTAAGCATTATCGTGCAGACGACGCACCTTCTATTGATGTCCTCACCAGACACCAATGTTGGCTCGGCTTCGGATAATTTCGATGACGGAAAACCAGCACGACCAGAGGAATGGAACGGCAAGCGACACAACTGCGCATCTCTTGCGATGGATTACCGTGGCGATTGCGGTCGCAGCGTTCCTCTTGGCCTCATCCCTGTCCTGCGAACTCTCGCTTCGCACCGCGACCGGTTTACCAACCACCACGAGATCGCCCGACTCGAATTAACGACACCTTGACCGATATGGTGACTTTACCCAATGGAGCTGGACGGCCGTGATGACCGGAAAACATCTTTCAACAACGGGGCATATGACCAGCCCGCATTTGAGCGCATATCGAGCAAAGAAATCAGGATTCGTGGCGTAGACCTTGCGCGGCAGATCCTTCGCGGCAATGGCTTGCGTCAAGCGGGCTTCATGGCGGATCTTGCAAACCGCTTCACCAGGAGTAGCCGTGCGCCGGTCCTCTTCCAGGAGGGCGAAGCCCATCGCAAGCAACGCAGCGCCACGGCGCGTTTTTTTGCTCCCAAGGTCGTTGCCGTGCGTTACCGCCAACTGATGGCCGAGCAAAGCGCGCGTATCATGCGGGACTTTCGCTCGATTGGGCGGGCAGACCTTGATTCAATGGGCATGGAGTTGTCAGTCGCGGTAACCGCCGAGATCGTCGGGCTGAACGATAGCGGCCTTCCCGGCCTGGCGAACCGATTGAACAGCTTCCTGGCAGACCAGCAGCAGCCGCGCGTTGGCAAGCTTGCGGCTTCGCTGAGAATGGTCGTTGCCCTCTGTCGAATGCTGCGATTCTTTTTCTGCGACGTCATGCCGGCTATTCGATCACACCGGATCGAGGGGCGCGAAGACATCATTTCCCATCTGATCGATCAGGGTTACACCCGCGAGATTCTCACCGAGTGCATAACCTACGGCGTTGCCGGCGTAGCCGCCACCCGCGAGCTGATCGTTCTCGCGGCATGGCATCTCTTTGACCGCCCCGAGTTGCGGAAGCGATTTCTCGATAGCGACGAAGTCGGCCGGATCGTCGTGCTGGAGGAGATACTCAGACTTGAACCTGTCGTAGGCACGCTTTATCGCCGCGCCGAGCGGGATATCGTCCTGAACGACAATGGACGTCCGGAAGATGTGTCGGCCGGCACGCTGCTCGCGATCGACGTCCGCGCTGTTAATGCCGATTCCGCCGCCGCGGGTGTTTGTCCTCACCGGCTCGATCCGGATCGACAGATTCAGGATCACAGATTGCCGAGAAGCCTGATGAGCTTTGGCGATGGCACCCATCGGTGTCCGGGCGCAGCAATCGCCCTGCAAGAAACCGCCATCTTCCTCAACCAGCTCTTTCGGGTTCCTGGGATCCGGCTGGCGCGGGCCCCGACGATCTCGTCGAACTCGATCGTCGAGAGCTATGAACTTCGCGGCGCCGTCGTCACCTGCTTCAGAGCAAGCCGAGTTCAAACGCGCGTCCGGGCACGACGCAGCATCGTGTACGACCAGTGAAGGTCGATAAAGGCGAGCAATGAACCGCGCACCGACTGTAGCGATGCTTACCTAACGGCAGCCTGAGTCAGCAACTCGACTTTCACGAGCTTGGCCGGTTGAGGGCCTCCCTCGGGCAGCCCGCCGTCGACGCGGATCTTTGCACCGCTGACGTAGTCCGCCGAAGCGGCGCACGCCTGGGCATCGCTCATTTCGCTGCAGGACCGAAACCTAAACCGCCGAAAAATAGGGTGGCCATTTCGGCTGGGCCTTTAGAGCTGCGTCGTCGATCGCAGCCAGGACCTCAGTGGGCAACGGACCTTCGGTCACGGCCGTGAGATTGTGCCGGAGATGCTCCAACGACGAGGCGCCGATGATAATGCCATCATTGCGCTCGACGTTTAGCTGGGAGTGATGAATCAGCCAGCGCAGTGCCACGGAGATAGCGTCAAGACCATGGCCTTCGCACGATTGGTGAATTTCGGCCAAAGCATCGAGATAGGCGTCGTTCCAATAGCGATCACGATACAGCTTGCCTTGAGCGGTTGAGCTGTCGAAACGGGAGCCGGCGGCTACCGCAGCGCTACCGGCAAAATTCTTGCTGAAGGCGCCGCCGGCCAGCGGATTGTAAGCATGGAAGCGGATGCCATAGTTGCCGAGGCATTTGAACAGTTCCGGTTCAACCGCACGCGAGATCGCGTTGTACAGTCCCTGGTAGACGCTCGGCCTTATCCATCCATGGCGCGCGGCTATTTCCGATGCCTCCGCCACTTGCCACGCGCTGAAATTGCTGACGCCGAACTCCTCAAACAGGCCTTCGCCATGAAGTTCTTGGACGGCCGACAGCGTCGATTCGATCGGCGTGGCGCTGTCAGGCGTCACCAAATACAAGATCTTGACCTTATCGGTCTTCAGGCGCGCCAGGGACTCCTTGAAGACTCGCTTCAGGTTCTCAGGTTCGTGGCCGCGAGTGTTTCCGGATTCGTCGCCGGGAGTGTTTCCGGAATGAATCCGCGTGGCGATGCCGAACCGTTCAGCGGCGCGGAGATCACCCAACATCTGTTCGCAGGTTCCATCGCCATAGACAGAGCATGTGTCGAGCTGGTCGTGGCCAAATTCCAAGACGACGCCAAGCATTTCGTCTGCAGTCGCAGCGTCATGAACCCGGGCTCCGTATCCGCGGTAGCCGAGCGTCATGGTGCCGAAGGTGATGTTGGTGATAGGGGCTTTGGGCATTCCAACCGCCTTGCTTCATTGAGTATTGCTGCACCGTAACTGACTTTGATCGTCGCAATAATTGAGATAAACTGCGATGTCGTATCTCGAGAATCGTGACAATGTACAAAAGTGGGCTGATTGAACTCGAGGCCGTGGTCACCATCGCCAGGCTCGGAAGTTTCCGTGCGGCGGCCATCGATCTGGATGTGTCGCCGACAGCGATCGGCAATGCCGTTGCCAGTCTCGAGAACAGGCTAGGCGTTCGCCTCTTCAACCGCACGACGCGCAACGTCGCCCTGACGAGTGCTGGCCGCGAATACGTCGAGGCAATCGCGCCGGCGCTGTCGGACATCCGCAACGCCGGTCGGGCCGTCGCCGATCACAGCCGCAAGCCGACAGGCACGCTACGGTTCAGTTGCTCGCTCGGCGGGGGACGCCAGCTATTGATGCCCTTCGTCTTCGAGTATCGTCGTCGCCATGACCGGATGAAGGTCGAAATCGTAACCGAAGGGCGGCTGATCGACATCATCAAGGATGGGTTTGACGCCGGAGTGCGTCTGGCTGAAGCGGTTCCGCAGGACATGATCGCGGTGCCGCTTGGTCCAGATACACGACATGTTGTGGTCGGTGCGCCAAGCTATTTCGCAAACAAGTCCCGGCCCACCGCCCCGGCCGACCTGATGGATCATGAGTGCATCCGCGCTCGCTATTCAAGCGGCGCGCTCTACCGCTGGGAGTTTGAACGTCACGGCGAAGCGATGAGGATCGATGTGCCGGGGTCCCTCACGCTCGATGAGCCGGACATGATGGCGCAGGCGAGCAGGGCCGGCCTCGGCCTTGCCTATGTCGGCGAGTGGATGGTGGCTGATGACATCACCTCAGGCAGGCTGGTTGAAGTTCTAAGCGAGTGGACACCCTCCTATCCCGGATATTGCCTGTATTATCCAGGACGCCGCCACATGGCCGCGAGCTTGCGCGCCTTCGTCGATCTGGCCAAGGAGATGGTCTTTCGGAATCGCGCGGCGTCTTGAAGGACACCGGACCGGTGGTCCGTTTCGCGGCACGTGCGCAATGAACGACGTGATTGAAGCGACGACTTCCGAGTTTGTGAAGGGTTTCGGATGACGGCCGATCGGGACGATGCGGCTTGCACCGGGGCCATCGTCCGAAAGCCTCCATTGAAGGAAACCGCGGGACGTGTGGAGGTGGCACATCAGACGCTGTGGGGATTTCGCGGCTGTGAGTGCGAGTACAACTTTTGCGATTTGGTACGAACTTTGCGACAGGGTAAAAACGCCTTTCGCCGCTCCTGCAATTTCAAAGAGTTGGGTGCTGTAAAAAGGGCACACATTACAACTTTTGCGTTATGTGCCTGATGGCAGCCTTTGTACCGCATCGGTCGAACAAATATTTCCACGTGATTGCGTTCAACGGAATTGTTTCGAGTTCGCCTTGTATATCATGACTGCATCTCCAATCGCATCGGTTCGGGTATTCGAGACTGTCCGTGTGACGCAGATGTCGTCGCGCTACGTTCGGTACGCTCGCAACGCTGTCGGTGCGAGATCGCGCGATCATCGTGCTGAACGATCATCAGTTCTGGGGATAGCGGAGCGAGACCGGTCCCGCGCGGCACGGCCCTTGCTGCCGAAGAAGAGCACGTTTTCCGACCCATTCTTCGATTGACTCTGACTCAGGTTAACTTGGTGCGACGCCCGGTTTCGGCAGCTTGCTCAACTGCCGCGATCACCCGATGCAGCGCGACCGCGTCGCAGACGAGACGCGATACGACTGGCTCCGGCGCACGGCACTGTTGAAATCCCTCTCGCACAAATATTCGTACTTCGCGCGACGGCTCGAAGCCGAAGGCGAGCGAAGGGGCGCGGCCCACGACGGCCCGACGGGCAACATATACCAGCTCCCTCCTACATTGCGATGCGTCTGGTGCATCACGATGCGCCGAAGACCCCAGACTAACGGCTGATAACCACCAGAATTCAATTCTACTGGGCAGGTCCGCTAATGGTAGAACTTATCTGATGGCCCCTCCCCGCAACAGATGCTTATAGCCACGTTCAGTCATCCACTTGGCTCGGGCTAGATGGCTTTCATACGCATTGCGCGCCCGGTCCGGATCGCGATCTGCATCAACATGCAAAACTATCCGGGTGACATCGCACCACTCAGCGCCTTCGGCATGGGCATCCAGCAATCGCAAGTAAGTTACAAGGTGCTGACGATCGTAGTCAGTCAACGTCGGATCGTTCGGCGCAAGTGCAGCGATATCAGGATTAGGAGGTTGGTTGTTCATGACACACCATGGTCGGGGTAAGTCGGCTGTCTCACGGTGCCGCAACCGTAGCCGGCTCGCCAAGCTTCCAATCAATTATCCGATTTTAAGATAATCTGCAATCCGGATTATTTATTTGCCCCTTTCGTGGGGCTAGCGATGTCGACGACTATCAGGTCTCCGCGCCAAAAGGCGCTTGTGGCCTTTATCGTTGAGAAACGGAAAGCAGCAGGGCTGACTCAAGCTGACGTCGCCAAGCGGCTTAAAAGGTATCAATCCTTCGTCGCAACGCTTGAGAGCGGCCAGCGGCGAGTAGACGTAATTGAGCTGATGGACCTGGCTGACGTGATCGGATTTGACGTTCGCGAGGCAATTCAGAGAATTCTGTCTGCAAAGCGGGCTTGAGGCCGGAACCATCCTTGCACTCCCACATTTTAAGCGGCCAAAGAACTAATCAGCCCGTCGGTAAAGGCTATTCGCGCAGAAGCGCAAAAAAGAGCAGCCTTTTCCCATATGCGAGCCGCTGCAGAGTGCATAGCAGGCTGCTAAGAGCGTAGGTATTTGCCTTCGGGCCCCTGTCTTCCACTTAGAGGAAGTATCGAAATAGGAAGATCGCGACCAGATAACGCTTGTCCGAAAACCTGTTCGTGAAAAGCTTGACGGGGTTTATCCGAGGCACGGAAGGACTGTTTTTGGCTATGAACAAGATTTCGACAATGGCGATTTCTCATTCCAACCGAGGCATGGCTACGAGCTCTATTCGCAGGAATAATTGTTCGTGCGCTGTAGTCGCCGACGGCCCTACTACATTTCCGATCGACTTGTTCTTTTGAACGTTACTGATTTCAATCGAGTCCATTGAACCGCGAATGGCTTCGAAGATGCAAGCTCGACCGATTAAATGTACTATTCGACGGCGCCAACTGCGTGAGATCGTGCCCTTGGCGGATAGCACCATCTACGAGATGGAGCAACGTGGCGAATTTCCGCGACGCTTCGCCTTAACGCCAAGATGCGTGGTTTGGGACCTAGGCGAGGTTCAGGCATGGCTCGCGGCCCGTCGGTCAAAACCAATACTCCGCGCACCTGGCCCCGACGTGAGACAAAGGCGCGTCCGTCCCGTCAAAGGGCCGGATCGGGCTCGAGGATCGGCATCGAAGGCGGAATGAGCGTCGGCACGTACCTTCTGCCTTCAACCCACGCGTCCAAGACGTCCGACCACTCTTGCATCATGTGTCGACGCTGCATCTCATACTCGGCCTTATTGTAGACACCACGGGATGAGCGGCTGTCTTCGTGCGCCAGGCACTTTTCAATCCAGTCACGGTTGAAGCCGAGCTCATTTAACAGAGTTGAGCCAGTCCGCCGCATGTCATGAACCGTGAACGGCTCTAAGGGAAGCCCTTCTGCCTTCGCGCGTTCGACGACGGCGTAGGTCACTCGGTTGAAGGTGGCGCGGGACATTGGAGCATCCGCATCGTAACGTGACGGCAGAAGATATCGGGAATTGCCCGCACAGGTCTTCAGAGCGATCATGATATCGAGCACCTGTCGCGACAGATAGACGTTATGCGCCTTCGAGCGCTTCATCCGCTCCTTCGGAATCGTCCAAACCGCATTCTCAAAGTCGACTTCGTCCCACACCGCGTCCTGCAGCTCGCTCTTGCGCACCATCGTGAGCAAGTAGAGCCGCATTCCTAAACGGATCGTTGGAAAGGTCGCGATGTGCTCCAGCTGTTTCAGCATCACGCGAATTTCGGAAGGCGAGAGTGAACGATCCTTCGGAACGAAGGTCGCGATCGATGCTGGTCCTACCTCATCGGCTGGGTTGCTGACTTTCTCGCCGTGCAGGATTGCGAATCCATAGATCTGCTTCAGAATGTCTCGCACGTGGATTGCCGTCGCCGGCGCGCCGCGGTCGACGATTTTTCCGCAATGGGCCCTCAGGTCGTTTGGCGTGATCTCCGTTAGGAGACGGTTGCGCCAAACCGACAGAAGCTCTCTCTCGAAAATAGAGCGCCGCATGGCTCGAGTGCTGTCGGCCATCGGCGCAGCGGCGAGCCACTTCTCCCCGAACTCACCAAAGCTCTTCGCTTCCTTCAGCCGGCGCTTGTCACGCTGCTTCTCTATCGCGGGCGATCGTCCATCGCGGACGGCGCGCCTCGCGTCGAGGCGCCTCTCTCGTGCCAGCGCTAGCGAAATCCCATCGCGCCCGTACTTTCCTAGATGGACCGTCTCCCGGCGCCCATTGAGCCTGTAATCCAAGAGGAACGAGATCGTCCCGCTCGGCATGACCCGGACATACATGCCGTCTCGGTCAGTTACCTTGTAGGTTTTCTCTCGTGGTTTCAAAGCCTTGAGAGCGACGTCCGTCAGCATTCCCAGCATCTCCCAAAGAAGTACCGTCAGCACTTTTTCGGAGGTCACTAACAGAAAATATCAAGTAAAATCAGTCTGTTAGTTTCCAAAAAGTACCGTCATGAGCCACATTTCCCGTGACGGTACGTCCAAAGATTCACCTGAGCAAGATATGCGGGTCCGTCAGCCGGCTCGGTAGAACCGAGCGCTGCACACCGATAGTCCGCGAAAGAAAATGAGAGATTTATTTTTATAAGTCAGTGACTTACGTCGTATTCTGGTGTATGATCGGATACGTCCGGATGGAGCTGAATTATTCCCACTCAATCGTCCCCGGCGGCTTGCTCGTCACGTCGTACACCACCCGGTTCACGCCCTTCACCTCGTTGATGATGCGGGTCGCGGTCTCGCCCAAAAACTTCATGTCGAATTGGTAGAAATCCGCGGTCATGCCGTCCGTGGATGTCACGGCGCGCAGGCCGACGACGAAGTCGTAGGTGCGGCCGTCGCCCATCACGCCGACGGTCTTCACCGGCAGCAGCACCGCAAAGGCCTGCCAGATCGCATCGTAGAGGCCGTGCTTGCGGATCTGGTCGATATAGACGGCGTCGGCGTTGCGGAGGATGTCGAGCTTCTCTTTCGTGATGTCGCCGGGGCAGCGGATGGCGAGGCCCGGGCCCGGGAACGGGTGGCGGCCGACAAAAATCTCGGGCAGGCCGAGCTCGCGCCCCAACACGCGGACCTCGTCCTTGAAAAGCTCGCGCAATGGCTCGACCAGCTTCATGTTCATGCGCGCCGGAAGCCCGCCGACATTGTGGTGCGACTTGATGGTGACCGATGGTCCGCCGGTGAAGGAGACGCTCTCGATCACGTCGGGGTAGAGCGTGCCCTGCGCCAAAAAGTCCGCGCCGCCGATTTTCTTCGCCTCCGCGTCGAACACGTCGATGAACAGACGCCCGATGGTCTTGCGCTTAGCTTCGGGATCGGTGACGCCTTCGAGTTCGCCCAGAAACACTTTCGAAGCGTCCACATGCACCAGCGGGATGTTGTAGTGATGCCGGAACAGATCGACCACGGTCTTGGCCTCGTCCAGCCGCAGCATGCCGTGATCGACGAACACGCAGGTGAGCTGGTCGCCGATCGCCTCGTGGATCAGCACCGCGGCGACGGCGGAATCGACGCCGCCGGACAGGCCGCAGATCACCTTGCCCTTGCCGACCTGGGCGCGGATCTTCTCGATTGCCTCCTCGCGGAAGGCGCGCATGGTCCAGTCGCCGGTCAACCCTGCGACCTTGCGGACGAAGTTGCGGATCAGTTTGGCGCCGTCGGGCGTGTGCACCACTTCGGGGTGGAACATAAGGCCGTAATATTTGCGTTTCTCATCCTGGATGATCGCGAACGGCGCATTCGCCGAGGTGCCGGCCACCGAGAAGCCGGGCGGCATTTTCGTGATGCGGTCGCCATGGCTCATCCAGACCTGGTGCTTTTCGCCCAGGCCCCAGATGCCATCGAACAGGCAGCTATCCGTCTTCACCTCGACATCGGCGCGACCGAACTCGCGATGGTGGCCGCCCTCGACCTCGCCGCCGAGCTGGGCGGCCAGCGTCATCTGGCCGTAGCAGATGCCAAGCACGGGGACGCCGGATTCGAAGATCAGCTGCGGCGCGCGGGGCGAGCCGGCCTCATGCACCGATTCCGGGCCGCCGGAGAGGATCACCGCCTTCGGCTTCATCTCCCTGAAGGCGGCTTCGGCCTTCTGGAACGGCACGATCTCGGAATAGACCCCCATCTCGCGAACGCGGCGGGCGATCAGTTGCGTCACCTGACTGCCGAAATCGACAATCAGAATCTTGTCATGCGCCGAGACCACTGAGGGCGTCGACTGCTGGGAGATTTCCTGGGATTTTTGTGCGGCTGTCATGGCAAGCAAATACGCTGGAGCGCCCGCCCCCGCAACCGCGCAGGGTGGCGCGCCCACATGCTTCTTTGGGCATGGACAGTTGGATAAAGGGCAGTATTATTGACCTAATTTGGCTATGATTGAATCGAGACGCGACATGAAGATCCCAACCCTGCCCTTCACCGTCACCGACTGGAGCCATGTCGAGCCGACGGTCCACGCCGGCGACACCGGCCAGGCGCTGTGGCGCACGCTCAATATCGGCGATCTCCGTGTGCGGATCGTCGAGTATTCGCCGGGCTATCTCGCCGATCACTGGTGCGATCGCGGACATGTGCTCTTTGTCGTGCAGGGGCAGCTCGACACTGAGCTGCGCGACGGCCGCAAGTTTACACTGAAGCCAGGCATGAGCTACCAGGTCTCGGATTTCGGCGACGCCGCACATCGCTCGTCGACGGCTGATGGCGCGACGCTGTTCATTGTCGATTGAACGAGCGATCGCACGCGAGCGGCCGTAGGGTGGGCAAAGGCGCGAAGCGCCGTGCCCACCATCAAGTGCCGTGCTCGTGACGGTGGGCTCGCTGCGCTTTGCCCACCCTACGCTGAACCTGCTCACCGTCTGCGCGCGGCGACTTTCTTCACGCTGGTATCCGACCACGTCAGCGCCCGGCCCGCCTTCGACGGCAGCACCAACTGCCCGACCGGCTGCCCCGCCTGATCCAGCAGCACCGAATGCGCTTCGCCGCGTGCGTAAAGATGCGCCTCGCCCCATTGCCGCAAGGCAACGACGATCGGAAACAGCTCTCGCCCCTTTTTGGTCAGTGCATATTCCTGATAGGCGCTGCCGTCGGAGGCGGCGACCAGCTCCAGCACATCAAGCTCGAGCAGTTTGCTCAACCGTGTCGTGAGCATACCCTTGGCGATGCCGAGGTTCTTCTGGAAATCGCCGAACCGGCGCAGGCCGTCGAACGCGTCGCGGACGATCAAGAGCGACCACCACTCGCCGATCGCATCCAGTGCGCGCGCCACCGGGCAATCGGCCTTGCCAAATCCGACCCGCTTCATCTGCTGCCCTTTCCCGATCACAAATTGATCTGGTCCTAAAATAGGACTAGACAGGCTCCAACGCAACTGGTCTCATAATAAGACCACATGGCGCGGAGACGATGATGACGAACCAGGATGCGGCGCAGGCCGGACATGCGGACGCCGTTGAGACGGCCGGAGCAACGCTCTCGCCCGCGATCGTGCTGCTGTTTGCGGTCGCCTGCGGACTGAGCGTTGCCAACATCTATTTCGCCCAGCCGCTGCTCGACACCATGGCGCAGGATCTCGGCATCGAGCCTGCCGCCATCGGCATCGTCGTGACGCTGACCCAGATCGGCTACGCGTTCGGCCTGATCCTGATCGTGCCGCTCGGCGACTTGCTGGATCGGCGCCGGCTGATCGTCGGCCAGACTGTGCTGTCGGCGATCGCACTCGCAATCGTGGGCCTGGCGCCGAACGCCGCAATGGTGCTGGCGGGTATGGTGCTGGTCGGGCTGCTGGCTGTCGTGATCCAGGTGCTGGTCGCCTTCGCCGCGACGCTGGCGACGCCGGGCGAACGCGGCCGCACCATCGGCACCGTCACCTCGGGCGTCGTCTCGGGTATCCTGCTGGCACGTTTTGTCTCCGGCGCGCTGGCCGATCTCGGCGGCTGGCGCGCGGTCTATCTGACCTCGGCTGCGCTGACGCTGATCCTCGCCGGCCTGCTCGCGCGCGTGCTGCCGCGGCATCAACCGAGGCCGATGGCCGGATCGTCCTATGCACAGCTGTTGCGCTCGACGTTACAGCTGTTCGTCCAGGAGCCGGTGCTGCGCGAGCGCGCCGTGTTCGCGCTTTTGATCTTCGCAAGCTTCAGCGTGTTCTGGACCTCGATCGTGCTGCCGCTCGCGGCGCCGCCGCTGTCGCTGTCGCACACCACGATCGGAATGCTCGGAATCGCCGGCGTCGCAGGCGCTCTCGCAGCGCGCAACTCAGGGCGCCTCGCCGATCGCGGCTGGGGGCAGCGCACCACCGGATTGTCGCTGCTGCTGATGCTCGCAGGCTGGGTGCCGATCGCCTGCCTGCACAGCTCGCTATGGCTGGTGCTGGCCGGCGTCGTGATGATCGATTTCGCGGTGCAGGCCATCCATGTCACCAACCAGAGCCTGATCGTCGCCGCGCGCCCCAATGCAGCGAGCCGCTTGGTCGGCGGCTACATGGTGTTCTATTCGATCGGCAGCGGTCTCGGCGCGATCGCTTCGACGGTGGTCTATGCGACCGCCGGATGGATCGGCGTCTGCGTACTCGGCGCGGCCATCAGCGCCGTCGCGCTGTTGTTCTGGGTGATCGTGGTGAGCCGGACGCCGGTGCCCGCGGGCGCTTGCTCCATGCCGTCATCGTAAGCACCGTAGGGTGGGCAAAGCGAAGCGTGCCCAGTATTCCTTGCACGGCTTGTGATGGTGGGCACGGCGCAAGAGCGCCTTTGCCCACCTACTACGCAGTTACGATCCTGATCCCTTCTTCAGCACCGAGACGAAAAACCCGTCCGTGCCGGTCCGGCGCGGCGTCATCAGCCAGCCCTCGTCGGATTGCAGCGCGGCGTTGGCAAAATCCTCGGCCTTGTCCCACAGCACCGATGCGGTTTGCTCCGGCGGCACGACCGAAAACTCCGGATGGCGCGCGATGAAAGCGCGCACCTGCGCGCCGTTCTCATCAGGGAGCACCGAGCAGGTGATGTAGGCGATCCGGCCGCCGGGCTTGACCAACGGCACGGCGCGGTCGAGCGCTGCGGTCTGGTCCTTTAGCCGCACCTCGAGCGCGCCGGGACGCATCCGCCATTTGGCGTCGGGGTTGCGGCGCCAGGTGCCGGTGCCCGTGCAGGGCGCGTCGATCAGCACCAGATCGGCCGAGGCCTTGATGTCTGAGAGCACCTCGGCCTCGCCGCGCGGCGTGCGGACGTCGCAATTGTGCACGCCGGCGCGCGACAGCCGCTCATGGATCGGCGCGAGCTGGCGCTTGTCGTGATCGGTGGCGATCAGCCGGCCCTTGCCTTGCATCTGGGCGGCGAGCGCCAGCGTCTTGCCGCCGGCGCCGGCGCAGAGGTCGATCACCTGCTCGCCGGGCTTTGCGGCCGCCAACAGGGCTGCAAGCTGCGAGCCCTCGTCCTGAACTTCGATGGCGCCCTTGATGAAATCCTCTTCGGCATGGATGCCGGGATTGCGCGCGTCGGCGCCGAGCTCGATGCGCAGACCGAGCGGCGACCACGGCGTTTCCTTGGCGCCGAGATGCGCCAACCGCGGCAAAATCTTCTCGCGCGTGGCGTTCAGCGTGTTGACGCGCAGATCAAGCGGCGCGCGGCTCGCCATCGCGGTCGCCTCCGCCACGCGATCGTCGCCGAACACCTTTGCCAGATACGGATCGAGCCATTCCGGGTAGTCGCCCGCGATATGGGCCGGCGCGTCCGTGAGCGCGCGCGAGGTCAGCGCGGCGCGCTCGGCCTCGGTCAGCGGCGCCGGCGCGAAACGGCTGCCGTCGCAGAGCGTGGCGATCGCCTCAGTCTCGAGGCCACGCTCGAGCTTGAGCATGCCGAGCAACCGTGCCCGGGCGCTGTCGTCGTCCATCAGATACGCCGCCGAGGATTGCCGCCGCAGCACGTCCCAGATCAGGCCGGAGATCGCGGCGCGGTCGCCGGAGCCGGCATAGCGATGCGCCGTGCCCCACTCCTTCAGCGCCTTTGCGGCTGGAATGCGTTGGGCGTCGATGGTCTCGATCAGCTCGATGGCGGCGGAAAGCCGGGCGGCGGGGGTCATAAGAGTCTTTCGGTTGGGCACTTTATTGGAGCGTGATCTTGTCGGAAAACCGCTTCGCACTTTTCCGGATCGTGCTCTAGATCAGCAGCAGGATCTTGAGCGCGAAATAGAGCCACATCGCTGCCAGCACCAGCACGCCGGCGAACCAGGCGAGCGAGCGCGGCCGCATATCGTTGGATGTGACGAAGACGCCGGCATGGGCAAAGCGCGTCACCACGAACACCCAGGACATCAGCACGATGAAGAGGTCGGCATGACGCAGCGGCAGGGCGATTGCAATCAGAATGTAGAACAGGACCGGGAGCTCGAACTGGTTGGAGAAGCAATTGGCGAACTGGGTGGCGCGGCCCGGCCAGCCCGGCTCGCGCAGCGCGACGTCCCGCATCTTGGTTTCGCCGCTGGAAAGCGCACTCGTGCGCGCCGTCGCCATGGCGAACAAAAGCGCGAAGGTGAGCCCAATCTGGATGAAGATTGGCAGCAGAACCATTTGAATAGACATCACAATCTCCTTTGAGCAAAGGCGCCGCAGCCCCTCTTAGCCGCCGCGCCCGCCCCTGACAATCAAGGTGCTGCTGCAACGGCTTGAACCACAATCCGAGCTGCGTGACCAACTCGCAGGAGTTCCGTCGGTTTCGGTCCCAACGCCTCGCGGGTGTGCGCGATGAACATCACCTCCCCGATCCTCGCCAGTGCGCCCCGCGCGGCCGGGTTTCTCGGCGATACCCTGACCTCCCTGCTTCAGGCCATCGGCTCCGGTACCGGCTGGTTCGACAACAACCCGGATGGCGGGCTCGGCGTGGCGATGGCAGGGCTATCAGGCGTCGCCGCCGCGCTGGCGGTCGCGATCCTGCTCTCGATCTATTTCCGCACCGGCTATCGCTCGACCCGCGACATTGTCAGGCACGGGCTCGCCGCGGCGCTGGTGCTCGGGCTGATCGCGTTCGCGATCTACGACATGGGGCATTCCGCCCTTGCCTATCTCGGACTCAACGCATCGACATCAGCGGTCGATTTCGGGGCCTGCCCGCCCAAGGCGGGGCTGATTCGAATTTGATCCCAAGATTGCGTCATCGTTCCGACTCCGGGCTGGCCTATGATCACCCCGAAGGGATCGACGCAAGGATCAATGATGGCCCAGTTTCGTCTGACGCAAATTTCCGACACCCACCTCGCCCGCCGCCACACACTCCTCACCGATAATTTCCATCGCGCCAGTGAGCATATCGACACGACGCGCCCCGACCTCGTGCTCAACTCCGGCGACGTCGCGTTCGACGGGCCGACCAGCGGTGACGATCTGGTGTTCGCCAAGGAGCTGCACCGCGCGCTGCCGGTCGACTGCCGCTATCTGCCGGGCAATCACGACATCGGCGACAACCCGACCGCTGTCGGCCCGGTGCCGGCGCAACTCCCCACCGAAGCCAGCCGCAAGGCGTTCACGGACCTGATCGGCGAGGACCGCTGGCACTTCGAAGCCGCGGGCTGGTGCTTCATCGGGTTGAACTCGCTGATTATGAACACCGGCCTCGACAGCGAGGCCGCACAGTTCGACTGGCTCGCCTCTCAGCTCGACAGGGCCATCGGCAAGCCGGTTGCGCTGTTCCTGCACAAGCCGCTCTATCTCGATGTGCCCGACGATCCCGAGTTGGAGGCGACCGCGATCCGCTTCGTCCCTCAGCCGGCGCGGCGGCGCCTGATCGAGATGTTCGGCAAGGTCGATTGGCGGCTGGTCGGCAGCGGCCATGTGCACCAGCGCCGCGACTATACCTTCGAGCACGTCCGCCACGTCTGGGCGCCCTCGGCCGGCTTCATCATCTCCGACGCGAAGCAAGAATTGATCGGCATCAAGGAAACCGGCCTGGTCGAATACCGCTTCCAGCCGGACAGCTTTGAAGTCCGCCATGTCAGGGCGCCAGGCCAGGTCGATGTCGACCTCGACACGCTGTTCGGCAAGCAAGCGGCGACCTGAGCGGCCTCGGCTTACGTCAGCGCAGCGCTACTACGTCCGCGCGGCGTCGTTCAGATCCTGCTTGATGACCGCAAGCAGCGTTTGCAGCGAGTCCTTACTCGGCGGTGACGCCGCAGCGACCTGCCGCGCGGGAGGCCGCGGAGGCATCGCGAGCGAAGGCCCTGTGTCGGGCTCGTCCTCTACGAATTTTCCATGCAACACATCATCGCGGCGGCCCATGGCGAACATCGTCGCCCAATAGCCGACGGCCAGCAGAATGACCCCTAAAATAACAATCTCAAACATGGCTACACCTGAAATATAGCCATATTGATTCAACCACTTCGGTTCCCGGTCAAGCAAATGGGGGCAGAAAAGCCCCCCAAAAGCCTGACATTGTGGCGTTTTTGCTACGTTTCTGCGCGGAATGGGACCTGAAGAGCCCTTACAGACCCCTCCCGTCAGGCCCGGTCAGCCCCGACCCGGACCAGCTGCTTGCCGAAATTGGCGCCCTTGAGCAGGCCCATGAAGGCCTCGGGCGCGCTGTCGAGCCCCTCGGTCACGAACTCCTTGTGCTTGACCTTGCCCTCACGGACCCACTGCGACATGTCGCGGAGGAAGTCGCCATGGCGGGCGGCAAAATCGCTGACGATGAAGCCGCGGAAGGTCAGCCGCTTGGTCAGGATGTTGCGCATCATCGCACCGGCCCATTTCGGCGCCGACGATTCCGTGTCGTTGTAGTGCGCGATCAGGCCGCACACCGGCACGCGCGCGAATGCATTCAGCAGCGGGAACACCGCATCGAACACCGCGCCGCCGACATTCTCGAAATAGACGTCGATGCCCTTCGGGCAGGCGTCCTTGAGCTTGGCCGCAAGATCGGGATCGCGATGGTCGAGGCACTCGTCGAAGCCGAGCTCGTTCTTGACATAGGCGCATTTGTCCTTGCCGCCGGCGATGCCGACCGCGCGTGCGCCCTTGATCCTGGCGATCTGCCCGACCGCCGAGCCGACCGCGCCGGATGCGGCGGCGACCACCACGGTCTCGCCCGCCTGCGGCTTGCCGATGTCGAGCAGCCCGGTATAGGCGGTCATGCCGGGCATGCCGAGCACGCCGACCGCGGTCGAGATCGGCGCGATCTTCGGATCGATCTTGGCGAGCCCCTTGCCGTCGGACAGCGCATGCGTCTGCCAGCCCGCGCGCGACAGCACGATATCGCCCTTGGCAAAGCCAGGATTGTTCGAGGCGATCACCTCGCTGACGGTGCCGCCCTCCATCACGCCGCCGATCGGCACCGGCTGCGCGTAGGACGGGCCGTCGCTCATGCGCCCGCGCATATAGGGATCGAGCGACAGCCAGATGGTGCGGAGCAGGACCTCGCCCGCGCCAGGTGTCGGCGGCGCATAATCCTCGATCCGGAAGTCGGAGGCCTTGGGTTCGCCGTGGGGACGGGAGGCGAGAACGACGCGCTTGCCTTGGGACATGATTGCTTCCTCTGATCGTTGGTTCGTGGCGCACACGTAGTCACGCAATCCGGCTCCCCGCAAGGGAGACGGATTTGCTGTTTCGCGCAGGGGCTGTTTGAAATGTTGTTTGAAATGACGAGCGCCATTCCGCGAAGGCGTGGTTCTGGCACTGCCATCGTCATTCCGGGGCGTGCGAAGCACGAGCCAAGATGCGCAATTGCGCATCTGAGAATCCATTCATCCACCTACGATGCGGCCCGATGGATTCCGGGTTCTCGCTTCGCGAGCCCCGGAATGACAGGTGGAGAGAAGCTACACCCCACCCGGATAGTTCGGGGCTTCGCGGGTGATCGTCACGTCGTGGACGTGGCTTTCGCGCAGGCCCGCGCCGGTGATGCGGACGAACTCGGCCTTCTCGTGGAAATCGGCCAGATTCTTGGCGCCGACATAACCCATCGCGGCCCTAAGACCGCCGGCGAGCTGGTGCATGACGTTGCCGACCGGGCCCTTGTAGGGCACCTGGCCCTCGATGCCTTCAGGGACCAGCTTCAGCGTATCCTTGATATCCTGCTGGAAGTAGCGGTCGGCCGAGCCGCGCGCCATCGCGCCGACCGAGCCCATGCCGCGATAGGCCTTGTAGGAGCGGCCCTGCCAAAGGAACACTTCGCCGGGCGTCTCATCGGTGCCGGCGAGCAGCGAGCCGACCATCGCGATGTCGGCGCCGGCCGCCAGCGCCTTGGCAAGGTCGCCGGAATATTTGATGCCGCCGTCGGCGATCACGGGCACGCCGGCCTTCTTGGCGGCTGCGACCGCATCCATGATCGCGGTGAGCTGCGGCACGCCGACGCCGGCGACGATCCGCGTGGTGCAGATCGAGCCCGGGCCGATGCCGACCTTGATGCAATCAGCACCCGCGTCGATCAGCGCCTGCGCGCCGCCTTCGGTCGCGACATTGCCGGCGACGACCTGCACGGCGTTGGACAGCCGCTTGATGCGGTTGACCGCGGCGAGCACATGCTTGGAATGGCCGTGCGCGGTATCGACCACGACGACGTCGACACCGGCATCGATCAGCCGCTCGGTGCGCTCATAGCCGGTCTCGCCAACCGTGGTGGCGGCGGCGACCCGCAGGCGGCCCTGCGCGTCCTTGCAGGCCAGCGGATGCGCCACCGCCTTTTCCATGTCCTTGACGGTGATCAGGCCGACGCAGCGATATTGATCGTCGACGACAACGAGCTTCTCGATGCGGTGCTGGTGCAGCATCCGCTTGGCCTCGTCCTGCTTAACGCCCTCGCGCACCGTGACGAGGTTTTCGTGCGTCATCAGCTCCGAAACCTTCTGCCGCGGATCGGTCGCGAAACGCACGTCGCGGTTGGTCAGGATGCCGACCAGCTTGCCGGGCACGTTCTTGCCGCCGCCGGTGACGACCGGAATGCCGGAGATGCCGTGATCCTTCATCAGGGTCAGCGCGTCGGACAGCGTGGCGTCGGGGGCGATGGTCAGCGGATCGACCACCATGCCGGATTCGAATTTCTTGACCTGCCGTACCTGGGCGGCCTGCCCCTCGGGATCGAAGTTGCGATGGATGACGCCGAGGCCGCCGGCCTGCGCCATCGCGATCGCCATGCGCGCCTCGGTGACGGTGTCCATCGCGGACGCAATGATCGGGATGTTGAGCGGAATCGCACGGGTGATGCGGGAGCGGATGTCGACTTCGGAGGGCATCACATCCGACAGGCCGGGCCTCAGCAGCACGTCGTCGAACGTGTAGGCTTCGCGGATCGCCTGGAATACCGTGGCCATTGCCAACTCCTTTCGGCGGCATCCGCCGCTGCAAGTCTTACGGATGAACGTGACCTGCGGCGACGCTAGCTGCGTCACCGTCGAATCGGCGCCCATCGATGGGGTTGACGGCGGTCGATAGCATGGCGGAACGACGAATCAAAGCGTTTGCCAGCCATGCACAGGCTTTTTACCGGGCCGATGACTTGGCCGATGACTTGGCCGATGACTTGGCCGATCAGGAGGCCCGATAGCCCGGAGGCGGCCCGTGCCGCCGGATCGCCTCGACCACCTCCCGGTGGCGCCGCTCCCGCCGCATGTGGACCGCGATTACGGCATGGGCCGACGGCACCAGCAGCAAGACGTGGAAAAACAGCCCTAAAATCGCGCAAAACACGATCAGGACCAGATTGAAAATCGCCGAAAACGGCTGCCCGTTCAGAAGCAACCCGATCGGCGGCAACAGCACGGCAAGGACGTAGATCACGGCAGATTTTCCCTCGCCGGGCGGATGCATACCAGCGTCACGCTGGATTTAGGTGGTTTGGCCGGTTCCGCAATAGCGACTCCGGCGGCAGGATGATACAGCGCCCTCGCCCACCTTTTTCAGCACAACCGTCCCATTTTGATGAACAAAACACGCCTGATCCCGCTCATCGTCGCGACCGCGCTTTTCATGGAAAACATGGATTCCACGGTGATTGCGACCTCGCTGCCCGCGATTGCCGCCGACATCGGCACCAGCCCGCTGACGCTGAAGCTTGCGATCACCTCCTATTTGCTGTCGCTCGCGGTGTTCATCCCGGCGAGCGGCTGGACCGCGGACCGCTTCGGCGCGCGCATCGTGTTTGCCGGCGCGGTTGCCGTGTTCATGCTGGGCTCGATCGGCTGCGCGCTGTCGACGTCGGTGACGGATTTCGTGTTCGCCCGCATCCTGCAGGGCCTCGGCGGGGCGATGATGACGCCGGTCGGGCGGCTGGTGCTGCTACGCTCGGTCGACAAGAGCGCGCTGGTCAACGCGATGGCCTGGGTGACGGTGCCTGCGCTGATAGGCCCGGTGATCGGGCCGCCGCTCGGCGGCTTCATCACCACCTATTTCTCCTGGCACTGGATCTTCCTGATCAACATTCCGATCGGGCTGCTCGGCATCTTCCTGGCGCTGAAATATATAGACCCGATCAAGAGCGAAGACCCCGAGCGCTTCGATCTCACCGGGCTGGTGCTGGCCGGCATTGGACTGGCCGGTATCGCCTTCGGGCTTTCGGTCGCCGGGCTCAATTTGTTGCCGTGGCCGATCGTCGCCGCTTTGGTCGGCGTCGGCACCGTCTCGATGACGCTCTACGTCTTTCACGCGCGACGGACCGGTTCGCCAGTGCTGGATTTCGCCCTGCTGCGGCTGCCGACGATGCGCGCGGCCATCATCGGCGGGTTCATGTTCCGGCTCGGCATCGGCGCGCTGCCGTTCCTGCTGCCGCTGTTGATGCAGGTCGGCTTCGGGCTATCGCCATTCCAGTCCGGCCTCGTCACCTTCGCCTCCGCGGTCGGCGCCATGGGCATGAAGACGCTGGCAGCCCGCATCATCCGCACCTTCGGCTTCCGCAACATGATGACCGTCAACGCGGTGGTCTCCGCGTTCTTCCTTGGCGCCTGCGCCCTGTTCACGGTGACGACGCCGCTGCTGCTGATCTTCATCATCCTGGTGGTCGGCGGCTTCTTCCGCTCGCTGGAATTCACTGCGATCAACACGGTCGCCTATGCCGAGATCGAGGCGGCGCAGATGAGCCGCGCCACCACGCTGGTCAGCGTCAACCAGCAGCTCGCGGTGTCCGCCGGCGTTGCGGTCGGCGCGTTCTGTGTCGAAACCACGCTGGCGCTGCACCACCAGACCGAGCTTTCGGCCGGCGTGTTCGCGCCGGCCTTCATCGTGGTCTCGCTGATCTCGGCGGCGTCGGCCTGGTCGTTCTGGCAGATGCCCGTCGATGCCGGCTACGAAATCTCCGGCCGCAAGGCGATCGAGATGTCGAGCCGCAAGGGCGCCGCGAAAGGCGCCGCTTCCGCGGCCGTGAAGCACGCGACGGAAGACACGCAAGACGCGCGGGATCAGCGGCTGGGTTGACGCCGATCCTTCCCCGTCGTTGGTACTGGCCGAAATAGGCCACTCGCAGATGCGAAGTAGGCCACTAATTTATGAGGAGGCCGCCAACTGAGGCGGCCTTACTTGCCAAAGGCAATAGTCACTGCAATCGGAATAACAGGCCCCCAAACTAGGAGCGCCAATTCGACCCGAACAGACTTGCGGCGACAGGCTTGGCCCATCTCACTGTAATCTGCCGGATCGGTTTGAAATGCAAACCGTCGCCCTCCTGGCCACGGCCGTTCTTCGAGGCGGTAGCTCTCCATCTTGAACCGCAGGATGACGACCCAAAACCCCAAGATGACCACCACCCCAACCCAAAGCGCTACGAAGGAGTAAACGAGCGCCATAGGCGATTCCTAAATTAGGCCACTTCCAATTTCAAATTAAGACACCGAGCCCGGAAACAGGCCAGCACCCGTCATTGCGAGCGAAGCGGTTGCTGTCCCCTGAACCCCGTCGCCAGCACGTAGCGCTCCGAGGAATCCTGCCGGCTCGCCGACGGTTTGACGTGGCGCACGGCCACAAAATCGCGCTTCAGCTGCGTCTGCAGCTCGGCATCGGCGCCGCTCTGGAACACCTTTGCCAAAAACGTCCCGCCGGGATTGAGCACCTCGCAAGCGAAATGGGCGGCGGTCTCGACCAGGCCGATGATGCGGAGCTGGTCGGTCTTGCGGTGGCCGGTGGTGTTGCCGGCCATGTCGGACATCACGATGTCGGCGCGGCCGCCCATCATCGCGAGCAGCTTCTCCGGCGCATCGTGGTCGAGGAAATCGAGCTGCGCGAAGGCGACGCCGGGGATTTCGCCCATCTCCAGCAGATCGATCGCAACCACCTTGCCCTTGCCTTCGACGGCACCGGTGCGCTTGGCCGCGATCTGGCTCCAGCCACCAGGCGCCGCGCCGAGGTCGACCACGGTCATGCCCGGCTTCAGCAGGCGATACTTGTCATCGATCTCCAGCAGCTTGAAGGCCGCGCGCGAGCGAAAGCCCATCGCCTTGGCCTTGGCGACATAGGGATCGTTGAGCTGTCGCTCGAGCCAGAGTTTTGACGACAGTTTTCGCTTGCCGCCGCTCTTGACCGTGACGTGCAGCCGCCCGGTGGTGTCTTTCGCCATGATGGTTCTTGCTGTCCTGGTGACTCTTCTCCCTCGCCCCGCTCTTGCGGGGAGAGGGTTGGGGTGAGGGGCTGTTTCCACAAGTCGAATATGTGGAAACAGCCCCTCACCCGGATTGCTGCGCAATCCGACCTTTCCCCGCAAGAGCGGGGCGAGGTGACCAAGCCTCTAGCACGCCCGCAGCGCGCCGTCCTCGCGCATCATCTCGACCAGCATGCCCTCGCGCAGGCCGCGGTCGGCGACGCGCAGCCGCGGCAGCGGGAATGCAGCTCGGATGGCGTCAAGGATGGCGCAGCCCGCCAGCACCAAATCGGCACGCTCGACGCTGATGCAGCTGCTTTGGACGCGCTCCTCGTAGCTCATGGCGAGCAGCTTCTGGATCGTCGCCGTCACATCGGCATCGTTCATCCAGATGCTGTCGATGCGGCGGCGGTCGTAGCGCGGCAGATTGAGGAACACGCCGGCGAGCGTGGTCACGGTGCCCGAGGTGCCGAGCATGTGCATGTCGCGCAAGTCCGTTCCGTGCTCGGCCGCGAACGGCGCGACATGACGCGCGACTTCATCGACCATGCGCGCGTAGAGCTCCCGAGTGACGTTCTTGCCGCCGAAATGCTCGGCCAGCGTGACGACGCCGAGCGGAATCGACATCCACGCCTTGATCCGCGGTGCCCCGTTCGACACCTCCGGATCGCGCTCGATCCGCACCAGTTCAGTCGAGCCGCCGCCGATGTCGAACAGGATGGCGCCGCGCCCCTTCGGATCGAGCAGCGGCGAACAACCGATCACGGCGAGCGTCGCCTCGGTCTCGCGGTCGATCACTTCGAGCTTGATGCCGGTCTCGGCGGCGACGCGGGCGCGGAAACTCTCGGCATTGCCAGCGGCCCGGCAGGCCTCGGTGGCGATCAGCCGCAGCCGGCGCGCCTTGCGATAGCGGATCTTGTCGCTGCAAATGCTGAGCGCTGCGATCGCACGCTCGATCGCGGCCTCGCTGATGGAACCGGTCGCCGCGATGCCCTCGCCGAGCCGGATGATCCGCGAGAACGAGTCGACCACGCGGAACCCGTCGCCGGCCGGACTGGCGATCAGGAGCCGGCAGTTATTGGTGCCAAGGTCGAGCGCGGCGTAGACGCCCGCCGCCGCGCCTGCCGCGACCAACCCTGGCGGGGCCACGCCGGCCGCAGGACCGTCGCAAAGCCGCACATCCTCATTCATCAAAACTGTCTTTCCGTGGGGCCTTCAGTCAGCCCGCCGAAGAATGTCCGTTCACGGAAACTTTAGCAGCGCCAAAGTCCTACGCAACAACCGTTCACATTGGGTCCATGCCCAATCGGGCGTTGTCGTTAAGGGAGGCGTGGTTTATCTGGTCAATGCTCGCCGAACCGGCACAAATCCGGGCATTTCAGGTCATTTCCGATGCAAGATCATACCTCGCCCGCCTCCCTCGAAAACGCTATTGCACTGCAAAAATACGGTGTCGGACAGCCGGTGCGCCGCAAGGAGGACGATACGCTGGTGCGCGGCAAGGGCCGCTACACCGACGATTTCTCGCTGCCGGGGCAAGCCTGGTGCTGGATGGTCCGCTCCTCCCATGCCCACGGGATCATCAAGGGCATCGACACCGCGGCCGCCAGGGCGATGCCCGGCGTGCTCGGGGTCTGGACCGGCGCCGATCTTGCCGCCGCCGGCTACAACCCCTTCACCTGCGGGCTGCCGCTCAAAAGCCGCGACGGCTCGCCCCTGCTGCAGACCAACCGCCCGGCGCTTGCGACCGACAGAGTGCGCTTTGTCGGCGATCCCGTGGCCTTCGTGGCCGCGGCATCAGCGGCGCAGGCGCGCGATGCGGCCGAAGCCGTCGAGCTGGACATCGAGCCGCTGCCGGCGGTGACCGACGCCGCCGAAGCCGCCAGGCCAGGCGCGCCGCAGCTCTACGACAACATCCCGAACAATGTCGCGCTCGACTATCACTATGGCGACACGACCAAGATCGAGGCGGCGTTCGCCAGCGCCGCCCACGTCACAAAGCTCGATATCGTCAACACCCGCGTCGCCGTGGTTTCGATGGAGCCGCGCGTGGCGCTCGCCGATTATGACAAGACAACCGAGCGCTTCACGCTGCAGGTGCCGACCCAAGGAGTATCAGGCAACAAGGCCATCATGGCCAAGCTGCTGAACGTGCCGGCGGACAAGGTTCGCATCCTGACCGCCAATGTCGGCGGCTCCTTCGGCATGAAGAACCTGAACTATCCCGAATACACCTGCATCGCGCATGCGGCGAAGCAATTGGGACGGCCGGTGAAGTGGCTCGACGAGCGCTCGACGAGTTTCCTGTCCGACAGCCAGGGCCGCGCGCAACTGATCCATGCCGAACTCGCGCTCGACGCCGACGGCAGGTTCCTCGCGGTGCGCCTGTCGGGCTATGGCAATCTCGGCGCTTACATCACCGGCGTCTCGCCGGGCCCGCTGTCGCTCAACACCGGCAAGAATCTCGCCAGCGTCTACCGCACGCCGCTGCTCAGCGTCGACATCAAGACGGTTGTGACCAACACCACGCTGATGGGCGCCTATCGCGGCGCCGGCCGGCCCGAGGCCAACTATTACATGGAGCGGCTGATCGACACCGCCGCCGACGAGATGGGCATCAACCGTCTCACTCTGCGCAAGCGCAACTTCATCAAGCCGTCGCAACTGCCGTTCCCGGCCGCCTCAGGCGTCACCTATGACAGCGGTGATTTCGCCGGCGTGTTCCAGAAGGCGCTGGAGATTTCCGACTACGAGAATTTCGCCAAGCGCAAGAAGGCGAGCAGGAAGAACGGCAAACTGCGCGGCATCGCGGTCGGCTCCTATCTCGAGGTCACCGCGCCGCCGAGCGGCGAGCTCGGCAAGATCACCTTCGAGCCTGACGGCTCCGTGAAGCTCACCACCGGCACGCTCGACTACGGCCAGGGCCACGCCACGCCGTTCGCCCAAGTGCTGTCCGACCAGCTCGGCGTCCCCTTCGAGAAGATCACGCTCGAACAGGGTGACAGCGATCTCGTTCGTTTCGGCAACGGCACCGGCGGTTCGCGCTCGATCACCGCGACCGGACAGGCGATCGTCGAGGCGTCCGCGCTTGTTGTCGAGAAGGGCAAGAAAGTCGCCGCGCACATGCTGGAGGCCTCCGAGGCCGACATCGAGTTCGGCGACGGCCAATTCACGATTGCCGGTACCGACCGTTCGATCGGCATCATGGAGCTCGCCGAGCGCGTGCGCGAGGGCAAGATGCCGGAAGGCACACCTGAGACGCTCGACGTCGACCACGCCAGCAAGGAGACCGCATCGACCTTCCCAAACGGCTGTCACGTCGCCGAGGTCGAGATCGACCCTGATACGGGCGTGACGCGGATCGTCCGCTACTTCGCAGTCAATGATTTCGGCACCGTGGTCAACCCGATGATCGTCGCAGGCCAATTACACGGCGGCGTCGCGCAGGGCATCGGACAGGCGCTGATGGAGGAAGTCAGCTACGACGAGAGCGGCCAGCCGATCACCGGCTCGTTCATGGACTACGCGCTGCCGCGCGCCGGCGACATTCCGCCGATGGAAGTCGGCGATCACCCCTCGCCCGCGAAATCCAATCCGCTCGGCACCAAGGGCTGCGGCGAAGCCGGCTGCGCCGGCAGTCTCGTTTGCATCGTCAACGCTGTAGTGGACGCGCTGTCGGACTACGGCATCAAGCACATCAACATGCCGCTGACGCCGGAGCGTGTGTGGCGCGCGATCCAGGATGCGAAGAAGGCGACGGCGGCGTAAGCGGCGCTCCTGCCACAAACACTGGTGTCGTCACCCGCGCATGCGGTTGACCCAGTATTCCAGAGGCAGCAATTATAGAACCGAGAAGCCGCGGCGTACTGAATCCCCGCCTTCGCGGGGATGACGAGTTAAGAGTGCCGCTGAGCTACCCCAGCATCTTCAAGGCGCGATCGAGCAGATCCAGCCGGTCCTGCCCCCAGAAAATCTCGCCCGAGGGCAGCACATAACTCGGCGCGCCGAACACGCCCGCTTTCAGCGCTTCCTGGGTGAACTGCTCATACAACGCATCGAACTCCGCATCCGAGGGACCGCCTGCACGCAACGCCGCAGCATCGAGACCGGCCCGTTGCGCGGCCGACGCCATCACCGCAGGTTCGGCAAACGATTCCTCGCGCTCCCAGATCGCGCGTCCCAATTCCAGCGACAATTTGTGGGCGTCCTTACCTTGCAGCTTGGCCGCAATCACAAGGCGCGTCGCTGCCGCCTCATCGCTGGGAAAGCATTTGGGTTCGACATTGAGCGGAAGCCCCCTCACCTCGCGCCACCGCTTGAGTTCCATCATGCGGTAAGCTTGCCGCTGCGGCGATCGTTTCGGCAGCGGCAATCCGCCAGTCTGTTCGAAGATTGGGCCGAACTTGGCTGGCTTGACGTTAACAGTTGCGCCATGGCGACGCGCGATCTCGGCAAACGGCGCGCTGCCGATATAGGTCCAGGGCGAGTTGAGCGACAGATAATAGTCGATGGTGATGGCCACGATTACGCCGCCGCCTGTTCGCGCGGCTGGGTGATCGCGATGTGCCGGCAATGCGCCAGCGGTGTCGTGCCGTTGGCGACAACCAGCGCGTCGAGCTCGACGAAGCGGTGGCCCTTCTTTTCGTAATTGTCCGACACCTTGGCGCGCGCGGTCAGCTCGTCGCCGATCTTCGATGCTGACAAGAGCTGCATCCGCGTGCCGACATGGATCCAGGGACCGAGGATCGCGTTGTCGACCAGCACCTTGTTCATCACCCGCGGCAGCAGGCCGGGATGGCCGAGACCTTCGCGGAGGTAGATCGGGTCGGTCTCCCTGATGTCGGCGAGATAATCCTTTGCAGCATCGCCCGACCAGTCGCGCGGGATGGTGCCGAGCCACTTGCCCAGAGGGTAGGACGACGGGCCGACCGGCTTGCGCTCGGCGACGGCGGCAATCTGCTCGTAGTAGTTCACCGACACGGCTGGAGCATTCGCCGGCAGCGACGCGGTGCCGGTGGCGCAGAGCTCGCCGCGGCTGCGCACCTCGATTGCGAGCACGCCGCCGTCCTCCCTGCCCGTTAACTCCGCGGTTTCACCGTCATAGACCGGCTTGACGAACCGCGCCTCGATCAGGCCGCGTCCGAGGAAATCACGGCCCCATCGCTCCACCGGCAGATGCATCATGTAGGCCATGACGTCGACGCCGGGCACCAGCCCGCCGGAAAAGCCGAACTTCCGCGCCACCGCGTCGTCGTGGATCTTGTTCTCGGACAGTTTCGAGGTGTTGTAGGCCGAGACGCGGTAGGTTTGCTGGGCCGCCATTTGCTGGGAAGTCATGGGTTTTCCCTTATTTCGCTGGTTTTCTGGCGGTAATGGTAGTCGAACAAAGAGGCATGGCAAGCCTCCCGTTTTGCTCGCAATTTTCCGCGCCATGGAGTACATGCGGGGCACCCGCGCCAACCCTTGAATCGATGACTGAAACCGCTGCTCCCACCCGCATTTATGTCGATGCCGACGCCTGCCCGGTGAAGGACGAGATCTACCGCGTCGCGATCCGCCTCGGCGTTCCCGTCAGCGTGGTCGCGGGTAATTTCATCCGCGTGCCGCACGATCCGCTGATCGAGCGCATCGCCGCCGGCGCCGCGATGGATGCCGCCGACGACTGGATCGCGGAACGCGCGCATGAGGGCGACGTCGTGATCACGTCGGACATTCCGCTGGCGAGCCGCTGCGTCAAGGCCGGCGCCGAGGTGATCGCGCCGAACGGAAAGCCCTTCACCGAACAGTCAATCGGCATGACGCTCGCGGTGCGTAACCTGATGACCGACCTGCGCTCGTCGGGCGAAATCACCGGCGGGCCGAAATCGTACTCGCCGCGCGACCGCTCAACCTTCCTCGCAGCGCTCGACCAGACCATTCGCCGCATCCAGCGCTGCCGCGCGGATCAGCCGGCGACGAACCAGAACTGAAGCAATCATGGCGCCACCGCTGATCCAGTTGAAAGATATCGCGCTGACCTTTGGCGGTACGCCATTGCTGGCCGGTGTCGAGTTATCCGTCTCCACCGGCGAACGGGTCTGCCTGATCGGCCGCAACGGCTCCGGCAAATCGACCCTGCTCAAGATCGCGGCCGGCCTAATCGAACCCGATCGCGGCAGCCGCTTCGTGCAGCCCGGCGCGACCATTCGCTATCTGCCGCAGGAGCCGGACTTTTCGGGCTTTGCGACCACGCTGGCCTATGTCGAGGCCGGGCTCAATCCGGGCGACGACCACTACCAGGCGCGTTATCTGGTCGAGCAACTCGGGCTCAGCGGCAACGAAGACCCCGCGCATGTTTCGGGCGGCGAGGCCCGGCGCACCGCGCTGGCGCGGGTGCTGGCGCCCTCGCCCGATATTCTGCTGCTGGATGAGCCAACCAACCATCTCGATCTCACCACCATCGAATGGCTGGAAGGCGAACTGGCCAGCCGCCGCTGCGCGCTTGTTATCATCAGCCATGACCGCCGCTTCCTCTCCAATCTGTCGCGCTCGACCGCGTGGCTCGACCGCGGCCAGATCAAGCAGATCGACCGCGGTTTTTCCGCCTTCGAGGCCTGGCGCGACGACGTGCTGGCCGAGGAAGAACGCGATCAGCACAAGCTCGACCGCAGAATCGTCAACGAGGAGCACTGGCTGCGCTACGGCGTCTCCGGCCGCCGCAAGCGCAACGTCAAGCGGCTCGGCAACCTGCACGCGCTGCGCGATCAGCGCCGGACCTATCGTGGCGCAACCGGCAACGCCAACCTCGCCGCCGCCGAAGCCGACAAGTCCGGTAAGCTGGTGATCGAAGCAAAGCACATCAGCAAATCCTTCGGCGACCGCAACATCGTCGACGGATTTTCGATCCGGGTCCAGCGCGGCGATCGCATCGGGATCGTCGGTCCGAACGGCGCCGGCAAGACCACGCTGATCGACATGTTGACCGGCGGCAGCCCGCCCGATAGCGGCAGCATCCGGCTCGGCGCCAACATCGAGATGGCGACGCTGGACCAGCACCGCGAAAGCCTCGATCCCAAAACGACGCTGGCCGATGCCCTCACCGGCGGCGGCAGCGACCATGTCATGATCGGCGGCCAGCCGAAGCATGTGGTCAGCTACATGAAGGACTTTCTGTTCGCGCAGGAGCAGATGCGCACGCCGCTGGAGGTGCTGTCCGGCGGCGAGCGCGGCCGGCTGATGCTGGCGCGGTCGCTCGCCAAGGCGTCCAATCTCTTGGTGCTGGACGAGCCGACCAACGACCTCGATCTCGAAACCCTCGACGTGCTCGAGGAAATGCTCGGCAATTACGAGGGCACCGTGATCCTGATCAGCCATGACCGCGACTTTCTCGACCGCGTCGTGACCTCGGTGATCGCCCCCGAGGGCGACGGAAGCTGGATCGAATATGCCGGCGGCTACACCGACATGCTGGCGCAGCGCGGCGCCGATCTGAAGCGCGACGCGGTGAAGGTCGCCGAGGAAAAGCGGGAATCGTCAAAAACAGCGACCCCTTCAGGTGCTCCGAAGCGCCGGCTGAACTTCAACGAAAAACATGCGCTGGACACGCTGCCGAAGACGATCGCAAAACTGCAGGCTGACATCGCCAAGCATCAGCGCTTTCTGGACGATCCTGATCTTTACAGGAAGGATCGCAAGAAATTCGACTCCGCGTCGGACGCGCTGACCAAGGCACAGAAGGAATTGGCCGAGGCGGAAGACAAGTGGCTGGAGCTCGAAGTGCTGCGCGAAGAGATCGAACAGGCCTAACTATTTCCACCGTCATTGCGAGGAGCGAAGCGACGAAGCAATCCATCCATCCTTTATGCCGAACCATGGATTGCTTCGCTTCGCTCGCAATGACGAAAAACTGGAGTCGACAACATGACCACGCCCCTCGCCGCCAAGATCGCCCGGGACTACGGCACGCCCTGCGCCGTCATCGACATGGACAAGGTCGAGCGCAACATCGCGCGGATCCAGGCGGCCTGTGACGCCGCCGGTGTCGCCAACCGTCCGCACATCAAGACCCACAAGAACCCCACGCTGGCGCAGCTGCAGGTCAAGGCCGGCGCCAAGGGCATCACCTGCCAGAAGCTCGGCGAGGCCGAGATCATGGCCGATGCCGGGATCGACGACATCCTGATCAGCTACAATCTGCTCGGCGACGAGAAGATGGCGCGGCTCGGCGCGCTGCAGGGAAAAACCAACGTCACCGTCGCGGCCGACAATTCCGTCGTGGTCGGCTATCTGCCCAAGGCCGCCGCGGCCTCCGGCCGCCCGCTCTCGGTCGTGGTCGAATGCGATACGGGCCGCAAGCGCGCCGGCGTCGAGACTCCCGCCGAGGCGATCGCGCTGGCGCGCGAGATCGCCAGCTCGAAGGGACTGACCTTCGCAGGCTTCATGCTCTACCCGACCGAGACCGGCTGGGCGGATGCGCAGAAATTCTATGACGAGGCGCTGGCCGGCGTGCGTGCGCACGGCCTCGATGCCAGCATTGTCTCGACCGGCGGCACGCCGAACCTTGTCAACATCGGCAAGCTGAAGGGCGGCACCGAGCATCGCTTCGGCACCTACATCTACAATGACCGCATGCAGGTCGCGGCTGGCGTTGCCACCTGGGACGACTGCGCGCTTCATATCTACTCCACCGTCGTCAGCCGCGCCGGTCCCGAGCGCGGCATCCTCGATGCCGGCTCGAAAACGCTGACGTCGGATACCGGCGGCCTCGACGGCCACGGCCTGATCCTCGAACATCCCGAAGCCAAGATCGCACGTTTCGCCGAGGAGCACGGCTTCCTCGACCTCGCCCGCAGCAACACACGCCCCAATGTCGGCGACGTCGTGCGGATCGTGCCCAATCACGTCTGCGTCGTCGTCAACATGATGGACGAAGTCGTGATGGTGCGCGGCGACGAGATCGTCGGCACGCTGCCAGTCGCGGCGCGCGGGAAGTTGCGATAGAGCGCGCCACTACCCGCGGATCAGTCTTGTAGGGTGGGCAAAGGCGCTCTCGCGCCGTGCCCACCATCACGAGCATGGCAAGAATGGTGGGCACGCTCCGCTTTGCCCACCCTACGATTTGATCAGCGCCTGCAGCTCCTGATCCAGCGCGTCGCGAAATACCTCGATCGGCCGCGCCAGCCGTCCCGCCGGCGGACGGTGCACGATCCAGGCGCGCACCGCGGGATTGAAATCTGGCGTCTTGACCTGCTTGAGCTTGTCGCGAAACGCACTCCGCTTCAGCGCAAGCGGGGTCACGAGGCCGACGCCGAGCCCGCGTGCCACCAGCGATAGCCGCAACTCGCTGTCGAGCGCCTCGACCGCGACGTTGAACGGCAAATGCGCCGCATCGAACATGCGCTTCAGCACCTGACGGAATCCGCAACCATCCTGGTTGATCACCCAGCCCATCTGCGAGAGGTACTCCAGGTCGACCGACCGCGGCATCTTGATGTCGCGCGCGACGACAAAGATCACCGGCTGCGCGCCGAGATCGTCGGCAACCAGATCCGCCGGGGGCGCCACGCCATCGGGCAGGCAGATCGCGGCCGCGTCGAGCTCGTTACGCGACACACACTCGATCGCGTGCGGCGACCAGCCCGAGGCGACACGCACGGCGAGCGCCGGAAACTGCGCGCGCACCGCGTCGAGCGGCCCTGAGAGTCCCGCCTCCGACAGGAACGGCGTCAGCCCAAGCCTGAACTCGCCGCGCACGATGCCGTCATTGGCGACGCCTGACTTGAGATCGTCGAGCATCCGAAGCACGCGGCGGCCCTGCTCATACGCCTCATGTCCGGCCGCCGTCGGCTTCAGCGGCTTTGACAACCGGTCCAGCAGCTGCGCGCCCAGCATCTCCTCGAGATTCTGGATCCGCCGCGTCACGCCGGGCTGCGTCAGGTTCAGCCGCGCCGAGGCGGCAACGATCGAGCCGGTCTCCACCACGGCGACGAAGGCGACAAGGTCGTGCGTATTCATGACTATCTCGCATATTCTTTATTGGCTTAATTGAATTGTAGCATATTAACGTAAGCGCATAAAGGGACTTCGCAACTCACCCGCGAGGTTCCATGACCATCTCCGAAGCCACAAAACTCTCCCCGGCACGCCCGGTCTCGGTGCGCCCCCTGATCTGGATCGGCGCCATCACGGCCGGCACTGTCGTCACCAATCTGTTCGCGCCGCAGATTCTGGTCGGCCTGATCAGCCGGTCGCTCGATATGACGGCGTTGCAGGCCGGCCTGATCAGCACGCTGACCTTACTCGGCTACGCGCTCGGGCTCGTACTGCTGGTGCCGCTGGTCGATCTCGTCGAGAACAAGCGTGTGATCCTGTGCACGCTCGGCTGTGCGATCGTGGCAGCTCTGGGCACCGCGCTGGCACCGACAGCGCTGATGCTGCTCGCCGCAACTTTCATCCTCGGCGCATCCTGCGCCGCGATCCAGATGGTGGTGCCGCTGGTCGCATCGATGGTTCCGCCGGAGCGTCGCGGACAGGCGATCGGCGATGTCATGAGCGGATTGATGATCGGCATCCTGCTGTCGCGGCCGGCGGCGAGCCTGATCGCGGATGCCTGGAGCTGGCGCGGTTATTACGTCGTCTCCGCCGGTCTGATGACCGCGCTCGCCGGCGCGCTGGCCCACTATCTGCCGACGCTGCAGCCGGCGGCGAAGGTCAGTTACAGCGCACTGCTGCGGTCGTTCCCAAGACTGTTGCGCGAGGAGCCGGTGCTGCGCGTTCGCGCCTGGACCGCGGCGCTGGTGATGGCATCGTTCACCGCGTTCTGGGCAGCCGTCGCGTTGCGGCTGCCGGATGCACCATTCAGGCTCGACGCCAAGGGGATCGCGCTGTTCGCGCTGATCGGCGTGGCGGGAGCCGCGGCAACGCCGCTGGCCGGCCGTTGGGGCGATCGCGGTTTCGCGCGGCCGTTGCTGATCGGCTCGCACCTCATGATCATCGCCTCGCTCGCGCTGTGCGCATGGGCCGGCATGATCGAATCCCGGATCGCGGCATTATCGGTACTGAGCGCCGGCACCATCCTGCTCGATTTCGGCATCACCGCGGACCAGACACTGGGCCGGCGCGCCGTCAATTTGCTGCGGCCGGAGGCGCGCGGCCGGATCAACGGCCTGTTCGTGGCGCTGTTCTTCATCGGTGGCACCGTCGGCGCGGCCGCCGCGTCAGCCGCATGGAATTTCGGCGGCTGGCCGATGGTCTGCGCGGTGGCGGCGATCTTCGGCGTGCTCGCCGTCATTACCGACATCGCGACCAAGACCGGCTCGTCGTGAGCCGTATCCCGTAGAGTGGGCAAAGGAGCGCAAGCGACGTGCCCACCATCGCTTGCATTGCTCGTGATGGTGGGCACGCATCGCTTTGCCCACCCTACGATTTCAGCCATTTCAGCGCGCCCTTCCCTGCGGCGACGCCGGTGGCGAACGACGCCTGCAGGAGATAGCCGCCGGTCGGTGCTTCCCAATCGAGCATCTCTCCGGCGGCGAAGACACCGGGCAAATGGCGCAGCATGAGATGATCGTCGAGCTCGTCGAACGCGATCCCGCCGGCGGTCGAGATCGCGCGCGCGATCGGGGCGACGCCGGTGATCTGGATCGGCACCGCGTTGATCAGCTCAGCGAGATCGGCCGCCGGCAATGATGCCAGCGAGCGGCCGGTGGTCACAGCGGCCTCCTGCAGCAGCCCGATGCTGACGGGTGAAAGCTGCGCGGCCTTGCGCAGGAAATTGGAGAAGGATTGCTTGCCTCGCGATGCCGACAAGCGAGCCGTCAGGTCTGCGGCCGCAAGGTCAGGCCGCAACGCCACGCGGAGCGTTGCCGTTTCCTTCGCGAGTACCGCATCGCGCAACTCTGCCGACAAGGCGTAGATGGCGCCACCCTCGATGCCGGTGCGCGTGATGACAGCCTCGCCGCGGATTTGATGCGCACCGATCGTCAGCGCCACGCCCTTGAGCGGCTGGCCTTCGAACCGATCGCGGAAAATGTCCGACCATGCGACGGTAAATCCGGAATTGGCCGGCCGCATCGGCGCAATCGCGATTCCCTTCGCTACGAGGATCGCTGTCCATACCCCGTCCGAACCAAGCCGCGGCCAGCTTGCGCCGCCGAGCGCCAGAACGGTCGCATCGGCATTGACCACGCGCGGACCATCCGGCGTTGCAAACAGCAGTTCGCCGGTCTCGTCCCATCCAAGCCAACGGTGCCGCAACGCGAACTTTACACCCGCGGCATCGAGCCGCCGCAACCAGGCGCGCAGCAGCGGCGAGGCCTTGAAGGCCTTTGGGAAGACCCGGCCGCTCGAGCCGACGAAGGTCGGTTGCCCCAGCGCCTCGCTCCAGTCGCGCAAGGTATCAGGTGGAAACGCCTCGACCGCGGCTTTCAGATGCGGCATCGCCTCGCGATAGCGCGCGAGAAAATCCGGCAACGGCTCGCTGTGGGTGAGATTGAGCCCGCCGCGGCCGGCCATCAGGAACTTGCGGCCAGCCGACGGCATCGCGTCGTAGATGGTGACATCAGCGCCGCCCTGCGCAAGCACCTCCGCCGCCATCAGGCCGGCAGGTCCGGCACCGATGACGGCGGTGTGCTTCATCAAAGCTTGATGCCTGCCCGCGCCGCGGCCTGCGCGACGTATTTCTGCGTCTGCTCGAATGCGCCCTGCAGCGCCTTCGCGGTCGACATGTCGCTAATGTCTGCAAAGTGCGCGGCGACCGCGTCGGGCGTCCAGTCGGACTGCGGCAGGTTGATGCCTTCGGTCTCCAACACCTTGATGACCGCGAACGAACCGGCGCCGGCGCCCATGATGGTGCGGGTCGGCGCGTCCTCGCTGAGCAGGAATTCGACCGCCGGCGTGATCGCTTCCGGCTTCATCAGTTGAAGCGCTTGCGGCGGCAGCAGCTCTTCGGTCATGCGGGTCGCCGCCGTCGGCGAGACCGTGTTGACCTTGATGTTGTTCTTGCGGCCTTCCTCGGCCAGCACGTTCATCAAGCCGACCATGCCGGACTTGGCCGCGCCGTAATTGGCCTGGCCGAAATTGCCGAACAGGCCCGACGACGAGGTGGTCAGCACGATGCGGCCGTAATTGCGCTCGCGCATGCCGGCCCACACCGCCTTGCAGCAGTAGAAGGTGCCGGTGAGATGCACGTCGAGCACCTTGGCCCAGTCGGCCACTTCCATTTTGGAAAACGACTTGTCGCGCAGGATGCCGGCATTGGCGCACAGCAGATCGACACTGCCCCACGCCCTGGTGGCACGTTCGACCATCGCGGTGACCTGCTCGAAATTGGAGACGTCAGCGCCATCGGCCATCGCGGTGCCGCCCGCCTTGCGGATTTCCTCGACCACGGTCTCGGCCGGCGACAGCGAGCTGCCGGTGCCGTCGCGCGCGCCGCCGAAATCGTTGACGACGACCTTGGCGCCGCGGCTGGCGAGCCCCAGCGCATGCGCCCGTCCCAGACCATTGCCCGCGCCAGTGACGATAGCGACGCGTCCGTCAAACCTGATTGCCATGCGAATAATTCCCTGTCGTTTCTTCCCTTCTCCCCTTGTGGGAGAAGGTGGCGCGAAGCGCCGGATGAGGGGTTCTCTCCACGAGTTGAACTCGCGGAGAGAGACCCCTCACCCGGCTTCATCTCGCTTGCGCTCGATTTTGCCCCCCCTCTCCCACAGGGGGAGAGGGTGCACCGAGCAAGAATTGACAGCTTTTGAGCAGCGATGGATGGCCGGGTCAAGCCCGACCACGACGGCCTGAATCAGTTGAAATAAATCAGGCCGAGCCAGTCGGCGACCAGCGCGGGCTTCTCCTCGCCCTCGATCTCGACCGTGACAGCGGTGCGCGACAACAATTCCTTCGGCTTGCGCAAGCTCGCCTCGGCCAGCACGAAGCGCCCGCGGACTCGTTTTCCCGAGCGGACCGGCGAGATGAAGCGCAATTTGTCAAATCCGTAGTTGACACCCATTGCGGTACCCTCGACGACGGGCATCACCTCGTAGGACATGATGGACATCAACGACATCGTGAGGAAACCATGCGCGATCGTGGTGCCAAAGGCGGTCTCCTGCTTGGAGCGCTCCAGGTCGACATGGATGAACTGATGATCCTCGATCACGTCGGCATAGGTGTCGATGCGGCCTTGATCGACCAGGTGCCACGAGGACACGCCGATCACCTTGCCGACCATGCCCTGATAGGTTTCAAGCGATACCGGCGGCTTCTTCCAGACTTCATTCATTTCGCTAGCTCTCCGATCCGGATGTCCGCACTTTCTGCAGTTCCGGGAATTCCTCCTCGCGGAACTCTTTTCCGCGCAATGCATCTCCGCGATTATCGTCATGTTCAAGCCGACGCAACTGCACCCGGCGGATTTTTCCCGAGATCGTCTTCGGCAGCTCGGTGACCAGTTCGATCTTGCGGATGCGCTTGAACGGCGCGAGCCGCGTGTGGAGATGCCTGAAGATCGACAGCGCCGTCTCCGGCGTGCGCTCGACACCCGCGACCAGCAGCACATAGGCCTTCGGGATCGCAAGCCGGATCGGATCCGGGCTCGGCACCACGGCGGCCTCAGCCACCGAATCGTGTTCGAGCAGCACGCTCTCCAGCTCGAACGGCGAGATGCGGTAGTCGGACGATTTGAAGACATCGTCGGTGCGGCCGACGAAAGTGAGATAGCCCTCGTCATCGGTGAACACGACGTCGCCGCTGCGGTAGATCTCGCCATCGGCGCCGCTGAGCTTGCCGTCGCTCTCATAGCCCTGCATCAGACCCGCCGGCCTGTCAGCGCCGAGCAGCAGGGATACCTCGCCTTCACGCGAAGCATGGCCGTCACTGTCTGATACCTGCACGCGATAGCCCGGCATTGGCCGGCCCATCGAGCCAACCTTTACCTTTTGCCCGGGCGAGTTGCCGGCCAGCGCCGTGGTCTCGGTCTGACCATAGCCGTCGCGGATGGTCAGGCCCCAGGCCGCCTTGACCTGGTCGATGACCTCAGGATTGAGCGGCTCGCCCGCACCACAGACCTCGCGCAACGAGATCTTGAAGCTCGCGAGCTGCTCCTGGATGAACATCCGCCACACCGTCGGCGGCGCGCACAGTGTGGTGACGCCGCAGCGGCCGATGGTGGCGAGCAGCCCCTTGGCGTCGAAGCGCGGCTGGTTGACCACGAATACGGTGGCGCCGGCATTCCACGGCGCGAAGAAGCAGCTCCACGCATGCTTGGCCCAGCCGGGCGAGGAGATGTTGAGATGGATATCGCCGGGCAGCAAGCCGATCCAGTACATGGTCGAGAGATGGCCGATCGGATAGCTGCGCTGGCTGTGCCGCACCAGCTTCGGTTTGGCTGTTGTCCCTGAAGTGAAATAGAGCAGCATCGGGTCGTCGGCGTTGGTCGGGCCATCAGGCGCGAAGGTTTCGGACGCTTTGGTCACGTCCTCGAACGGCAACCAACCGTCGTGCGCCTGCGTCGCGCCAACCACGATGCGCGCGAGCTTCTCGCTGCCGAGGTCCTTGAACTTCGCGACCTGATCTTGCGTGGCAACCACCGCCTTCGCCCTGCCGCGGTCGAGCCGGTCGCGCAATTCATCCGGGGTGAGCAGCGTGGTCGCGGGGATCACGACGACACCGAGCTTCATCGCCGCCAGCATGGTCTCCCAGAGCGGCACGACATTGCCGAGCAATAGCAGCAAATGATCGCCGCGCTTCAGCCCCTGCGCGCGCAGAAAGTTCGCGACCTGGTTGGAGCGGCGCGACAGCGCGGCGAAGGAGAGCTTTGTCTCCTTGTTGGCGGCGACATCGACGATCCATAGCGCCGGACGGTCGCGGCTCTCAGGGTTGTGCGCCAGTTCGGCGTCGAACCAGTCCAGCGCCCAGTTGAACGCGACGGGAGCGGGCCAACGGAATCCCTTCACCGCGGTATCGTAATCGGTGCGGTGCTTGAGCAGAAACGAGCGTGCGTCCTGGAATGTTGTCATCGTCCGAACCTGTCGAATTCACGCGTGGCAACCAGCGTTGCATTCAAACGTAGCCCGGATGGAGCGAAGCGCAATCCGGGGCCGGTCGCGCCATTTGACAAAACTGTCCCGGATTTCGCTTCGCTTCATCCGGGCTACGAGCGAAGGCTATTTCCCAGCGAGGCTGCGAACGTGCTGGATAATTCCGGAAAAGTCGACCCCGCCATTCCCCGCCGCGTCGAAGGCCTGGTAAAGTTCCTGCGCATGCTTGCCGAGCGGTGTGGCGGCACCGGTGGCCTTGGCCGCGTCCTGCGCCAATGTCAGGTCCTTCACCATCAAGTTCGAGGCGAAGCCAGGCTTGTAGCCGTTGTTCGCGGGCGAGGTCGGCACCGGGCCGGGAACCGGGCAATAGGTCGTCAGCGACCAGCACTGGCCCGACGAGGTCGAGGCGACGTCGAACAAAGCCTGGTGCGACAGGCCGAGCTTCTCAGCGAGCGCAAAGGCTTCGCCGACCGCGATCATGGAAATGCCGAGGATCATGTTGTTGCAGATCTTGGCCGCCTGCCCCGCGCCGGCGCCGCCGCAGTGCACGATCTTCTTGCCCATGTTGATCAGCACCGGCTGGGCCGCAGCGAACGCCTTCTCCTCGCCGCCGCACATGAAGGTCAAGGTCGCACCCTTGGCGCCGCCGGTGCCGCCGGACACCGGCGCATCGACCGACGCGATGCCGTGCTTGGCGGCAATCGCATGCGCCTGCTTGGCGCTCTCGACATCGATGGTCGAGCAATCGATGATCAGCGTACCCCTGGTCATATGCGGGAGCACTTCGTTCCAGACACCCAGCACGTGCTTGCCGGCCGGCAGCATCGTGATGACGACATCCGTGCCCTTCACCGCACTGGCGCTGGTTTCGGCGATCGCAGCGCCGTCACTCCTGGTCTGGTCGCGGGACGCTGCGACCAGATCGAACGCGGTCACTCTGTGGCCGGCCTTGACCAGATTGGCCGCCATCGGCCCGCCCATATTGCCGAGCCCGATGAATGCGATGTGTGCCATGGGAAGTCCTCCGCTTGCGACGTTTCTATTTGCTGTCTGGAAATGTCAGTTCGTCGGCGCCGATCTCCGCGAAGTAACGCGCGACCATCTCGGGCGTCACGTCCTCGATTCCGGCGGGCGACCATTTGGGATTGCGGTCCTTGTCGATCACGGCGGCGCGCACGCCCTCGCGGAAATCGTCGCTGGCGAATACCTCGAGCGCGGCGCGATATTCGCGCACCAGGCACGCTTCCAGAGTCGCTGTCGTCCGCGCCAGCCGAAGCAGTTTCAGCGTCACCACCGTGCCGCGCGGCGATTTTTCGCCGAGCGTCTTCAAGGTCGCCTGCGCAAGCTCAGATTCGTCCGCCATCAGCGCGGTGACGATGTCTTCCATCCGGTCGTACGCGAACCAGCCGTCGATTGCCGCTTGCTGGGCTGCGACTGGTCCGGTTTTCTCGCCGGTCGCAAAGCCGCCGATGAGCTTGTCGATGTCAGCCGATGTCGTGCCCGGTTGAACCTTGGTCAGCGCCGCGCGCAACGCGGCAAGCTTGGCGCTCGGCACCACGGCGTCGGCGAATTTCGCGTAGATCGCATCGGGGCCGTTCATGGTGGTGCCGGTCAGGCCGAAATAGGTGCCGATCTCACCAGGCGAGCGCGACAGCAAATAGGTGCCGCCGACATCCGGGAAGAAGCCGAGGCCGACTTCGGGCATCGCGAGCTTGGTGCGCTCGGTGACGACGCGGTGTCTCGCATGCGCGGATAGACCGACGCCGCCGCCCATCACGATGCCGTCCATGAAGGCGACATAGGGTTTTGGGAACTGCTTGATCCGCGCGTTCAGGATATATTCGTCGCGCCACAGGATCTTGCCGAGGTCACCTCGCACCTTCGAGCTTTCCCAGAGCGTGCGGATATCACCGCCGGCGCAGAGGCCACGCTCGCCGGCGCCCTCCAGCACGATGACGGCAACATCAGGGTCGGCTTCGAACGCATTGAGTGCCTTGTCGATGTCGTGGAACATCTCGAGCGTCACGGCATTGATCGCCTTCGGCCGGTTGAGGCGGATGATGCCTGCCGAACCTTCCTTGCGCGCGATCAGATCGCCCTCGGCAACGACAGCATCATTCATCGCGCGCCCTCGATCAGCTTGCGCGACACGATCAGCCGCATGATCTCATTGGTGCCTTCGAGGATCTGGTGCACACGCAGATCGCGCACGATCTTCTCGACACCGTATTCACTGAGGTAACCGTAGCCGCCGTGCAGCTGCAGCGCCTGGTTGGCGACCTCGAAGCCGACATCGGTGCCGAAGCGTTTTGCCATAGCGCAGAGCATGCTCGCGTCGGCATCCTTGCGGTCGAGCGCGGCGGCGGCCCGCCAGACGAAGGTGCGCGCGGCCTCGAGCTCGGTCGCCATGTCGGCGATCTTGAATTGCAGCGCCTGGAATTCGTCGAGGCGTTTGCCGAAGGCCTTGCGGTCCCTCATATAGACCAGCGACTTGTCGAGCGCGGCCTGGGCGCCGCCGAGCGAGCACGCAGCGATGTTGATGCGGCCGCCGTCGAGCCCAGCCATCGCGATCTTGAAGCCGATACCCTCGTCGCCGAGCCGGTTCTCGACCGGCACGCGGGCATTCTCAAACACCACCGCGCGGGTCGGCTGCGCGTTCCAGCCCATCTTGCGCTCATTGGCGCCGAACGACACGCCCGGCGTCTTGCCGTCGATCACAATCGTCGAGATGCCGCCGGGGCCATCGCCGCCAGTTCGCACCATCGCGACCAGGAGGTCGGTGCTCCCTGCACCCGAGATGAACTGCTTCTGGCCGTTGAGCACGTAGTGATCGCCGTCGCGCACCGCGCGCGTGCGCAGGGCGGCGGCATCCGAACCTGCGCCCGGTTCGGTCAAGGCATAGCTCGCCAACAGCTCCATGGTGCAGAGTTTTGGCAGCCATCTGTGGCGCTGGGTGTCGTTGCCGAAGGCATCGATCATCCAGGACGCCATGTTGTGGATCGAGATAAAGGCCGACGTGGTCGGACAGCCCGTTGCCAGCGCCTCGAAGATCAGCGCCGCGTCGAAGCGCGTCATCGCCGAGCCGCCGACATCGTCGCGGATATAGATGCCGCCGATGCCGAGGCTTGCGGCCTCGCGCATCACATCGACAGGGAAATGCTTTGTCTCGTCCCATTCGAGCGCATACGGCGCGATCTTCTCCGCCGCAAACGCCCGCGCCATGTCGCGAACCGCGATCTGGTCCTCGTTGAGCGCGAACTGCATCTCGCCGCCCACGATGAACGCTTACTTCATCGTCGGGATCGAGAACTCCGCACCATCCTTAACGCCCGACGGCCAGCGCGAGGTCACCGTCTTGGTCTTGGTGTAGAAGCGGATCGAGTCCGGACCGTGCTGATTGAGATCGCCGAAGCCCGACTTCTTCCAGCCGCCGAAGGTGTAATAGGCGATCGGCACCGGGATCGGCACGTTGATGCCGACCATGCCGACATTGACCTTGGCCGCAAAGTCGCGCGCGGTGTCGCCGTCGCGGGTGAAGATCGCAACGCCGTTGCCGTAGTCGTGCTCGGACGGCAGCGCCAGCGCCTCCTGGTAGTCCTTGGCGCGCACCACCGTGAGCACCGGGCCGAAGATCTCTTCCTTGTAGATCCGCATGTCCTTGGTGACGTTGTCGAACAGCGAACCGCCGAGATAGAAGCCCTTCTCGTAGCCCTGCATCTTGAAGCCGCGGCCGTCGACCGCAAGCGTCGCGCCCTCCTTGATGCCGATGTCGATGTAGCCCTTCACCTTCTCGACCGCCTCGCGCGTCACCAGCGGACCGTAATCGGCCGACGGATCGACCGAGGTGCCGATCTTCAAAGACTCCACGCGCGGGATCAGCTTTTCCATGAGACGGTCGGCGGTGGTCTTGCCGACGGGAACCGCCACCGACACCGCCATGCAGCGCTCGCCGGCCGAGCCGTAGCCGGCGCCGATCAGCGCGTCGACGGTCTGGTCCATGTCGGCATCGGGCATGATGATGGCGTGGTTCTTGGCGCCGCCAAAACACTGGCAGCGCTTGCCGGTCTGCGCCGCGCGCTCATAGATGTACTGCGCGATCGGGGTCGAGCCGACGAAGCCGATCGCCTTGATGTCAGGGTCGTCGAGGATGGCGTCGACCGCTTCCTTGTCGCCGTTGACGACGTTGAGGATGCCGGCCGGCAGGCCCGCCTCGATCATCAACTGGGCAAGCGCCATCGGCACGCCGGGGTCGCGCTCCGAAGGCTTCAGGATGAACGCGTTGCCGCAGGCAATCGCCGGCGCAAATTTCCACATCGGGATCATCGCCGGGAAGTTGAACGGCGTGATGCCGGCGACGACGCCGAGCGGCTGCCGCATCGAATAGATGTCGATGCCAGGGCCGGCGCCCTCGGTGTACTCGCCCTTCATCAAATGCGGGATGCCGCAGGCAAACTCGGCGACTTCAAGGCCGCGCTGGATGTCGCCCTTGGCGTCGGGGACGGTCTTGCCATGTTCGCGCGCGAGCAGCTCAGCGAGCTTGTCGTAGTCGCGCTGCACCAGCTCGACGAACTTCATCATCACGCGGGCGCGGCGCTGCGGGTTGGTGGCGGCCCATTCGCCCTGCGCGGCCCTGGCATTTTCGACGGCGGCGCGGACTTCGGCCTTGGAGGCCAGCGCCACCTTGCCCTGGACCTCGCCGGTCATCGGCTCGAAGACGTCAGCCGTGCGGCCCGAGGTGCCCTTGACCTCCTTGCCACCGATGAAATGTCCGATTGAACGCATGGATAACCTCCCTCAAGGACCAGAATCGCCAGCCTGCAAAGACCGCTTTACAGGCTCTATTGACCCTGCATTTTATAGGATACAAGTCCGATAAATTGCACCATAGATGTGCGGAAATGCTGGATCAAGGCGGCGGCACCATCGACTGGGACGACTTCCGCTTCGTGCTGGCGATCGTGCGCGGCGGGTCGGTGTCGGCTGCCGCCAAGCAGCTCGGCGTCGATCATGCCACAGTGATCCGGCGTGTCGACCGGCTGGAGCGTCACCTCTCCGCAAAACTGTTTGATCGCCGCAAGACCGGCTATCTGCTGACCGAGGCCGGCCAGCGCGTCGCCGACAGCGCCGAGGCGCTGGAATCCACGATTGTGGCCAACCAGGAGGCGGTCGGCGGCTCCCGCGCGCACCTCACCGGCACCGTGCGGATCGGCGCGCCCGACGGCTTCGGCAGCCACTTCCTGGCCTCGCGGCTGGTCAAGTTCACCGAACGGTACCCCGATCTCGATTTGCAGCTGGTCGCCACCGCGCGGCTGTTCTCGCTCTCCAAGCGCGAAGCCGACATCGCGATCAGCCTGACGATGCCGAAGGAAGGCCGGATCGTCGGCCGCAAGCTGCTCGACTACACGCTCGGGCTCTATGCCGCACCGGCGTATCTGGCGCGGGCCCCTCGCATCACCGCGCGCGCCGACCTGCCGCAGCACCGCTTCGTCGGCTACATCGAGGAACTGCTGTTCACGCCGGAGCTGGATTATTTGCCGCAGGTCTCGCCAAAGATCTCCGCAAAATTCCGCAGCGCCAATCTGATCGCCCAGCTCAACGCCACCATGTCAGGCTTCGGCATCGCCGTGCTGCCGCATTTCATGGCGACGGCGCATCCGGAATTGCAGGCGGTGCTGCCGGACGAGGTGCGGATCTCGCGGACCTTCTGGCTCCTGATGCACGCCGACAGCAAGGACCTCGCGCGCATCCGCGCGGTGGCGGATTACATCTACGAGACGGTAGAAAACGAGCGCACGCTGTTTGGGGGGCCGTGATTCTTGTAGGGTGGGCAAAGCGGAGCGTGCCCACCATCGCGAGCAGAGTGTGGATGGTGGGCACGGCGCAAGTGCGCCTTTGCCCACCCTACGGATTTCCGCCTAATTCACCTTCGCCTTCTTCACCGGCGGCTTCGCCGCCGCGGCTCGTCCCAGCACCGCCTCGCGGCCGGCGCTCAAGACCTCCTCCGACAATTCGCCATTGCCCGCGATCCGCGACATCACGATGGTACCCATCATCGTCGCCAGCGTCGCCATCGCCTGCTTGCGCGCGGTCTTGCGCGGGACGTCGAGTATCTGGTCGGCCATCATGTCGATCATCTGCTCGAGCTTGAGCGCGAACGCCTTGCGGGTCTTCGGGGTCTCCCGCGCGATCTCGGCGCCGAGCGTCGGCACCGCGCAGCCGTGGCCGGGGTCGTCGCGATGAACCGCGGTCAGGTAGGAATCGACGATGGTCGACAGCCGTTTCTCCGGCGGCACCTCCTCGGCGACCTTGCGCCAGCGCTCCGTGGAGCGGTCCATCGCATGGGAAAACGCCTCGATCACCAGCGCCTCGCGCGAATCAAAATGGGCGTAGAAGCCGCCATGGGTCAGGCCGGCCTCCTTCATCAGATCGGCGACGCCGATGCCATGCGCGCCCTTCTCGCGCAGCCGCACCGCGGCCTTGCGCACGATTCGTGCATGGGTCTCCTGCTTGTGCTCTTTCGAATAGCGCATGCCGCTCTCATGGAATGTTTCTAATCATATAATAGCAGGTTGGCGCCGGAAAAGCTGCAGTTATTTCGTTTTCTCCTGTGTCCTATCTTGTTTCCCAGGTTCCCCACCGATCATGGAAAACGTCGCTGTTGCGTGCACCGCGAGGCTGCCCTTGCCGTCGCGGACGAAGCCCTCGGTGTAGCTGGTCTGCCGTCCCAGCTTGATCACCTTGCCTTCGGCGGTAATGGTTCCCGAGCGCACCGACAGCGGACGCAGATAGGTCAGCTTGAGGTCGAGGGTGACCGAGGTCTGCCCCGCCGGCAGCACGGTCGAGATCGCGCAGCCCATCGCGGTATCGAGCAGGGCTGCCGCGGTCGCGCCGTGCATCAGGCCCATGGTGTTCTCCAGGCTTTCCACTGGATCAAGTTCCATCACGATGCGCTCCGGCTCGACCACGCTCATGCGGAAGCCGATCAGTTTGGCCATCGGCGGCGGCGGCAGCAGGCCGTCGCGGATCGCGCACATCGCCGCCATGCCCGACATCGCCATTGCCGCCTTGGCGGCCGGTCCCGGCGCCTGCCATTCGACGACGCGCACACGCAGCAAATCGGGCGAAAACAGGTCGGTCGGCTCAGTTGAGGTCATGACGGCTCCTTTTATATGATGACTATAATTCTATTGCAGCGCACGCGGCCGCGCAACTGCCGTCTCTTGACAGTCGCAGGCATCGTCCGGGACATGGCGCGATCAATTCACTGTCGCGAGACCATCACCATGGACATGCTCAATCCGCATTGCGGTATCGACCGCGACTTGAGCGGCGTCGTCCGCCTAACGATCTGCAACGCCGGCAGGCTGAACATCCTGAGTTCAGCCGTGACCGATGGGGTCCGTGCCGGTTTCGAGCAGCTCGCCGGCGACCGCAGCATCCGCACGATAATTCTCGCGGGCGAAAGCGAGAGAAGCATGATCGGCGGCGCCGACATCAAGGAGATGGCGAAGCTCGATCAAGCATCAGCCGAAGCGTTCATCAGTCGCCTGCGCGACCTCTGCGAGGCCGTGCGAAAATTCCCGGCACCCGTGATCGCCCGCCTGCCCGGCTGGTGCCTCGGCGGCGGGCTCGAGGTCGCGGCGGCCTGCGACGTCAGGATCGCGGCGCATGATGCGATGTTCGGCATGCCCGAAGTGCGCGTCGGCATCCCCTCCGTGATCCACGCAGCCCTTTTGCCGCGGCTGATCGGCTGGGGCCGCGCGCGCTGGCTGATGATGACGGCGGAGAACATCGACGCGCCGACCGCGCTCGCCTGGGGCCTGGTCGACACCGTGGCAAAGCCTGGCGGCCTCGACGAGGCCGTCGCGCACACGGTGAAGGCGCTGCTGGAATGCGGCCCCGAGGCGCTGCGCATCCAGAAGGACCTGCTGCGGCAATGGGAAGAGCTGCCGCTGACCGAGTCGGTCAATCTCAGCGTCGGCGTGTTCGGCCAATCCTTCCTGACCGGCGAGCCGCAACGCCTGATGCAAGGGTTTCTGGATCGGAAGCGGTAGCGGTTACGCCCTCACTTCACCCCAATTGCAGCATTGTCATCCGCGACGCTGGCCTTGATGGCCTTGGCCGCGGCGATGTCGGCGTCGCCGCCAGCCGCGTCGCCGCTCTTCTGCTTGATGACGCCGCGGACGTAGAGCGAACTGGCGTCCTTGGGGTCGAGCTTCACCGCCGCGTCATAGTCGGCCGCCGCCTTGTCCAGCGCACCGAGCTTGAACTGGACCAGTGCGCGGCTGTTCAGCGTGTTGCCGTCGTCAGGCCGCAGCCGCAGTGATTCATCGCAGTCCGCCAGCGCCGCCGTGAGATCGCGGTTGAGCATGGCGCGGCCCCAGCAGCGGCCATTAAGGAAGTTTGGGCTCTTCGAATCGAGCTGGATCGCCTCGCCGTAGTCGGCGACCGCGTGGTCGTAGTCCTTGTTACGCTCGTAGGCATTGGCGCGGTTGGCAAAGGCGTTGGCGTGCTTCGGGTTGGCTGATATCGCCGCGGTGAAATCGGCGATCGCGTGCTCGCGATCCGTCTTGCCGTTGAGGTAGACCAGGCCGCGGCCGTTGAACGCGTTGGCGTGTCTCGGATTGATCCGGATCGCCTCGCTGTAGTCGGCCATCGCGTGGTCGTAGTCCCGCTTGCCGTAGTGGGAATTGGCGCGATTAGAATAGGCGTTGGCGAGTTTCGGATCGAGCTGGACCGCCTGGTCGCAGTCGGGAATGGCCTGGTCGTACTCGCGCTTGGCGTTGTGGTTGTTGCAGCGGTTGGAGAACGCCCAGGCGAGGCTCGCGCCGGACCACTTGCCGGACTGGATCACCGTCGTGCAGGCGCCGACGGCAATATCCGCCTGAACCTTGTCGCCGAGATTGGTGCACTGCTCGATCGTGTCCTGCATCTTCACGGAATCGGCAAGCTTCGGATCGAGCCGGATCGCGTCGGCAAAGTCGGCGGCCGCGGCGGTGGCTTCGCCTTTCGCCTTGTAGGCGAGGCCGCGGTTGTAATAGGCCGAGGCAAGCTTCGGATTGAGCTGGATCGCGGAGTTGTAGGCTGCGATGGCGCGGTCGAGATCCTGCTTCGCCTTGTAGGCGATACCGAGGTTGAGGTAGGGGTGCGCGAGCTTCGGATCCAGGTTGATCGCTTCCATGTATTCGGCGATCGCCGCATCATTGTCCTTGCGAACCGCGTAGATATTGCCGCGGCCCTCGTGCGGGCGTGAGTAGCGCGGATCGATCTCGATCGCCTTGTTGTAGTCAGCGAGTGCGCGGTCGTAATCGTCCTTGTGATAGTAGGCGTTGCCGCGGCCGTTGTAGGCCTGCTTTGCTTTCGGATTAAGCCGGATCGCCTCGTTGTAGTCGGCGATGCCGCGGTCGTCGTCCTTCTTGCCGTCGGTGTAGGAATTGCCGCGGTTAAGGTAGGCGTTGGCGAACGCGTGGTCGAGCTGGATCGCCTGGCTGCAGTCCGCGATCGCGCCGTCGTAATTGTCGACTTCGTTCTTTGCGTTGCAGCGGTTGCTGAAGGCCCAGGCGAGGTTCTTGCCCGACCATTTGCCGGACTCGATCGCCGCCGTGCAGCCGCTGATCTCGAGATCGAACGAAAATGCACTGCCCTTGTTCTCGCACCAGGCGATCTGCTGCTGCGTCACCGCGTGCGCCGGCGTGGTGCCGGCCACGACCGCCGCTGTTGTCAGCGCGCCCGCGAGTGCGGAGACGCGATATCCCGCCCTGGTCATGGCAAGTCGTGTCATGGCAATCCTCCCCCAAAGTTGCCGTGGACTACTACTTTACCGCGGCAACGTGGACCGCGACAAGGGCGCGCGACGAGCGCGGCCTGCGGAATCGCTGCGTCCGGGTTACTACGGGGCCGGTCATCGGGAGTGCATTCGCGCGGCCCTATCGGCGCGGCCGGCCACGCTTGTTGGGATCACCTCCGAACGCGGCCCTTTGACCTTTACGGGTCATGAGTCGATCCGTACACATTGGGTCCCGACATCCGAGAGAATGTTGATGCCGGACCTTTCCACGCTTGCCTTGTTCACACTCGCCTGCCTGGCGCTCACGGCCACGCCGGGCCCGGACATGCTGCTCATCGCGTCCCGAAGCGCGACCCAGGGGCGAGCGGCAGGCTTTGCCTCCTTGGCAGGAATCCAGGTCGGGACCTACTGCCATGCGCTCGCGGCCGCGTTTGGCCTGTCGCAGTTGTTTCTCGCTGTTCCGTTTGCCTATGACGCCGTGCGTTATGCCGGTGCGGCCTACCTGCTCTATCTCACGTGGCAAGCATTGCGGTCGAACGGCGCCTCGCTTCGGCCGATCGCAGCACTGCCGCGCTTTCTGCTCCCGCAAATATTCCGTCAGGGGTTGTTCACCAATCTGCTGAACCCGAAGATGGCGCTGTTCGTGTTGGCCCTGTTCCCGCAATTCGTGCGCCCCGACGCGGGCGCCGTAGCGGGACAAATTCTCGTGCTGGCGACCATGCTCAATCTGGTGGGCCTGGTGGTGAATGGACTGGTCATCATGACCGCCAGTCGAATCGGCAGGGCCTTGACCGGGCGCAACAGGCTGCAGCGCGTACCCCAAATATTGCTCGCGACTGTTTTCGCGGGCCTGGCGGTGCGGCTGGTGTATGACGGGCGGCGCTGATGGCAGCCTTTTTGTAGCCCGCATCAGCCAACGGGTCGCGCGAATGCGGCGGTGTATTCGGACATCCGATCTGACAGACTGTTGACCGCAGGCCCCAGCCGATTAGTCTAGACTTCAACACGAGACAGGCGCTTTGGATCGAGAACGTCGACCGGAGCGCGCTGGTCTCGCCGATGTCTGTCGTTGCCGCCAATCTCTCAATCAACTACGGGATCGACGTACGAGGTCATTCTCCAGGAGCTGCAGGAGGACATATGGTCCAAAAGCGCGACGTTCCCGGCATTAAACCCTACAACGCCCCGGCAGGCGGCTGGGGTGCGCTCAAGGCCACCGCGGTGGCCGTTCGCGACCAGATGGATCTGGTCGAGGCGCCGCTGACGCTGCTGCACACCAACAAGCCCGACGGCTTCGATTGCCCGGGCTGCGCATGGCCGGACAAGGAACACACCTCCACCTTCCAGTTCTGCGAGAACGGCGCCAAAGCCGTGACCTGGGAAGCGACCAGCAAACGCACCACGCCTGAGTTCTTCGCCGCCCACACCGTCACCGAGTTGCTCGGCTGGAGCGACTTCCATCTCGAGAACGAGGGGCGCCTGACCCACCCGCTCGCCTATGACCCCGGGACCGATACCTACCAGCCGATCGCATGGGACGAGGCCTTCGCGCGGATCGGCGAGAGCCTCCGCAGCCTGCCCGATCCCAACATGGCCGAATTCTACACCTCAGGCCGCGCCTCCAACGAAGCGGCCTTTCTTTTCCAGATCTTCGCGCGCGAGTACGGCAGCAACAATTTCCCCGACTGCTCGAACATGTGCCACGAGGCGACCAGCGTCGGCCTGCCGCAATCGATCGGCATCGGCAAGGGCACGGTGTCGCTGGACGATTTCGACCATTGCGAGCTGATCATCGCGATGGGCCACAACCCCGGCACCAATCATCCGCGCATGATGGGTACCTTGCACGAGGTCTCGCGCCGCGGCGTGCCGATCATCGTGTTCAATCCGCTGCGCGAGCGCGCGCTGGAGCGCTTTGCCGATCCGCAAGATGCGATCGAGATGGCGACCTTGGGCTCAACGCGGATCGCCTCCACCTACTACCAGCCGAAGGTCGGCGCCGATGCCGCCGTGCTCAAGGGCGTCATGAAGGCGCTGCTAGAGCACGACGCGATCACGCACGACGTGCTCGATCACGCCTTCATCACCGAGCACACCAACGGTTTTGCTGCGTTCGCCGCCGATCTCGGCGCAACGGCGTGGGAGGCGATCGAGGCCGTCTCCGGTTTCACCCGCGCGCAGCTCGGCGAGGTCGCCGCCGCCTATGCAAAATCCAATGCCACCATCGTCACCTACGGCATGGGCATCACCCAGCACACCCGTGGCACCGACAATGTCCAGCAGATCGCAAACCTGCTGCTGTTGAAGGGCAATTTCGGCAAGCCCGGCGCCGGCATTTGCCCGTTGCGCGGCCACTCCAACGTGCAAGGCAATCGCACTGTCGGCATCACCGAAAAGCCCAACGTCCCGATGTTCGAAGGCATCGAGCGCACCTTCGGCTTTAAACCGCCGCGCCATCACGGCCATGACTCGGTTGCGGCGATGGAGGCGATCGACGACGGCCGGTCGAAAGTCCTGATCTGTCTCGGCGGCAATTTTGCCGTCGCCTTGTCCGACCCCGAGCGTTGCCAGGCGGCGATGCGCAAGCTCGAGCTTGCAGTCCATCTGGGGACCAAGCTCAACCGCACGCATCTCTTGATCGGCAAACAATCGATCATCCTGCCGGTGCTGGGACGCACCGAGCAGGACGTCCAGGCCACCGGACCGCAAGTCATCACGGTCGAAGATTCCATGACGATGGTGCACGCCTCGCGCGGCAGGCTCAATCCGGCTTCCGAGCATCTCCGTTCGGAATCGGCCATCGTCGCCGGCATGGCGATGGCGACCTTGCCGGCGAGCAAGGTGCGGTGGGCCGAGCTGATCTCCGACTACGACCGCATCCGCGATGCCATCGAGGGCGTCTTCCCCGACTTTAGGGATTACAACGCGCGCATCCGGACTCCCGGCGGCTTCCGCCTCCCGCTGCCGCCGACCGAACGCAAATGGACGACGCCGTCGGGCAAGGCCGAATTCCTGATCTACGACGGCCTCGAGGAAGACCCGGTGCTGGCTGACAAGACCGTCCTCAAGCTCACCACCATCCGCAGCCATGATCAGTACAACACCACGATCTACGGGCTGAACGACCGCTATCGCGGCGTGTTCGGGCGGCGCGACGTGCTGTTCGCGAACGAGGCTGATTTGGCCGGACTCGGCCTTGCCCATGGCGACCTCGTCGAGATCGAGACCGCCCTGCCCTCGGGGCGAAAGCGGAGTCTCACGCTCACTGCGATCGTCTACGACATCGCACGCGGATCGGTCGCCGCTTATTATCCGGAAGCCAACGGGCTCGTGCCGCTCGACTATCAAGACAAGGAAAGCGGCACGCCATCGTACAAATCAATACCGGTGCACATACGAAGCGCGGTGCAGGGTACATAATTGAACGCAGCCCGCATGAGCGCAGCGACATGCGGGACCCCCAAACCCCGGATATCGCTTCGCTCATCCGGGCTACGGTTCCGGCCACGATACCCCTACCTTGCATTCGCCGGCGCGTGCAGCGGCCAGAGATCCGCCCGCCAGTGCAGCGCGATCGCCAGCATCGCGACGAACCCTGCAGCCGCAAGCAGCGAGCCGGTCGCGGTATAGCCGATCAGGTCGATCAGGCTGCCGGCCGCGAGCAGGCCGAGCGGCAGGCCGTAGATCACCATCATGCGCACCCCCATCACGCGGCCGCGCAGATGGGCGCTGGCGTTGCGCATCAGCATCACGGCCGCCGAAATCATCGACATGCTCTGCGCGAAGCCGGCCAGCATCAGGCAGGCCATCGCCACCGGCATGGTCCTGAGTTCGACGAACACAAGCAGCATTGCGTACCAGGACAGCGTCGCCCCGATCAGGAGACGGGCGATCCGCACGCCGCCGACGAGACTGAGCGTGATCGAGCCGATCAGCGAGCCGACCGCAAAACTTGCCGAGAGATAACCGAGCCCGGTCTGGTCGGTATGAAAGATGTCGCGCGCGACGTAAGGCAGCAACCCGTTGGTCAGCGGAAACGCGGTGAGATTGGCCAGGAACGCCACGCACAGCGCCGCGCGCATGCCCGGACCATTCCAGGCGTAGACGATCCCCTCCTTGAGGTCCCGCAGCAGCGTCGAGCCGGGCGCATCGTTCGCCGGGAGGCCGGCTGCGCCGACCGATTGGTCCGGACGGGTCAGGCAGAGCATCAGGATCGCGGCCGTCAGATAGAAACAGGCGATCGCCACATACACATAGCCGATGCCGAGGGCTGCGAACAATCCGGCACCGGTCAACGCGCCGGCGATCCGCGCGCTGTCCTGCGTGGTGCGCGCGAGACTGATGGCACCAACCAATACCTCTGACGGCATGATGTCGGCGAGCAGCGCGCCGCGCACACCGAGATCCGAGGGACGGATCAGGCCCATCAGCGCGACGATGATCATGACATTGACGGGAGCCAAATGGCCCGACAGCGCCAGCGTCATGATGGTCGCGGAGAGCACCGTGTAGGCAAAGCGCATCGCGGCCAGAAGGTCGCGATGCCCCATGCGGTCCCCGACCATCCCGAGCACCGGCGCGATCAGCGTCCCGACATATTGCAGCGATGCGAGCACGGTCAAAAGCAGCACGGAGCCGGTCTCGACCATGATGTACCAGCCGAGCACCAGCGTCTCGACCTCGAACGCCCAGGAGGTGAGCAGATCGGACGGCCATTGAAAGCGATAGTTGAGGATGCGGAACGGTGCGAGCGCGGACCTCCGCGCAGGCCCACTCAAGACGCGATGACGCGTTTCACGGCGTTTCCCTGCCCTTTTCTTGATTCTTTGGGACGGATTCCCTGTTGGGGCACGGTAGCGCTGACGATACGGGAGTCAATCCGAACCGCCGCATGCGGCCATGCGCGACCCGCGAGGTGCAGTATCGCCGCAGCGATTGCGGCGAAGCTGCCGCTCATCCTCGAGCGGCAGCTTCGTCATTCAAATCTCAGCTGCCCGGCGGGCTATAGGAGGGGCGCAGCTTGGCCGCGTTCTGGCGCACCTGCTTGATCTCGTCCTGCGTGAAGAGCCGCGTCAGCTTCACGTTCTGCAGTGTCCCGGCGGTGACGGTCAGTCCCGAAATGGCCGGCGCCGTGCTGGGATCGGGGACGTCGAAAATGACCAGGACGCCGGGACCATCAGCCGCAACGCTGTACATCGACACCAGCTTTCCGCCGGCCGCCTCGATAAGTTTACGCGCCGCCTCCTGGCGGCTGGTCGTTGGATTTTCCAGAATGGCGTTGAGAGCGCGTGGCGTATATTGTCCGGTGAGACAAAAATGCATGGCATGCTCCTTCTGGGTTTGTGAAAACAAACTTCCGTGCCGACCCGAGGTGGTCGACACGTTCGCAGCATTTGAAAATGTTGAAAGTAGAAGGCCCTGCCGTGGGCATGGCGCCGCCAGTAACTCCCGGGATTTCGGCACGTCCCGTGGCGGCTCTGCCGGAACCTTACATCAGCTCCCCGCCCTGCGAAAGAGCGTGTGCAACGCGAAGCCGTTCGATCTGTCGGTCTATCCTGGACTCGCGCAATCGCAACGGCTTGACTGTGCTGTTCATCAGCCGCAACTTGAGCGCGATCGAGAAGATCGCTGATCGCGAGTTCGCATTTGGCTCACATAGGATCAACCGATGCTTCTGGCGATTGAGCAGGGTAACACCAACAGTCTGTTCGCAGTTCACGACGGCGAGCGTTGGATCGCCCAATGTCGCTCGGCCACCGAGTCGAGCCGTACGGCCCGATGAGTACGCCGTGTGGCTGTCACAGCTGATGACGATGCACAATCTGGAACTCGGCTTGTTGAAGGCCTGTGTGATATCGAGTGTCGTGCCACAGTCGATCTTCAACCTGCGAAATCTGTCGCGCCGATACCTGCGCGTCGAGCCGTTGATTGTCGGCGAGAATACCGAGCTCGGCATCGAGGTGCACACCAGCAAGCCCTCGCAGGTCGGATCGGATCGCCTGGTCAATACGCTCGGCGCGCGCGAGCTTTATTCAGGGCCATTGATCATCGTCGACAGCGGGACCGCCACCAAGCTCGACGTGATCGGGAGCGATGGCGGCTTCGAAGGCGGAGTGATTGCGCCGGGCGTGCACCTGTCGATGGAGGCTCTGCACGCGGCCGCCGCGAAGCTTCCCAGGATCGCACTGCAAAGGCCTCCGCGGGTGGTGGGCGACGACACGGTGACCGCCATGCAGTCCGGAATTTTCTGGGGTCACGTTGCGCTCATCGAGGGAATGATTGCGCGCATCAAGGCCGAGCGGAACGAAGCGATGACGGTCGTCGCCACCGGCGGTGCCGCATCGTTGTTCCACGATGCGACCGCGGCGATCGACCACTTCGATCCCGACCTGACGATTCGCGGCTTGCTGGCGATCTACCGGCGCAACACCCGGGATCATCATGCCCGATCTAGAAGCTTGCTATGATAGTTCTCCTCTGCGGCAGCCTTCTAGCCCGCATGAGCGCAGCAAGATGCGGGGCTTGGGGTCCCCGATGTTTGCTCCTCTCATTCCGGCTGCGGCTCCGTCGGGCCAGGGACGTCCGCAATAAAGCAATCGCAAAGTCGACTAGATCACAACTGGAAAACTCCCAGTCGTTTTGCATTCGGAGCACTCGAACGTGCGCACCTCATGACCGCGTTCAGTAGGCTCGATGCGAGTCAATCGCATGGGCTTGCCACACTTCGAGCAAGGGAGAATTCCGATCTCCGCACGGCTGCACAATGGATTTCGTTGTATGGATGACATCATGCTTCCCCTGTTAGGCGGGAGCATTGCCGATCTCTCTGTCGCCCGATAACTACCTATTTGGACGGCGATGGAGCCAGTATGCGCGTCCGAGTTCGGGGTCACTGGTCAATATAGCTCACTTTTCATGCAATTATATCTATTGCGAGCTACACCCAGGAACCTTTGTCGACCGACACCATTTGCTCTTTGTCCAATACTGGACGCACGACAACTGGTAACGGCCTTAGCTTCCCCGTGCCGGGCGGCTTCTACTCATCCTATTTGGCTGCGGCTTCTCATGCAAAACCGCACTCAAACGAAACTCACTGTCGCCAAATGGAAGCTTCGGATGGCCCGGTGGTGGGATGCAGTATGTGGGTCAAGAAGCAAAAAGTGGAGGGACGAAATAATGTCCAAAACGCCAAACATTGATCACGAGTACCACGCCGGCAGCGACAAATTGAAAATAACGATAGAGGGTTATTCACTCAAGAAAAAGTCTCGCGCGGCAATCATGAAAGACGTGATGCACGCGGTTGAGCGCAGGCCGGACAGGCTGATCGCCGATAATAAGAAAAAGTCGAAAAAAGGTTCTGGCAAGAGGATACCCGGTCACCAAAAGTCCCCGAAAACGTTTGAACAAGTTGGCGACTAAGGCGAAGGGGCGGATGCTCGTTCGGTCGGCGGCGCGCGCCTTCCTCGAGGCGGCCGGGTCCCCGATGCCCCGCAGGATGCCGCTGCGCGCTTCATCCTGGCCCGCGAGGTTCAACCAGGCCGTTTCTTCTTGATAAGGGTCACAGTCCGCGAAAGCGGCTTTGACAGGGATCGCCATGTCCGAGTCGTGTCAAACGCTGAAGTTGACAAGCGTAGGCCGCATGTCCCGTATACCCCGGGGAGCGGACTTTCGTCAGCCAGCGCAGCATGACCGAAAGGGGCCAACAGGCGACTGCTCCGCGGACCGATGCGATCGTGACGTTTGCTTGGGTTGGCCGCAGACGCCTTGCGCCTATCGGCGGTAACCACCTTTTCTATCTTTGTCCGAGCGCGAAACCTTTGCGTTGCTCATCGATTGTGTATGCAGCGGCGGAACTGGGAAACCGGCAGTCGTTTACAAAGGCCGCGCGGAGTAATGCCCGAGCGGCTTTTTTCATACGAATCGGCGCGTCTCCTTACTTGAATTGAATATTGGCAAATTATTTGGTGACGACCCGGGCATATGGAAAGCAGATGAGGTCTGTGATCAGGCGACCGTTCAAAGCGCGCTCTACTGAAGAGGTTATGGCACTGCTCAGCGCGGTGGCGACTGCGATCCTCGCTGTCATTATTATCGCGATGCTCTATTTTGGTCGTGAGATCTTCGTGCCCATTGCATTGGCGATTCTTCTCAGCTTCGTGCTGGCGCCGGTGGTCGTAGTATTGCAGCGTATTCGTGTGCCGCGCGGGTTGGCGGTCGTGAGCGTGGCCGTACTTGCCTTCGTGCTCATTTTTGCAATGGGAAGTCTTCTCGCCACGCAATTGACGCAACTCGCCGAAGATCTCCCACGTTACCAATCGACGATAAGCGAAAAGATCCAGTCTTTTCGGGATACAAAAGCTGGCAGGGGGACGCTGGAGCGCGCCTCCGACATGTTGAAGGATCTCAGCAGAGAGATCGACAAGCCAAAAGACGCCGCACCTACGCGTGCGCCAAACTCAATCGCTAATTCGAATGCCCCGGGACCACAGGCGCCCGTTCCGGTGGAAGTACGTCAGCCCGATCCTGGTGCGCTGGAGAACCTGCGGACATTGATCGCTCCGCTTGTTCATCCGCTCGCGACAACCGGCATCATCATCATTTTCGTCATCTTCATTCTGCTTCAACGCGAAGATCTTCGTAACCGGCTCATTCGGTTGGCCGGCTCCTATGATCTCCAACGAACCACGGCGGCGCTCGACGACGCGGCGGCACGCCTCAGCCGGCTCTTCCTGACTCAGCTCATTCTGAACAGTTCCTTTGGCGTGGTGATTGGGATTGGTCTGTGGTTGATAGGCACGCCAAGCGCGATCCTTTGGGGCATCTTGGCGACAGTCCTCCGCTTCGTACCCTACATCGGCGCCGTCATCGCCGCGGCGTTCCCGCTTGCTCTGGCGGTAGCCGTCGATCCCGGCTGGTCGATGCTGCTTTGGACGCTTGCGCTTTTTCTTACTGTGGAGCCACTTGTCGGCCATGTCATCGAGCCGATGGTCTACGGTCATAGCACGGGGCTTTCTCCGGTCGCCGTAGTTGCGGCGGCGACATTTTGGACCGCACTTTGGGGGCCCATTGGGCTCGTCCTCGCGACGCCTCTCACGGTATGTCTTGTTGTGATTGGGCGTCATGTAGAACGCCTGGAGTTCCTTGACGTCATGTTTGGGGACCGGCCGGCGCTTTCTCCCCCCGAAATATTTTACCAACGCATGCTGGCAGGTGATCCGGCGGAAGCCGCCGAAAAAGCCGAAGAATTCCTGAAAGAACGTTCTCTGGCCTCATACTATGATGAGGTCGCCTTGAAGGGTTTGCAGCTCGCGCAAATTGATGCCGAGCGCGGCGCGCTTGATCAGGAGCGTCTCGCCAAGATTCGAGACGCCGTCAGCGAATTTGTCAGCGACCTTGCCGATCAGGATGATCGGCCGCCGACGAAAGTCCATCTGACCACCGATGCAGAAGCCTCGTCGGCGGTAGAAAGCGTCGCGGAAGATGCGGCGCATGAAAATTTACCCACTATCAAGAAGGAAGGCCTGCCGCCTGATTGGCTGGGTGAACATCCCGTTCTCTGCATGGCCGGACGTACTCTCGTCGATGAAGCGGCCGCGATGATGCTGGCTCAGCTTTCGACTGCGCACGGTCTTGCAGCACGAGTCGAAGGGGCGGAAGCGCTCTCTACCACAAATGTCTTCCGACTTGAGACCGCCGGCGTTGCGATCGTCTGCTTAGTCTATCTCGATTCGAATGGACCAGCGCACATGCGTTACTCCGTTCGGCGACTAAGGCGGAAGTTGCCAAAGGCAACCATTATCTTGGGCTGCTGGGTCAAGGACATCGACCCTATCGCGTTGGAAGGGTTGCGCGATAACGCGAAAGCCGATCTCGTTGCCGCGAGCCTGGGCGAGGCGGTCAAGCTTTGCATCGAGGCTACGGGTGTGTCGGACCCATCCCGCGCAGCACCCAAGGAGCAAAAGTCTACAACCGCCGCTGCTTGAGATTTTGACTATGAACCGCATAACAAAAATAGACGCCTTGTCGTCGTCCAAAGGTAACCCATCGCGCAGGGAAAGCCGGAGTTCCCGGTTACACCTGTGGTCCTACCCCGGTGCTTTCTGTTGCACCGGGCCCATGGATGCGATCGGCACCCGGCTTTCCCTGCGCCATCTGTTAATTGAGAGGGCAAACGAAATGCAAGACTCGGGCAAATCGTGTCGCGAGAATGCAAAGCTGCGCCTCATATGACGCTGTCATCGCCCGGCTTGACCGAGCGACCCAGTACGCCGCGGCCTCTCGGCTCAAGCACAATCGTCTCTGGAATACTGGATCAGCCGCATGCGCTTTCGCGGATGATGACACCGAACAAGGTGCCGGGACGACGGCGGGATCCAATTCATGCGAACGCGAGATTTTGTCATGCCCAGGCTGGGTTGCATTTTTTGCGCCGCATCATATGATGCGTATAATCCAATAGAATCTCCGGCATTGAAGGGAGTCCTGCCATGGCATCCAGCCCCGATCCCGTCGTTATCCTGTCCGCCGCCCGTACCCCGCTGGGCCGTTTCATGGGGGAACTCACGCCTCTTGCCGCCCATAAACTCGGCTCGCATGTCATCGGGGCGGCGCTCGCGCGCGCCAAACTGGCGCCCGAGCGCATCGAAGAGGTGTTCATGGGCAATGTGTTGCCGGCCGGCCAGGGCCAGGCCCCTGCCCGCCAGGCCGCGCGCGGCGCAAAATTGCCCGATGCCACCGGCGCCACCACCGTCAACAAGGTCTGCGGCTCCGGCATGAAGGCGACCATGCTCGCCCACGACATCATCAAGGCCGGCTCGGCCGAGATCGTGCTGTCTGGCGGCATGGAGAGCATGAGCAACGCGCCTTATCTTTTGCAGAAGGCCCGCGGTGGCTATCGCGCCGGCCACGACCGCATCATCGATCACATGATGATGGACGGGCTTGAAGATGCCTATGAAACCGGCCGCTCGATGGGCGATTTCGGCGAGGCCACCGCAGAAGCCTATCAATTCACCCGCGCCGACCAGGACACTTACGCGATGGAAACGCTGAGCCGCGCCCGCAAGGCGGTCGAGGGCGGCGCCTTCAAGGCCGAGATCGCGCCGATCACGCTTGCCGAGAAGGCCGGCCCGCGCGTCGTCGCCAATGACGAGCATCCGCTGAAGGTCGACCCGGCGAAAATCCCCGGCCTGAAGCCGGCGTTCCGCGCCAACGGCACCATCACGCCGGCTGCCTCCTCGGCCAATGCCGACGGCGCCGCCGCGCTGATCCTCGCCCGGCGCTCGCTCGCCGATCGCGACGGGCTCCCGGTGCTGGCCGAGATCAAGGGCCACGCCACCCACAGCCAGGAACCGCAATGGTTCACAACAGCGCCGATCCCGGCGATCAGAAAACTGCTCGACAAGGTCGGCTGGAGCGTCGGCGACGTCGACCTGTTCGAGATCAATGAGGCGTTCGCGGTCGTCGCGATGGCGGCGCAGCGCGACCTCGGGATTCCCCGAGACAAGCTCAACATCAATGGCGGCGCCTGCGCGCTCGGCCATCCGATCGGCGCCACCGGCGCACGGCTGATCGTGACGCTGCTGCATGCGCTGGAGGCGCACGGCCTGAAGCGCGGCGTCGCGGCACTGTGCATCGGCGGTGGCGAAGCCACCGCGATCGCGGTGGAGCGGGTCACGCATTAGACTTGCCGACCGAGTCCGGAAACGAGGGAACCATGTCATTTTAGACGTTGCTCCCTCGTGCTATGTTATCTCGAATTGATTTCCTGTCAGACATCTGGGGCCCAATGATCTCGAACTGGCTTGCTGCAACCCTCGCCCGCCGCAACATCCACTACGGCTGGGTGATGGTCGGTGTCACTTTCCTCGCCGGGCTGATCTCGGCCGGCACCGTCGGCGCGCCCGGCGTCTTCATCGTGCCGCTGCAGAAGGAGTTCGGCTGGTCCACCGCCGAGATTTCCTCCGCGCTGTCGATCCGCTTCATCCTGTTCGGGCTGATGGCGCCGTTCGCTGCCGCGCTGCTGAATCGTTACGGCCTGCGTAACGTGACGCTGGTGGCGCAGCTGATCGTGGTCTCCGGACTGCTTGCCTCGCTCGCCATGACCCATGTCTGGCAGCTGGTGCTGCTGTGGGGCGTCGTGATCGGGATCGGCACCGGCATGACCGCGCTGGTGCTCGGCGCAACCATCGCCGCCCGCTGGTTTGTGGCCCGCCGCGGCCTCGTCGTCGGCATCCTGACCGCGAGCGTCGCGACCGGGCAGCTCGCCTTCCTGCCGCTGCTCGCGACCCTGACCGAGCGCTATGGCTGGCGCGTCGCACTCGCGCTGGTCTGCGTCGTGCTCGGCGTCGCCGCTTTTGCCGTGCTGATGCTGATGCGCGACCGGCCGAGCGATCTCGGCCTGCGGCCATACGGCGATGAAGGCACCGCGCCCTTGCCCGCCCCTCCGCCGGCCAATGCGCCGATCATGTCGGCCGCGCTCGGCACGCTCCGCGACTCCGCGAAGTCGCGGGTGTTCTGGATCCTGTTTGCGACCTTCTTCGTCTGCGGCGCCTCGACCAACGGCCTGGTCCAGGTCCATTTAATCCCGATGTGTCTCGACTACGGCATCCCGCAGGTGCAGGCCGCGAGCCTGCTCGCCGCGATGGGCATCTTCGACTTCTTCGGCACCATCATCTCCGGCTGGCTGTCGGACCGTTATGACAATCGCTATCTGCTGTGCTGGTATTACGGCCTGCGCGGGCTGTCGCTGGTGTGGCTGCCGTTCTCGGACTTCTCGTTCTACGGCCTGTCGCTGTTTGCGATGTTCTACGGGCTCGATTGGATCGCGACCGTGCCGCCAACCGTGCGGCTGACCGCGCAGCGCTTCGGCGCCGAGCGCGCCAACATGGTGTTCGGCTGGATCTTTGCCGGTCATCAGCTCGGCGCCGGCGTAGCCGCGTTCGGTGGGGGCCTGTCGCGGACGCTCTACGCGAGCTACCTGCCGGCGTTCTTCATCGCAGGCGCGCTGTGCGTGTTCGCGTCTGTGATCGTGCTGGCGATCTCGCGGCCGGAGCCACAACCACAGGCGAAACCGGTCGCCGCCTGAAAATATCGGTGGGAGCTACTCCGCAGCAAGGCTAGTCGGCGCGGCTTCGTGAGCTTGCTTGTTGTAGTCGTGCACGACGCGGCCGAACGGCAGCGTCAAATCGGCCAGGAAATGATGCGCACCGATGACGCGCTTGACCGGGAAGTCGGCCACCGGCGCGTTGACATGCGGCACCAGATGCAGCCGGCCGGGCCCGATCCACGAGCCCTTGACCACAATGTCGGTGAGGTTGATCGCGACCAGTTGGCAGATCTCGAGATGGCCATCGACGCCCGGGATCATCTTCAGATTGATCTGCGTCTTCGACAGCGTGGCGCGGGTGACGTCGCCATTGCCGGCCATCGCCTCGTGCTTGTAGCCCATCGTGCCCATGGCGACGAGCTGCCCGGCATATTCCAAAGTGCCGGTCAGCGTGTCCTTGACGATCTCGAGCTTGGGATGGGCGTATTTCTTCGGAAAGCCCCAGATCTCGCGGCCGGCCGCGATCGGCGGATCGTCATCGAGATACATCTGGCAGACGAAATTGACGTCCTCGCCATGCAGCCGCGCCGGGATTACGAGACCGGACTCAGTGTAGCTGCCGAAGCCGGAAGAGTCGGGCATCTTGATCCATTCATAATGCACGATCGGATCGGCGATCGGCTCAAGCGGCTCGGGCAGGCCGGCGCGGATCAATTCCGGATCGGTCTCGTAGGTGATGACGAGGAATTCGCGGTCGACGAAACGATAGGGCCCGGCCGGATAGCTCGGACCGGCAGCCGGCATCGACGGAAGCTTGAGCAGATCTTCCCTGCGCATCGTGAAATCCCCTTGTTTGGAAAAATTGATCGGAGGCTAGCCGCCGAGATTGACAGCGATGTGAGGGATTTCCGTCAGCCGCGTGACCTGACCCGTGTGACCTGCGTTTTGCGGAGAGGCCAATGCTAACCATGCAGGCAAACGCACCAGATGCACCGCGCGCGGGCGGCAGCCTGTCATCACGGCGTCACGGCTGCGCTGAATTCTCGCCGCAAATTGGAGTGCCAGTCATGGACGCGCGATCCCCTCATATCGACGATATCGATCACCAGATGCCGGGCTGGCGGCCCGAGGGGTGCAATCGGGTCGCGCTGGTGCTGCAGGGCGGCGGCGCGCTCGGCGCCTACCAGGCCGGCGTCTATCAGGCGCTGCACGAGGTCAATATCGAGCCGGACTGGGTGTGCGGCGTCTCGATCGGCGCGATCAACTCGGCGATCATCGCCGGCAATCCGCCGGAAAAGCGGCTGGAGCGGCTGCATACGTTCTGGGACCGCATCACCAGCCGCAAGATCTGGCACTACACGCCGGACGGCGACATCTTCCGCAAGGCGCGCAACTTCACCAGTTCAATGATGACGACGACGCTGGGGCAACCCGGCTTCTTCACCCCGCATCAAGCCAATCCATGGTTGAGCCCGACCGGTTCGCGCACCGCCACCAGCTATTACGACACCGCGCCGTTGCGCGAGACGCTGCTTGAGCTGGTCGATTTCGACCGCATCAATTCGAAGACAATGCGCTTCGCAGTCGGCGCCGTGAACGTGCTCTCCGGCAATTTCATCTATTTCGACAATGCTCATGACGAGATCATTCCTGAGCACATCATGGCGAGCGGCGCGCTGCCGCCGGCCCTGCCGATGGTGAAGGTCGGCACCGATCATTTCTGGGATGGCGGCATCGTCTCCAACACGCCGCTGCAGCATCTGCTCGACCAGGAAGACAACGCCAACTCGCTGGTGTTCCAGGTCGACCTGTTCTCGGCTCGCGGCACGCTGCCGCGCGACATCCAGGACGTGATGGCCCGCCACAAGGACATCATGTATTCCTCGCGCACCCGCTACAACACCGACGTCTACCGCAAGACCTATAGCCTGCGCACCGCCCTGCACAACGCGCTGGCAAAAATCCCTGACGATCAATTGTCCGAGGAAGAGCGCCAGCTCAAGAAATCCAACAGCAAGCTGCCGGGGATCACGCTGCTGCAACTGATCTATCAGCAGAAGGCCTATGAGGGCGACGCCAAGGACCACGAATTCTCCGGCACCTCGATGCGCGAGCACTGGGCCAGCGGACATGAGGACACCAAGCGCTCGCTGAAGCGGCGCGACTGGATCAAGATGCCCGAGAGCGGCATGGGCATCGTGATCCACGACGTGCATCGCGAGAGCGAGCCGTAGAATAATGATGTCATTCCGGGATGGTCCGAAGGACCAGACCTCAGGTGCGCAATTGCGCACCGGGGAATCTCGAGATTCCGGGTTCGATGCTTCGCATCGCCCCGGAATGACGGGTCAGAAACTACGGCCGCGTCGACATGTTGCTCGGCGGGCCGACGTTGCGGATCGGCTCGGCCAGACGCGCGAACTCGCAGAGCAGTGAACGCGTCTTGCGGGGGTCGATCACCTCCTCGACCCAGAACTTCTCGGCCGAACGAAACGGCGAACGCAGCTTGTTGAGACGATCCTCGATCTCGCGCTGCTTCGCCGCGGGATCGGCGGCCGCGTCGATCTCGGCGCGATACGCCGCCTCGATGCCGCCTTCGAGCGGCAGCGAGCCCCAATAGGCCGACGGCCAGGCGTAACGCATCGAGAAACGGTTGGCCGGCTGATGTACCACGCCGGCGACGCCGAAGGCATTGCGGATGATGATGGTGCACCAGGGCACCGTGCTCTGGTTGACCGCCGCCATCGCACGCACACCGTGGCGGATGGTGGCGGACTTCTCCGCCTCGAGCCCGATCATGAAGCCGGGACAATCCATCAGATAGACCACCGGCAGATGGAAGGTCTCGGCGAAGTCGACCCAGCGCACCACCTTCTGGCAGGCATCCGCGGTCCAGGAGCCACCATAATGGAAGGGATCGCTGGCGAGCACGAACACTGCACGGCCCTCGATCCGCGCCAGACCGGTGATGATGGGCCGGCCGTAATTGGCTGATACCTCGAAGAACGAGCCCTTGTCGACGACGGCCTCGATGATGGGGCGCATCTTGTAGACCTGCCGCCGGTTGCGCGGCACGGCCGTCAGCAGCGACTCCTCGGCACGCCGAGGATCATCGGCGCAGGGAATGGTCGGCGGCAGCTCGTAGACCGACGACGGCAGATAGGACAGGAATCGCCGCGCGCAATCGAACGCCTCCGCTTCGGTCTCGACCGCCTGGTCGATCGCACCGGCTCGGGTCTGGATGTCGGCGCCGCCGAGCTCCTGCTTGGTCAAATCCTGGCCCAGCCGCTTCACCACCGGCGGTCCGGCGACGAACATCGCGGAGCTCTTGGTCATGACAGAATAATGCGTCGCCGCCAGCCGCGCCGCGCCGAGGCCGGCAACCGAGCCGAGCCCGAGCCCGACCACAGGCACGCGCGCCAGATTTGATGTCGTGTACCAGTACCAGCGGGTGCCGCCGACGCCGCCCGGCAGATTGGCCGCGCCCTTGGTCTCGATCGTCTTGACCGAGCCGCCGCCGCCGGAGCCCTCGATCACCCGGATAATCGGCAGACGGAAGTCGTGCGCCATCTCCTCCGCCATCAGCGGCTTGGCGGAAATCGATGCGTCGGCCGATCCGCCACGCACCGTAAAATCGTCGCCGACGACGACCACGGTGCGGCCGCCGACCCTGGCGCGGCCGAACACGCAGTTCGCCGGCGTCAGCTGCTTGAGTTCGTTGTTCTCGTCATATTCGGCGATGCCGGAGATCGCACCGATCTCGTGGAAGCTTTCCTTATCAACCAGCCCGTCGATACGCTCGCGGACGGTCAGCCGGCCCTGGTCGCGCTGCCGCTTGACCTTGTCAACGCCTCCCATCTCCCGCGCGAACGCTTCGCGCCGGGCGAGGTCGTCGAGTTCCGGCTTCCAGTTCATTCATTGCCTCCGTCTTGATGATTTTATTGTTGTTATGGGCCGTCACGGGAAGCGATTTTCGCTCGATCCGATTGGTGAAGATGTCGCCATCGGCGCCTTCGAGCAGGCTGCCGACCGCGGCGGCGAGGTCGACCATGTGCGGCGCGACCTCCTTGTGCAGCCGCTTCTCGTCATACATCGCCGAGAGCAGCCCAATCGTGGTCACCACATAGGTCTGATATTGCGGCGACCAGAGCGGCACCCCGACGCCGTTGATATGCGGGCTCCACAGGCCGCAGGCGACGACATAGCCGTGCTCGCGCAGGTGGCGCCTGTTGGCCTCGATGCGCGGTGTCAGCATCTTGGCGCCATCAGGCAGCTCGCGCTCCATCTCGGCGATCAGCGCGTCGCCGAGCAGCGGATCCAGCGCGGCAGTATAGGCTTGGCCGGCGGCCGTCGTCGCCATCGAGATGCGGCTGCCGGTGGTCTCGTGCAGGCCGAGCGCGTTCGCAGCGCGGGCAAATTCGAGATAGACCATTTGAAAGCGGTCGGGGATCACGAAGCCCACGGTGCCGGGCAGCTGATCGGCGACCTCCTGCAGGCGCAGCCGGATCAGATTGCGTAGCTGCAATCCCTTCATCATCGTCGTGCTCATCGCGACAGCGCTCGGACCGATGCGATACTTCTGATCGCGCGGCAGATAGACGAGTTGTCCCATCCGCGTCAGCGTGTGCGTCAAGCGCGACACCGTCGAGCGCGGCAGGCCGCAGCGGTTGGCGATTTCGAGATTGCCGAGCCGCGCCTCGTGCCCCTCGAAGCACCGCAACACATCGAAGGCGCGCGACACCACCTGGATCACGTCGCCATCGCCTGTTTCGCTGGCGAGTAGTCCCTGCCGGCTAAGCCGTTCCGAGCGCCGTCCCATATTGTTTCTCTCCATTCCGTCATGCGGAATAAAATTCCACTTGCAGATGACGCTACCTCAGGCAATCTGCGGCCACAACAAAAAGCCGTTCGCCGGACGAAATTTCCGCAAGACGGTATCGGAGAGTGGAATGCCTGAGATCAAGGTCGTGACCGAAGTTGCCGGGCGCGTTTGCGCGCTTTCTGTTCAACCCGGCAGCAGCATCGGAGACGGCGACGAAATCGCGTTCGTCGAAGCCATGAAGATGGAAATACCGGTCACCTCGACAACATCAGGTAAAATCAAGTCGATTCTGGTGAAGATCGACGATGTCATTGCCGAGGGCCAGGCGATTGCGATCGTCGAGACCTGACGACGACCGTCCCGCCTCTTCGCGCGGTCCTCCCTTCGCAAACACTGCCTTCGGGATCGTCTCATCTTTCAAGCGACACTGCGTCATCAGCGGCTTTGCTTTCGAAACATTTTCGGCACGAAAGTTTCACAAGATGAAACAATTTGCGAGCGATCGCTCGCTTGGCTGGTGCCTCGGTTCGAGACCGATTGCCGTCGAATCTCGGACCCATCCAGATCGGCCTGCCCCGCACCAAATGTCTGGGCGCACTCGGTTGCGCGCATCTTGATTGCGTTGCACAACATGAGGCGATGAAACAATCGCCGCCTCCCGTCACCGCCATCACCACGGCCTGGACCAGCTCGAAGCCGCCGCTGCTGCGGTTTTTGCGCGCCTGTTACGCAGAGTTCCTGCCCGAGACCGGCGGCGCCCTCGCCAACTACATTCCCGAACTCGGCAAGGCCGACCCTGCCCATTTCGGCATCAGCCTTGCGACCCTCGACGGCCATGTCTACGAGGTCGGCGACACCAAAATCCCCTTTACCATCCAGTCGATGTCGAAGCCGTTCGTGTTCGCGCTGGCGCTGGACACACTGGGCGCCGAGCGGGTGGAAAGCGTGATCGGCGTCGAGCCGTCGGGGGATCCCTTCAACTCGATCAGGCTGAACGCGGACAACCATCCGTTCAACCCGATGGTCAATGCCGGCGCGATCGCCTGCTCCGGTCTGATCCACTCCGCCAAGGGCGATGGCGCGTTCGAATGCGTCCGGCACGCGCTCGGCCGCTTCGCCGGCCGCGAGCTCGACGTTGATGAGGCGGTCTACGCGTCCGAGAGCGCGACCGGCGACCGCAACCGCGCGATCGGCTATCTCTTGCGCACCAATGGCGTGATCACCGAGAACGTGCCTGATGTGCTCGCCGTCTATTTCCGGCAATGCGCCATCCTCGTCACCGCGCGCGACATCGCGGTGATGGCGGCAACCCTCGCCAATCGCGGCATCAACCCGCTGACCGGTGAGCAGGTGGTGACGCCCTATGCGATCTCGCGCACGCTGTCGGTGATGACATCATCTGGCATGTACGACTATGCCGGCGAATGGATCTACCGCGTCGGCATTCCCGCCAAGAGCGGCGTCGGCGGCGGCATCCTCGCGGCGCTGCCGGCGCGGCTCGGGCTCGGCAGCTATTCGCCCAACCTCGACAAGCACGGCAACAGCGTGCGCGGCATCAAGGTCTGCGAGGCGCTGTCGGCGCATTACGACCTGCACATGCTCAACCGCAGCGATGACGCCCGCCACAGCATCATCGCCGACTACAATATCGGCAAGAACCCGTCGCGGCGCGTCCGTCGGCCGCAGGAGCAGGAGATCCTGGCCAAACACTTCCAGGAGGTGCGCGTCATCGAGCTGGTCGGCACGCTGTCGCTCTCCAATGTCGACTACGTCTCGCGCCGTCTCGGCGGTGGTCCGCGTCCGGAGTTCGTGATCTTCGATCTGCGCCGCGTCACCGCGACGACGCGCGCCGGCGCCCGCCTGGTGGCGGAAGCCTTCAAGGACCTGGCCGAGCTCGGTGTCACCGTGATCCTGTCAGGTATCAAACAGACGTCGCGGGAGTGGAAGACGATCAGCGAGTGGACCAGCGAGCTTGGCAATATCAGGGATTTCTACCTGCTCGACACCGCCATCGAATGGGCGGAGGACCAGATCGTCTATCGCTATGGCGGCTCGATCGACTTCCTCGAGACCACCGAACTTTCCGAACAGCCGCTGCTCGCCGGGTTGAGCGCGGAGGAACTGACCGACCTTGCCTCGCTCGGCACGATCAGAACCTATCAGCCGAACGAGAAGATCATCGCCGCGGGCGAAACCGCCACCTCGCTGTTCTTCCTGCGCAGCGGCGTGGTGCACGTCACGCTGCCCGACGGCATCCGCCTGGCGACGCTGACGGCCGGCATGGCGTTCGGCGAGATGGCGCTATTGGAGCCGAAGCGCTCTGCCAACGTGCTCGCTGATATGTCCGCGACCGCCTATGAGGTGGCGATCGCCGATTTCGAACGTTTCACCCAGCAGCACCCCCGCGCCGGCGAGCGCATCATGCGCAACCTCGCGCAACTGCTTGCCGATCGGCTGATCGTCGCGAATGCGAAGGTGGATCTGCTGACGTCGGGCTGAGTGTCTCCTCCCCCTCTCCCCGTTCTTACGGGGAGAGGGGGAGGGAAACGCCGCCCGGCGAGAAATCAGCTCACCACTTCCGTCACCGGCTGCAGATCGATCTCGAAGGTCTCCAAGAACTTCGACGTCATGATGTAGAAACCGACCGAGAGCTGCAGTTCGACCAACGCGCCCGGCGTGAGCTTCGACGCGATCGCCTTGAAGGTCGCATCCGTCGGCTTCTTCAGCTTGACGACCTCATCGGTGAAGGCGAGCGCCGCGCGCTGCACTTCGTTGAAGCAAGACGCGGCCTGCCAGTTGTCCAGCGCTTCGTTCTGCTCGTCGGTGACGCCGACATTCTTGCCGATCCGCTTGTGCGCGACGATCTCGTAGGGCGCCTCGCAGAGAATGCCGGTGCGCGTGATCGCGAGTTCGCGCACGATCGCGTCGAGCTCGCCCTTGTGGCGGATCGCGCCGCCGAGCCGGCAATATTGCTCAAAATAGCTCGGCGAATGCGCCATCATGCGGAAGATGTTGGCGTTACGGTTCTTGTCGAGAATTTCGCGGGTGCGCGGGCTTGCCGTCGCGGGATCGGAGTAGTCGATGCGGGCCATTTCCAAACCTTGATCGTGTTGTCGTTTCTATCGGGTTCCAAAACACTATCTGTCAGCCGTCGCGGGAGCAACACGGGCGAGCCAAATTGCCGCCGCAATGCTATACAACCCTGACACAGTCGATATTCGCAGAGTGGGGACTCATCAAAGCGAATACTCGTCGCGGGGTGTTCCGAGTACAAAATCTGGCCGTCTTGCGCGCTGTTAGCGCAATGGTGAGTCATGCCCGGGTCTAGGGAGAACGCATGAAGGAAGCCACCAAGAGGGCGGCCTCGGAGGCGCTTGCGCAAATGCTGGCGGTGACGGCAATGCTCGTCATCGCCAGCGTCATTTTCTACTGGCGATAGGTTCCGCAACTGCGAGGGGCGAAAGCGGCAATCCGGCTCTGGTTATGCGTGCTGGCTCGTTGTCGTCCAAGCCCCTCACTTCGCCTTGGCGAAGTAGGGAACCAGCCGTCCCGCGAATTGTGTGAAGCGCGCCGCGACCTTGTCGCCGATGGCAAGATCATTGTCGCCATGGGCCATCATGCGAAATCCTTCGTCGGCATCGACGAGCACGATATTGTAGGGCACATGCGCCCGCGTCTCAGGCGTCGCGGCGCGGCAGACCAGCGACGTTGCATAGACCGTCCCTGTCCCGGTCGCTTGGTTCTCCGTCAGGTCGGTCGAGCCGCATGCGGCGCAGAAGCTGCGGCGAAAATATTGCCGGGCGCTGCACGCGCTACACACCTGATAGATGATCGCTTCGGCGCCCTTGGTCCAGTCTGCGATTGGCCCGCTCACCGCACGCGCTCCAGGAACATGCTGACATGCGACGACAGCACGCCGCCATCGCCATGCAGCAGCGCGACCGAGGCGTCGCGAACCTGACGATTGCCGGCGCGGCCGGTCATCTGCAGATGGGTCTCGACGAGATGCGCCATCGCGCCGCCGACGCCGCAATGGCCGTAGCTGAGCAGACCACCATGGGTGTTGAGCGGCATATCGCCGTTTTGGTCGAAGTATCCCGCGCGGACCCGCGCCGCCGCCTCGCCGCGCTTTGCGAGGCCGAGATCCTCCAGCAGCATCGCGAGCGTGATGGTGAAGCTGTCATAGATCGCGGCGTAGCGGACGTCCGATATGGCGATGCCAGACTCCGCCTTGGCCTTGGCAATCGAAATCTCCGCGCCGAGTTCGCTCAGCGCGGGCGCGGCCGTGACGTGCTGATGGGTGTGCGCCTGGGCGCAACCGCGGATGCGAACCCGCTTGTCGCCGATTGCCTCGCGGCTGATCACGAACGCCGCGCCGCCATCGGACACCGGGCAACAATCGAGCAGCTTGAGCGGCATCGCCACCGGCTTGGACGCCATCACGTCGGCAATTGTGATCGGCTCATGGAATTGCGCCCCGGGATGCGTCAACGCGTGCTTGCGCATCAGCACCGCGAATTCGGCGAGGTCGCCCTCGGTCACGCCGTACTCGTGCATGTAGCGCGTCGCGACGAGACCGTAATAGGCCGGGATCGTCGGCCCCAGCGTCACCTCGTAGTCGGGATGGCCGACCTGGGCCAGCGCCTGGATCGAGGCGTCGCGGCTCTGCCCGGTGAGACGGTTCTCGCCACCAACCACCAGCACATGTTTCGCCACGCCGGCATCAACCAGATGGTGCGCCAGCATGGTCATCGCGAGGCCAGTCGCGCCGCCGACCTGCACGGCGTGGGCGTAGGACGGACGAATGCCGAAATGCTCGGCAAACACAGTCGCAAGCATGATGTGCGGCGAGACTGTGGAATAGCCGCACAGGATGCCGTCGATGTCGGATCGCTTCAGCCCGGCGTCGGCGATGGCTGACTCGGCCGCCTTGCTCATCAGGTCGAGCGAGGATGAGCCTTCGTGCTTGCCAAAGGACGTGAGGCCGACGCCGGTGACGAAGCTCATCGCATTCTGTCCTCGTCATTCCGGGGCGCGCGGAGCGCGAACTTCGGTGTGCAATTGCACACCTGAGAATCCATTTCGCCGCAACCGCATGCGGCGTGATGGATTCCGGGTCTGCGCCTGACGGCGCATCCCGGAATGACGCTGTGGGGAAATCGCATACCCACCATCAATACGACTTCGGAAGGCCGAGCACCTTCTCGCCGATGAAGCTGAGAATGAGCTGCGGGCTGATCGGCGCGATGCGCGGGATCAGGGATTCCCGCAGGTAACGCTCCACGTGGTATTCCTTGGCATAGCCGAAGCCGCCATGCGTCATCACGGCCTGCTCGCAGGCGTGGAAGCCAGCCTCGGCGGCGAGATATTTTGCGGCGTTGGCGGCCGGGCCGCACGGCAGGTTCTGGTCGTATTGCCAGCCGGCGCGCAGCACCATCAGCCAGGCCGCCTCGAGCTCCATCCAGTTCTTCGCCAGCGGATGCTGGATCCCTTGATTCATGCCGATCGGCCGGTTGAACACGATGCGGCCCTTTGCGTAGTCCGACGCCCGCTTCAGCGCGATCTGGCCGAGGCCGACAGCTTCGGCCGCGATCAGGATGCGTTCGGGATTCATGCCGTGCAGGATATATTCGAAGCCGCGGCCTTCCTCGCCGATGCGGTCCTCGACCGGGATTTCGAAATTCTCGAAGAACAATTCGTTGGAGTCGACGGTCTTGCGGCCCATCTTCTCGATCTCGTGCACGGTGACGCGCTTGCGGTCGAAATCGGTATAGAACAGGCTCAGCCCGTGGGTCGGGCTGCGCACCTCTTCCAGTGTCGTGGTGCGCGCGAGCAGCAGGATCTTGTTGGCGACCTGCGCGGTCGAGATCCACACCTTCTGGCCGTTGACGATGTATTTGTCGCCCTGGCGCACCGCACGCGTCTTGAGCTGGGTCGTGTTGAGGCCGGTGTTCGGCTCGGTCACCGCAAAGCAGGACTTGTCGCGGCCGTCGATGATCGGCGGCAGCATGCGGTGGCACTGCTCCTTGGTGCCGAACACGACGACAGGATTGAGCCCGAACACGTTCATGTGCACCGCCGATGCGCCGGACATGCCGGCGCCCGAGTACGAGATCGTGTGCATCATGATCGCGGCGTCAGTGATGCCGAGGCCGGAGCCGCCGTACTCCTCGGGAATGCAGATGCCGAGCCAGCCGGCGTCGGCCAGCGCACGGTGGAAGTCGGCCGGGTAGCCGCCTTCCTTGTCCTTCTTCAGCCAGTAGGCATCGTCGAAGCGCGAGCAGATTTTTCCGATGGCGTCGCGGATCGATTCCTGGTTGGGGGAGAGTGCGAAATCCATGGGCGCTGTCCTTAAGTGGTGGGCGCGAGCTTGGTGACGCCGTCGCGCGCCATCGCGGCAATCTCGTCGGCGGAGAAGCCCGCCTCCCGCAAAATCTCTTCGCCGTGCTGGCCAAGACGCGGCGCCAGCCGCTGCGGCTCCGCCTTGGTCTCGGACCACCTTGCCGACACCTTCATGTTGCGGATGCGGCCCTCGGTCGGATGCTCGGTGACCGGAAAGACCCCGGTGGCGACGATGTGCGGATCCTGCAGCAGGGTTTCGAGATCGTGCATCGGCATCACGGGCACGTCGGCCTTTTCAAGGATCTCGTTCCACTCCGCCGTGGTCCGGGTCAGCAGGATGCGCGCGAGCTCGGCGTAGACAACATCAATGTTGGTGGCGCGGCCGGCGAAGGTCGCGAATTTCGGATTGCTGCGGAGATCCTCGCGGCCGGTGGCCTTGAAGAAATTCTCCCACTGTTTGTCGTTGTAGACGATCACACAGACATAGCTGTCCGAGGTCTTGTAGGGCCGCCGGTCCGGCGACAAATGTCGCGCGTATCCACCCTTGTCGAGGGGCGGATCGTAGGTCAGCCCGCCCATGTGGTCGCCCATGACGAAGCCCGCCATGGTCTCGAACATCGGAATGTCGACGCGCTGGCCCTGCCCGGTCCGGTCGCGATGCACGAGGCTGGCGCAGATCGCGCCGACCGCGGTGAGACCGACGATGCGATCGACCAGCGCGTTCGGCACGTAGCGCGGCACGCCGTCGGACGTCTGCGCCATCAGCGCCGGCAAGGCTGTGGCGCCCTGGATCAGATCATCATAGGCGGGTTTTGCGGCATAAGGCCCCTCTTGGCCGAAGCCGAACACGCCGGCATAGACCAGTCGCGGATTGATCTTCGAGACCACATCGTAGCCGAGCTGCAGCCGCGCCATCGCCTGCGGGCGCACATTGTAGACCAGCACATCGGCCTTCGCGATCAGCCGCAGCACGGCGTCGCGTCCGGCCGGCTTCTTCAGGTCGAGGCAAATCGAGCGCTTGCTGCGGTTGGTGTTGAGGAACACCGGGCCCATGCCGGGATGCCGCGTCGGCCCGATCTGTCGCGTCACGTCGCCATCGGGCGATTCCACCTTGATGACGTCGGCGCCGTAATCACCGAGCATCTGGGTGGCATAGGGTCCCATCAGCACGGTCGTCATGTCGACGACCTTGATGCCCTGCAGTGGTCCCATGGTCCTGTGCGCTCCCGGCTGTTCTGGTTGGAAACCTAGTAACGGGAGGTTTTCGCGGAGATCAAGCCGTGCCCGGCGTATGGGCGCATGCGTACCGGCGCCGAGTCGTCCTAACGAGGCAAAACGTAGGGTGGACCAAGCGAGCGTGCCCACCATCACACGCTGTGGCAAGGATGGTGGGCACGGCGCTTCGCGCCTTTGCCCACCCTACGGCAGATATTGCCCCGGCAGAGCCTCACGCGCCTTCAACAGCTTCTCCAGTTCCGCATTCTGCTGTTCGAGACGCTCGGAAATCCGCTCCTCGACCTCGGCGCCGCCCGCACCGGCGGCCTGCTCAATCAGTTGCCTGATATTGTCCCGCAGAATTGCGATGCGGTCGTTTAGTTCAGACAGCGATAGCGAGTTTTCGATTGCCATGGTGCATTCTCCGGTGACAAGCCACCACGAGGTCAGCGCGCTAAAGAATTCACGAGCCTCCAACCTTGCCTCTTATTTTGCAGGCTCCAAAATCGAGACGTAGTTCGCGACCGCAGCACCGCCCATATTGAAGATGCCACCGAGCTGCGGGTTCTTGAGCTGCATGCCCTCCGGCGCTTGACCGGTGAGCTGCATCGCGGTCATGACGTGCATGGAGACGCCGGTGGCGCCGATCGGATGGCCCTTGGCCTTGAGGCCGCCGGACGGATTGACCGGCAGCTTGCCGTCTTTTTGCGTCCAGCCTTCCTTGATGGCCCGCGCGCCCTGCCCCTTCGGCGTCAGGCCCATCGCCTCATATTCGATCAGCTCGGCGACCGTGAAGCAATCATGAGTCTCGACAAAGGTGAGATCGGAGAGCTGCAGGCCGCTCGTCTGCAGCGCGCGTTGCCAGGCGACGGTGCAGCCTTCGAACTGCAGGATGTCGCGCTTCGACATCGGCAGGAAATCCTGCGCATGCGCGGTGGCGCGGACGTTGACCGCCTTGCCCATGGTCTTGGCGGTCTCGGCGTCAGTCAGCACAAGTGCTGCGGCGCCGTCTGATACCAGCGAGCAGTCGGTGCGCTTCAGTGGGCCCGCCACGTAAGGATTCTTCTCGCTCTCGGCGCGGCAGAACTCGAAGCCAAAGTCCTTGCGCATCTGCGCATACGGGTTGGCGACGCCGTTCTTGTGGTTCTTGGCCGCGATCATCGCCAGCGCATCGGACTGGTCGCCGTATTTCTGGAAATAGCTCTGCGCGATCTTGCCGAACACGCCGGCAAAGCCGCCGACGGTGTCGCCGTCCTCAGGCAGGTACGACGCCTTCAGCAGGTTCTTGCCGATCTCGGCCGAGGGCGTCCGGGTCATCTGCTCGACGCCGACCACCAGCACGATCTTTGCGGCACCTGCTTCGATGGCGCGGATGCCCTGGTGCACGGCGGCGGAACCGGTGGCGCAGGCATTTTCCACACGCGTTGTCGGCTTGAAGCGCAGCGCCGGATTGGCCTGCAACACCAGCGACGCCGTAAAATCCTGCGGCGAGAAGCCGGCGTTGAAATGGCCGAGCATGATCTCGTCGACATCGGAAGCCGCAATGCCGGCATCGGCCAGCGCCTCGTTGGCGACCTTGACGACGAGGCTCTCGACGGTTTCCGCGTCGAATTTGCCGAAAGGCGTGTGCGCCCAACCGACGATGCTGGCTGCAGTCATGGCCGTTCTCCCTGTTCCTATCGGAGGTTTATGTAACCCATCTTCAGGCCGCTTTCAGCGATTTCATCGCCCGCGCGCACATGGCGGTTATGCCGGCCCAGTTGCCGGCGCGGACGTCTTGGGACGGGCAAAGCCAGGACCCACCGACCGCCAGCACATTCGGCTCGGCGAGCCAGGTCGCCGCATTGGCCTCGCCAATGCCGCCGGTCGGGCAAACCCTGACGTTCGGAAACGGCCCGGCCAATGCCCGCAGTGCCTTGATACCGCCAGCCTGCTCGGCCGGGAAGAATTTGACGACGTCGAAGCCGTGCGCCAGCGCCTGCATCAACTCGGACGCGGTGGCGATCCCCGGGGCGAACGGCAGCCGGCTGGCCGCCGCCGCCTTCAACAGTTCGGGGGTGGCGCCAGGGCTGATGCCGAATTTGGCGCCGAGCGCCTCGGCGCGCGCCAGATCGTCACCATTGAGGATAGTGCCGATCCCGACGATCGCATCAGGCACTTCAGCTATCATTGCCTTGGCCGCCTCGATCGCGACCGGCGTGCGCAGCGTGACCTCGAGCGTCCGCACGCCGCCGGCGACCAGTGCCCTGGCGAGCGGCACCGCGTCCTCGAGCCGCTCGATGGTCAGCACCGGGATCACGGTGGCTTGGCGGATCAGCTCGGCGATCTGGTCCTGCTTTGATGTCGATGTCATTGGGAGGCCTTGCGGGATGTTGAGGGCCGTGGCGCCTTCTTCGGCGGCATGGCGTAGCGTGGAATGATTGCGCCGGGATAGCCTACCACGGCGCCGGCGAGGCGATGGCCAGCACGGGCCGCGTCCTCCGGCTCGGCGCCGCCGAGACGCGCGGCAAGGTAGGCGGCGGCGAAGCTGTCGCCGGCCGCCGTGGTGTCGACCACCGGCTTGGTCAGCGGCTCCGCCCTCACCTCGCTCGACCCGCCGGCATAACGGAGGATGCACGATGGCTCGGCGAGCTTCAGCACCACTTCGGGGCTGGAGATGCCGGCGAGCAGCGCGGCGTTGCTTTCGCCGGGATAGAGCGGCGCCAGATCCTCGGTCGACGCGAGCACGATATCCGCGCCTTCGAAGGCGCTGCTGAAGACCTTGCGCGCGACATCCAGGTCCGGCCAGCCGCGGGCCCGGAAATTGGTATCGAACGCAAACCGAGTCCCCAGCAGCCGCGCGCGCTTCAGCGCCGTCATCAACTTTTCCCGTCCGCCCTCTTGCAGAATCGAGAGCGTGATCGCCGAGAGATAGACGATGTCATAGCTCGCAAGCGAGTTCAGCATGTCGTCGGTCTCGGGCAGGTCCATCAGGCTGCGCGCGGCCGCACTCTCGCGCCAATGGAAGAAGCGCCGCTCGCCCTTGTCGTCGGTCTGGATCAGATAAAGCCCCGGCAGCTTGCCGGGCAGCCGCGCGACGCGCTTTGTACCAATGCCTTCAGCGGCCCAGCCCGCGATCATCTCGTCGCTCAGCGCATCGTCGCCGAGCGCGGTGATGTAGTCGACGTCGACACCGAGCCGGGACAGATAGACGGCGGTGTTGAGCGTGTCGCCGCCATAGAAGCGCGAGTACAGCGCGCCGGCCTGGCCCCCCGGGGCCTGGCGCAGCTCGATCATGCACTCGCCGATGCAGGCTACCCTGGTCATCTCAAGAACCGCGTTCGCCCGGACGTCGCTTAAGCAGCAAACTTGCCGCCGAGCTCGTCCTCGATATGGATGCGGATGATGTCGTCGAACGTCTTCTCGGCTGTGGTGAAGCCGAGCTTGAGCGCGCGGTCGGTGACGAAATCGCGCGGCCATCCCGAGACGATGCCGATGATGGTCGGGTCGGCTACGCGCTTGATGCGCGCGGCGACATTCTTGCCGGCGACGCGATCGAGCGCTGCGATCTGCTCGCCGACGGTGACCGACATCCCGGGCATGCTGAGATTGCGCCGCGGGCCTATCGCATTGAGATCCATCGTGCCGGCGTGGATCAGGAAGCCGACCGCCGATTTCGGCGAAGCGTGCCAGTGCCGCACGTCCTCAGACACCGGCAGGATCGCTTCCTCGCCGGCCAGCGGCTCGCGCATGATGTTGGAGAAGAAGCCGGACGCGGCCTTGTTCGGCTTGCCGGGCCTAACGCAAATTGTGGGCAAGCGAATGCTAATGCCGTCGAGCAGGCCCTTGCGGCTGTAATCGTTGATCAGGAGCTCGCAGATCGACTTCTGCGTGCCATAGCTCGTCAGCGGCGTATGGAAGAATTCGTCGCCGATCTTCTCCGGGAATGGCGCGCCGAACACCGCGATCGAGGACGTGAACACCAGCCGCGGCTTGTAGCCGCTACCGGCCGCGCGGATCGCGTCGATCAAATGGCGGGTGCCGTCGAGGTTGATCCGGTAGCCCTTGTCGAACTCGGCCTCCGCCTCGCCCGAGACGATCGCGGCGAGATGGAAGATCACCTCCGGCCGCTCGGCGATCAAGGGTGCCGCGACGCCGGCATCGGCGAAATCGGAGGCAACCACGTTGACCGGGATCGAGGCGTTCGCGGGCTTCGCCGGCGCGACCACGTCCTGCAGCGTCATTTTGGTGATGTCGTGGCTGCCGAGGCGGCCGTCGCGCAACAACCGTTCGGTGAGTTTGCGGCCGACCATGCCGGCGGCGCCGAGGATGAGAATGTGCAAGAGCCTGCTCCTTCTTCTTATTGGGCCTTCATATTGGTCGGAACGCGCCGCCTCGGGCGCGTCCTGATGGCTGGCCCGCAATCACTCCTTCACGGCACCGGTCATGGCCGAGACATAGTACTCCACGAAGAAGGAATAAAGGATAACTACGGGGATCGACCCGGTTAGCGCCGCCGCCATCAGCGCGCCCCAATGATAGACGTCGCCGTTGACCAGCTCGGTGATTGCGCCGACCGGAATCGTCTTGTTTTCGGACGAGGAGATGAAGGTCAGCGCGTAGATGAACTCGTTCCACGACAACGTAAAGGCGAAAATGCCGGCCGAGATCACTCCTGGAAGCGACAACGGCAACGTGATCTTGGTCAGGATCTGCAACCGCGTCGCCCCGTCGATCAGCGCGCACTCCTCGAGTTCATAGGGGATGGTGCGGAAATATCCCATCAACAGCCAGGTGCAGAACGGGATCAGGAAGGTCGGATAGGTCAGGATCAGCGCCAGATTGCCGTCGAACAGCCCGAGCTGGAACACGATCGCGGCCAGCGGAATGAACAGGATGGACGGGGGAACCAGATAGCCGAGGAAGATCGCAAGCCCGACATAGCGCGAGCCCTTGTAGCGGAGACGTTCGATCGCATAGGCCGCACAGACGCTGGCAAACAGCGAGATGAATGTCGAGGACACCGAAACGATCACGGTGTTCCACATCCATTGCGGATAGTCGGTCTCCAGGAACAGCTTCTTGATATGGTCCAGGGTCGGATGCGCGACCCAGAACGGGTTGAACTTCTCGTAGTCGTACATCTCCGCGTCGGGCTTGAAGGTCGTGACGACCATCCAGTAGAACGGGAACAGCAGGAAGAACATGATCAGCCCGAGCGGAAGATAGACCCGCAGCGCCCGGCGCGGCAGGCTCTCCAAGTAGGACATTCCGACGCTTTGGTCGTCCGCGGTGGTCATAGTCAGTCTCTCCCGCCCTGCTGCCAGCGGGTGCGCTGAAGGCCAAAGAAGCTCAGCAGGATCGCGGCAACCAGGAACGGGATCATCGCGTTCGAGATCGCCGCACCCTCGCCGAGATTGCCGCCGGTGATCGCGCGCTGGAACGACAGCGTCGCCATCAGATGCGTCGCATTGATCGGTCCGCCCCGCGTGATGGTGTAGATGAGCTGGAAGTCGGTGAACGTCATCAGCACCGAAAACGTCATGACCACGGCGATGATCGGCGACAGCATCGGCAGCGTGATATGACGGAAGCGTTGCCAATTGGTGGCGCCGTCGAGATTGGCCGCCTCATAGAGCGAGGGCGAGATCGTCTGCAAGCCCGCGAGCAGCGTGATCGCCACGAAGGGCACCCCGCGCCAGATATTGGCGGCGACAACCGACCAGCGCGCGTTCCAGGGGTCGCCGAGGAATTCGATGTATCGTGTGATCAAGCCGGCCTTCACCAGGACCCAGGAGATGATCGAGAACTGGCTGTCGTAGATCCACCAGAACGCGATCGCGGACAGCACCGTCGGCACCACGAACGGCAACAATACGATCGCTCTGACCACCGACTTCAGCGGCAGCCGCTCGTTGAGCAGCAGCGCCAGGTAAAGTCCGATCGCGAATTTCACCGCGCTCGCGGTCACCGTGTAGAAAATCGTATTAAACACCGAGAGCCAGAACACCGAGTCCTTCGCGAGCGAGACGAAGTTCGCCATGCCGATGAAGCGGCCGGCGCCGCCGATTTTGGTATCGGTCATCCCGAGCCAGAAACCCAGCGCGAGGGGATAGGCCAGGAACAGAACGAGGATGGTGATTGCCGGCACCATGAACATCGCGCCCAGAAAGTGACGACTCTGGAACGCGCTGGACCACATGCTGGTGCGTTTGATCGTCGCAACGCTGGGCTCGGCCAGAATTGCCATGTTGGACTTCCCCCTCACGGATGGTGGCGGCGTTCAGCAAGCAAGCTGGACGCCGCCGGAGTAGCGGATCAGACTTGATAGTAGCGCTTGGCGCGCTCGGCAGCCCGAGCTGCCGCTTCCTTCGGCGTCACCGAGCCGGAGGCGGCTTCCGCGAACATGTCGACCACGACGAAGTCGCCCATAACGGCGGCCGAGGCGTAGCCGAGGTCACCGGAAAAGCCATTGTCGAGGCAGCGCTTCAAGCAGTCGCGGTACGGCGTGATCTTGGGGTCCGACGTCCAGACCGGATTGTCGTTGTAGGCCGGCAGCGGCGGCGAGACGTAGCCGTTGGAGGAAACCTCCCACGCGTCGTAGTTTTCCTTGTCCCACATGAAGCGGATGTATTCCTTCACCGCCTTCGGGTATTTGGAATATTTGTAGCCGTAGGCGACCAGCACGTTCTGCTGCTCGGTCGAGTGGCCGACCGGGCCGATCGGCATCGGCGCGTGGTCCATATCCTTGGCGATTTCCTGCTGCTTCGGATCCGGGGAGTTCTTGCCGACCGTCCAGATCGAGATGCCGTTCAGGGTCAGGCTGAGCTCGCCGGCAAGGAACGCCTTGTTGTTGTTGGAGTCGTTCCACGACAGCACGCCCGGGATGAACGTCTGATAGAGCTGCTTGACGTATTCGAGCGCGGCAACCGTCTCCGCAGAGTCGATCACGACCTCGTTCTTCTCGTTGACGACCTTGCCGCCATGCGCCCACAGCGCCCACTGGCACCAGCCGTTGGCGTCGCCCGTGGCATGGCCGAGCGCGAAGCCGGCCGGCGTGTTGTTCTTCTTCAGGGCCTGGCAGAGCTTGAGGAAGCCAGCCGTGTCCTTGGGGAATTCATCGAAGCCGGCGGCCTTCATGTGGCTGATGCGGTAGTTCAGGCAGCCACCGGTCGCGCCTTGCGGGATCGCAATCCAGCTATTGCCCTTCTTGCCGTACTTCTCCGCGACCGGATACCAGCCGCCATACTGGGCGCCGAGATACTCGGCAACGTCGGTGACGTCGATCAGCTTGTCCGGGAATTTGTGGGGATCGTCGAGCGTCCCGAGGATCAGATCCGGGCCGGCGCCGACATTGGCGGCGACCGCGGCCTTCGGCCGGATATCTTCCCAGCTCTCGGCTTCGAGCTTCACCTTGACGCCGGTCGTCTCGGAGAATTTTTTGGTGAGCTCAGCGAACTTGTCATACTCGGCCTGAATGAACTGCTTCCAGCGCAGCACCCGGATCGAGGCATTGGGCTCCGGCGTGTTGGTCCAGGTCGCGGCATGCGCCGGGACGATTCCCGGACCGGCCAGAACGGCCGTCGCGCCAAGCCCGGCCTTGAGGACATCACGCCTGTTAAAATCGCTCATGGTTCCCTCCCTAAATTTTATATTTGTATGGGTTGGTTTTTACGTCGCTACATGCGTTTGCCGGTCGCATCGTCGAACAGGTGGACGAGCGAAGGATCCGGCTTGAGCCGAACCTTGTCGCCCGGATTGAATTGGTGCCGCTCGCGGAAAACCGCGACGACCTGCTCGCCGCCAAGCTTGGCGAACACTTGAGTCTCCGAGCCGGTCGGCTCGACCACCACGATCTCGGCCTCCGCGCCGTCATCGGCGATGGTGAAATGCTCGGGCCGCACGCCGTAGACCGCGGGCTTGCCGTCGGAATTGGCCGGCACCGATTTCAGCGGCAGCTTGACGCCGTTCGGACCCTCGAAATACGCCGAGCCGTTGACCCTCACATTGCCTTTCAGGAAATTCATCGCGGGCGAGCCGATGAAGCCGGCGACGAACTGGTTTTCCGGCGTGTCGTAAAGCTCCAGGGGCGAGCCCATCTGCTCGACGATACCGTCATGCATCACCACAATCTTGTCGGCCATGGTCATGGCCTCGATCTGGTCGTGAGTGACGTAGACGGTGGTGGTGCGCAGCCGCTGATGCAGTTCCTTGATCTCAGTGCGCATCGCAACCCGGAGCTTGGCGTCGAGGTTCGACAGCGGCTCGTCGAACAGGAACACCTGGGGATCACGCACGATGGCGCGGCCCATCGCGACGCGCTGGCGCTGGCCGCCGGACAATTGCCGGGGATAGCGGTCGAGCAGCGGCGTCAACGCCAGGATTTCCGCGGCGCGATTGACGCCCTTCGAGATTTCCTCGGCCTTGGCGCCGCGCAGCTTGAGCGAGAAGCCCATATTGTCGGCGACCGTCATATGCGGATAGAGCGCGTAATTCTGGAACACCATCGCAATGTCGCGCTCTTTGGGCTGGACATTGTTGACAACGCGGTCGCCGATCGAGATCGTGCCCGAGGTGATGTTCTCCAGCCCTGCGAGCATGCGCAGCAGGGTCGACTTGCCGCAGCCGGAGGGACCGACGAGCACGACGAACTCGCCATCCTCGATCGGGATCGACACGCCGTGCAGGACTTCAAAATTGCCGAACGATTTGCGCACGTCCCGAATCTGGACCGACGACATCCGCTTCCCTCCCTCAAGTTTCCCGGCGACGTACGACGAGTACCGCGACCGCTCTGTTTTTGCTCAGGCCACGCTGGGTGCGCGGCTCGATTGGACTGGCGTTATTGTCCGCAGTTTATCCGGTTTTGGCAATCGTTCGATTAGCAACGGCTTGGTAGCGCTGTCAATATCAGTTTGTCGCCGGCGGTGCCTGTGATATGAGCGGAAAATGGCCCGAAAGCGCATCACGCCAGGGAAGATCAGGCTCACCGAAGTCGCCAAGCTCGCCGGCGTCAGCCCGATCACGGCCTCGCGCTTCTTCAGAAACCCTGAAGCCCTCTCGGTCGGCAAGCGCGCGCGGGTCGAAAGTGCGGCAAATGAGCTCGGCTACGTCCCCAACCTCGCCGCGCGGGCGCTCGCCTCGCAACGCACCGAAGTCATCGGTGTCCTGATCCCGTCGCTGACCAACAATGTGTTCGCCGACGTGTTGCGCGGCATCTATGACGCGCTCGAAGGCAGCCGCTACAGCATTCAGCTCGCCAACACCCGCTACAGCATCCTCCAGGAAGAGCGCCTGCTGCGTCTGTTTCTGGCACAGAAGCCGGCCGGCCTCATCGTGACGGGCATCAACCAGACTGCCGATTCTCGCGCCATCATGGAGACGGTCGATTGTCCGATCGTCCAGATCATGGAGGTCGGCCCCGCGCCGGTCGACATGATGATCGGATTCTCGCATTTTGACGCCGCAAAAGCCGCAATCTCCCACCTTATCGCGCAGGGCTACCGCCGGATCGGCCTGCTCGGCGCACGCATGGATCCGCGGGTGCAGCGGCGGCTCGACGGCTATCGATCCGCAATGACCGACGCCGCGCTGTTCGACCCGCGGCTGATCGTCACCACGGCGGTACCGACCTCGGTAACATTAGGTGGCACGCTGTTCGCCGACCTGCTCGCCAAGGCGCCCGACATCGATGCCGTGTTCTGCGTCAATGACGACATCGCGCTCGGCGCGCTGTTCGAATGCAAGCGCCGGCATATGATGGTGCCAGACCAAATGGCGATCGTCGGCTTCAACGATCTCGAATTCATGGCATCGAGCGAGCCGACGCTAAGCAGCGTGCGCACCAACCGTTACGAAATGGGCAGGAACGCTGCCATGATGGTGATCGAAACGCTGGAGGGACGCCGGCCGGCCGCGCCGGTGGTCGATCTCGGCTTCAGTGTCATGGAACGGCAAAGCTCGGCGCGACGCACCTGACATCCACCCGTCGGGGGCCTGTCACAGAAGGGTCAAAAATGACAAAATGATAGCGCAACCAAGGACCTTCAACTAAGGTCCAATTCCTCAGGCTGCGACACCTGTGCGTGATCGCTCCGATTTGTAATGCGCGACAATTTGCGCAAGGTAGAAACCAGAGCCCTTAGAACGGGCCGAAGCGAGTTTGCACTGCGGGAGAATCCAATGACAAAACCCCACACCAACGGGCACGACGCCGCAAACCAGGGCCAGGACAGCAAGGGCAAGCGCCGCAAGCTTCGCTCCCTGGAGTGGTTCAACAACCCGCACAATCCCGGCATGACAGCGCTCTATCTCGAGCGCTACCTCAATTACGGCCTGACCCGCGAGGAACTGCAATCGGGCAAGCCGATCATCGGCATCGCCCAGACCGGTAATGATTTGTCGCCCTGCAACCGGCATCACCTCGAGCTCGCACATCGGGTCCGCGAGGGCATCCGCGCCGCCGGCGGTATCGCGATGGAGTTTCCGATGCACCCCATTCAGGAGACCGGCAAGCGCCCGACCGCGGCGCTCGACCGCAACCTCGCTTATCTCGGCCTGGTCGAAATCCTGTTCGGCTATCCGCTCGACGGTGTGGTGCTGACCACCGGCTGCGACAAGACCACGCCGGCCTGCATGATGGCGGCCGCCACCGTCAACCTGCCCGCGATCGTGCTGTCGGGCGGCCCGATGCTGAATGGCTGGCACAACGGCGAGCGCACCGGCTCCGGCACTATCGTGTGGAAATCGCGCGAACGGCTCGCCGCCGGCGAGATCGATTATGAGGAGTTCATGTCGATCGTGGCCTCCTCCGCACCCTCGGTCGGCCATTGCAACACCATGGGCACCGCCTCAACGATGAACTCGCTCGCGGAAGCCTTGGGATTCTCGCTGCCAGGCTGCGCGGCGATCCCGGCGCCCTATCGCGAGCGCGGCCAGATCGCCTATGAGACCGGCAAGCGTATCGTCGACATGGTCTGGGAAGATTTGAAGCCGTCGGACTTCCTGACACGCGAGGCGTTCGAGAACTGCATCGTGGTCAATTCGGCGATCGGCGGCTCGACCAACGCGCCAATCCACATCAACGCGTTGGCACGCCATGTCGGCGTCGAGCTGTCGATCGACGACTGGCAAAAATACGGCCACGACGTGCCGCTGCTGGTCAACATGCAGCCGGCCGGCTTCTATCTCGGCGAGGAATATCACCGCGCCGGCGGCGTGCCTTCAGTGGTGCGCGAATTGATGAAGCACAAGCGCATTCATGAGGGCGCCCTCACCGTCAACGGCCGCACCATGGGCGAGAACTGCAAGGATGCGCCGGTGCCCGACAGCGACGTGATCTGGGGCTACGACAAGCCGCTGGTGAAGGACGCCGGCTTCCTCGTGCTGCGCGGCAATTTGTTCGATTCCGCGATCATGAAGACCAGCGTGATATCAAAGGAATTCCGCGACCGCTATCTCTCCAACCCGAAGGACCTCAACGCCTTCGAGGGCCGCGCCATCGTATTCGAGGGACCGGAGGATTATCACCACCGCATCGAGGATCCCGCGCTCGAGATCGACGAGCACTGCATTCTGTTCGTCCGCGGCACCGGCCCGATCGGTTATCCCGGCGGCGCCGAGGTCGTCAACATGCAGCCGCCGGCGGCGCTGATCAAACGTGGCATCCTCGCCCTGCCCTGCATCGGCGACGGCCGCCAGTCCGGCACGTCGGGCTCGCCCTCGATCCTCAACGCCTCGCCGGAAGCCGCTGCCGACGGCGGTCTCGCGATCCTGAGAAACGGCGACAAGGTGCGCATCGACCTCAACAACGGCAGCGCCAATATCCTGATCTCGGAGGACGAGCTGCGCACCCGCCGCGCCGAGCTGAAGGCCAAGGGCGGCTTCCCCTACCCGGCGAACCAGACGCCATGGCAGGAGCTGTACCGCCAGACTGTCGGCCAGCAATCGACCGGCGCCTGCCTCGAACTCGCGACGCGGTACCACGACATCGCCGGCACGGTCGGTGTCGCGCGCGACAATCACTAAACCACCACCGTCATTCCGGGATGGTGCGTCAGCACCAGACCCGGAATCTCGAGATTCCGGGTTCGCGCTGCGCGTGCCCCGGAATGACGGATAAGAGAAAAGGAAAGAACGCATGTCAGACCGACTGAAGGGAAAGCGCGCTGTTGTTACCGCCGCGGCGGCAGGCATCGGGCGCGCATGCGCAATCGCATTTGCGCGTGAGGGCGCCACCGTGATCGCCACCGACATCAACGAAAGCGGCATCGCCACTCTCGGCAAGGAAGGCGTCGCCGAGACAGCGCGGCTCGACGTTCGCAACACGGCCGAGGTCAACGCGTTCGCCAAGCGCGTCGGCAAGATCGACATCCTGCTCAATGCGGCCGGCTTCGTGCACCACGGCACTATTCTGGAGTGCTCGGACGAAGATTTCGATTTCTCGTTCGACCTCAACGTCAAATCCATGCACCGGACCATCAAGGCGTTCCTGCCTTCGATGCTGGCAGGCGGTGGCGGCAGCATCGTCAACATCTCGTCTTGCGCGGCGTTGCGGCCTCCGGCCAACCGCTATGTCTACAGTGCGTCCAAGGCGGCGGTTTCGCTGCTCACGCGCGCGGTTGCGCTCGACTTCATCACCCAGGGCATCCGCTGCAACTCGATCTGCCCCGGCACCGTGGAGACGCCTTCGATGCTCGATCGCGCGGCCGCCGCGGGCCCCGATGGACGCGAGAAATTCGTTGCCCGGCAGAAAATGGGCCGGCTCGGCACCGCAGAGGAAATCGCCGCGATGGCGGTCTATCTTGCAAGCGACGAAGCTGCATTCACCACCGGCGTCGACATGGTCGTCGATGGCGGCTTCATGCTCTGATCTTAACCTCTCCCCGCTCTTTGCGGGGAGAGGTCGGATTGCAAGCAATCCGGGTGAGGGGCGAGGCACACCACCTCCGCATTCGCAGGTGGAGACACCCCTCACCCCAGCCCTCTCCCCGTAAGAACGGGGCGAGGGAGCGGACTTCCGCCGCGGCTGCATTTGAATTTGAAATGAAGGATTGTCGCGAATGAACAAGATCGATCTCAACAGCCGCTGTGCCGTCGTTACCGGCGGCGCGCAGGGCTTTGGCCGCGCCATCACCGAGCGCCTTGTCGCCTCCGGCGCGAAGGTCGCGATCTGGGATTTTGACCTGCCGCTGGCCGACAAGACCGCCAAAGCGATTGGCGATCAGGTCATCGCGATCAAGGTCGACGTCACTGATCCGGCCGCCGTGGACGCCGCGCGCGACACGACGCTGAAGGCGTTCGGCAAGATCGACATCCTGGTCAACAATGCCGGCATCGCCGGAATCAACAAGCCGGTCTGGGAAACCGACCTCGACGAATGGCGCAAGGTGCTGCGCATCAATCTCGACGGCCCCTTCATCGTCTGCAAATCGATCGTGCCTGCGATGATCGGCCAGAAATACGGCCGCATCGTCAACATCGCCTCGATCGCCGGCAAGGAAGGCAACCCGAACGCAGCGCATTATTCGTCGTCGAAGGCCGGCCTGATTGCGCTGACGAAATCGCTCGGCAAGGAACTCGCGCAGCATGACATTCTGGTCAATGCGGTGACGCCGGCTGCGGCGAAGACCGCGATCTTCGACCAGATGACCCAGCAGCATATCGACTTCATGCTGTCGAAAATCCCGAAGCGCCGCTTCGTGCTGGTCGAAGAACTCGCTGCGATGGTGGCGTGGCTGGCCTCCGAAGATTGCGCCTTCTCGACCGGCGCGGTGTTCGACATTTCCGGCGGCCGCGCGACGTACTAGAGCGTTTTCGAGCGAAGTGGATACCGGTTCGCGTCAAGAAAACGCGTCAAAACAAAAATCTAGCGTCCCCGCGGCTGACGGAGCGCCGCCACAAGATGATCGGCGAGCAGCGACGCCGCTCGCGAGAGGTTCGGCGCACGATGCAAACGGATTTCCGCGCGCGGCAATCGCGGCATTCCGTCGCGCGCGGTCAGGCGGCGGAGCGATGGCGGAAAGGTACCTGACTTGACCACGGTCACGGCAAGGCCTTGCGCCGCAATCGCCTCGACAGCCGCGAGGCTGTGGCTGACAAAGGCAAGCCGCCACGGCCGGTTCGCTTCATCCAGCGCCTGCATCGCCCAGCCCCGAAACAGGCAGCCCTGCGGATAGAGCGCGACCGGGAGCGGATCGCGTTGCTCGACGCGATGCTCGGCACTCGCGGCCCACACCGCCTGCTCCGTTCGCAGCAACTCGCCCTCACCGCGTCCTTCGGGGTGCATGGCGATCACGAGGTCGTAGGCTTCGCCGAGCCGGCCGGTCATCGTGGACGTCAGCCCGGTCTCCATCTCGACATGGATCAGCGGATAATTGGCGACAAAGCCCGCCAGCAGTGGCGGGACGAGCAAGGTCCCATAGTCGTCCATCACGCCGAGGCGAACGCGCCCATCCATTCCATGCGCGCGCACTCGGCCGACCGCTTCGTCGTTGAGGCTGAGAATGCGCTTGGCGTAGCCGAGCAGCCCCTCGCCGGCCGCGCTCAGATCGACATTGGCCTTGGTGCGGTGAAACAGTTCGGCCTGCAGCCGCTCCTCGAGCCGCTTTACCTGCATGCTGACCGCCGACTGCGTGCGGTTCAGCGCCGAGGCGGCGCGGGTGAAGGAGCGATGGTCCGCCACCGCGACGAAGGCTTGCAGGAGATCGGGATCCAGGACCGGGGCACTCATCACGAACTGCGATTTGATCTATCAATAATATTCCATTCCTTGATTAGCTCCCGTTCTCTAGCTTGCGCAAGCGAAACGAAGGGGTCGAACGGAATGGGCGAGGCTTGATGGGCGAAACTTGGGGGGTGTTGGCGGCGGTGCTGTCGAGTGCGCTCGGTGGAACCTCGATCGGGGCGACGCGGTTTCTGGTCGGCGCCATCGATCCCCTCGCGATCGGCTCGTTCCGGTTCGGGATTGGCGTTCTGCTGTTGCTGCCGCTCGCGCTGTCAGGGCTGCGGAACTGGCCGCCGCGGCGCGACTGGCCGGCCGTGGCCGGCCTCGGGCTACTGTTCTTTGCGGCGTTTCCGATCCTGTTCAACGCCTCGTTGATGTCAACGACGGCGGCGCGCGGCGCGCTTGCGCTGTCAACGTTGCCGCTGCTGACGATGGTGGTCGGCGCCGCGCTCGGGAGCGAGCCGCTGACCGCCCGAAAGACCTCAGGCGTCCTCATCACGATCCTTGGGGTTTCGATGGCGCTACTGTCCGGCCTCGCCACCGCGCCGCCGGGCGCGTGGCGTGGCGACCTCTTGATGGTCGCCGCCGCCCTCTGCATGGCCCTTTACAGCATCTGGTCAAAACCCTTCATCCGCCGCTCCGGGCCAATTCCCTTCACCACGCTGGCGATGGCGGCCGGCGCCGCGGTCCTGATCTCAGCCTCGCTGGTCCACGGCAGCTTCACGCCGGTTGCGGATTTCGGTCCACCGCAATGGTTCGGCGCGATCTATCTCGGCGCGTTCGGCGCTGCGCTGACCTTCTATCTCTGGGCCTTCGCGCTGGAGCGGACCACACCGACGCGGGTCGCGATATCAGTCACCGTCAACCCGATCGCGGCCTCGCTGGTCGGGGCAGTGCTGCTGGGCGAGCCGCTGCGCTGGAATCTGATAGCCGGGATCGTCACCGTCTTCGTCGGCATCTGGATCGCCACCACCCAGCCGCGGGTGACGCGCAGCGAGGCTGTCGCCGCGCCGGACGTGCGTTGACGACAAGCCCGGAACCCGCGTCAAATTGCCGGCGTTTGCCGCAAAAGCCGTTGTAAATCCGTGCTAGCTTGATTGCCCCAAAGCGAATCCAAGGCGGCGCGAATTGAACGTTTCCCTTTATGGCGTCTCCGTCTGGGTGCTACCACTGATCATCGCGATCACCTTTCACGAGGCCGCGCACGGCTTTGTCGCGCACCGGCTCGGCGACAACACTGCCTGGCAGCTCGGCCGCGTCAGCTTCAACCCGCTCAAGCACATCGATCCGTTCGGCACGATCATCCTGCCCGCCGTGCTGCTGCTGGCGCAATCGCCGTTCCTGTTCGGCTACGCCAAGCCGGTGCCGGTGAACTTCCGCAACCTCAATCACCCCGGGCTCGACATGGTGTGGGTCGCGCTGGCGGGCCCGGCGACCAACATCATCCTGGCGACCGCGGCGGCGCTGGCATTCCACGCGCTGCCGTGGGTGCCGGCAAATGCCGCGCAATGGACCGCGGACAACCTGAAAAACGCGTTCCTGATCAACATCGTGCTCGCGATCTTCAATATGCTGCCGATTCCGCCGCTGGACGGCGGCCGGGTCGCGGTCGGGCTGCTGCCGCGGCCGCTGGCCTATCCGCTGTCCCGGCTCGAGCCCTACGGGATGCTGATCCTGATCGCCCTGTTGATCCTGCTGCCGATGGTCGGCACCCGCTTCGGCCTAAATCTTGATGTTATTTCGACAATACTGCGAACACTGACCGGCTATGTGATCCAGGCCCTTCTCCTTATCACCGGGAACACGTAGCTCTATTTCAGGTGGGAACGTGTCGAGGCCATGGTGATCAAAGCTGCCGATATGCTGATTGCGCGACGCGCCGACACCCGTGCGCGGGCCGACTTTGCGACCTGGCGGATGATGGCCAAGCTGAACGGCGCATCCGCGCTGCCGCCGGAGGCGCAGAGTTTCCTGGCCAGCTACAGGAAGCTCGTGGAGAAGATGGACGACACCGCGGCCAGCGAAGCCACCATCCAGCTGATGTACCGTAGCTATTATGCCGAGATGGGCGGCGCCGGCACCGCGCCGGAGGTTCCGGCACGGTTGCGCGAACCGGTCACCGACACCGGAACCGTCACTGCCTTCCGCCGCCTGCCCGCCAAGCCGAAGCCCGGCGCATCCGGCCCAAACGCCAAGCGTCCGCTGCCGGTCGCGCTGATCTTCGCCTGCCTCGTCGTGGTCTACGTCGCGATCCGGTATTACTGGCGGTAGTCGCTCCCTCCACCCGCGTGGCGCGGCTGCTTCCCGTCATTGCGAGCCAACGGGTCGCGCGAATGCGCGCCCGATGACAGGCTCCGCGAAGCAATCCATAGCGCCACAAGCGGCAATATGGATTGCTTCGTCGCCATCGCTCCTCGCAATGACGGCTGTGGCGCTTTCGCCTGCATTTCCCCACCCCGCGGAATATCCGACCTTCGGACGTTTGGCCGCGCCTGCCTAGGCGGGGAACCGAATGCCGGGCATAGTCACAACACAAATCCATTCACTCACAAGAGCATTTGGAGGGGCAATGAAGCGTTCGATTGCAGCATTGGTTTTGACCACGAGCCTGGTATTTGGAGGCGCCGCGCTGGCGCAGACGATGGACAAGGTCGTCAAGGTCGGCAGCCTCGGCGATCAATCCGGCCTCTATCAGGACATCGGCGGACCCGGCTCGACGATCGCGGCGCAGATGGCGATCGAGGATTCCGGGCTGCTCGCCAAGGGCTGGAAGATCGACGTCATCTCGGCCGATCACCAGAACAAGCCCGACATCGCCGTCAGCATCGGCAAGCAATGGATCGACGTCGAGAAGGTCGACGTGTTCGTCGATCTCGCAAGCTCGGGCGTGGGGCTTGCGATCGCCAACCTGGCCAAGGACAAGAACGTCGTCAATCTGAACTCGGGTTCGGCCTCATCCGATCTCACGGGCTCGCAGTGTTCGCCGAACACGGTGCACTGGGTCTACGACACCTACATGCTCGCCAACGGCACCGGCAAGGCGCTGGTCAAATCCGGCGGCGACAGCTGGTTCTTCCTCACCGCGGACTACGCGTTCGGCCAGGCGCTCGAGCGCGACACGTCGGCGGTCGTCATCGCGAATGGCGGCAAGGTGCTCGGCAGCGTCAAGCACCCACTCAACAACGCCGACTTCTCCTCGTTCCTGCTGCAGGCGCAGAGCTCAAAAGCCAAGATCGTCGGCCTTGCCAATGCCGGCGGCGACACCACCAACGCGATCAAGCAGGCGGCCGAATTCGGCATCGTTGCCGGCGGCCAAAAGCTTGCAGGCATGCTGATGTTCATCACCGACGTCAACGCGCTCGGCCTCAACGTCGCGCAGGGCCTCAACTTCACCGAGACCTTCTACTGGGACATGAACGACCAGACCCGCGCCTTCTCGAAGCGATTCATGGAACGCTTCAAGAAGAACCCGCCGACCATGGTGCAGGCCGGTGTCTATTCGTCGCTGATCCATTACTTCAAGGCGCTGGAGGCGCTCGGCGGCAATCCGCATGACGGTCGCGCCGTGGTCGCCAAGATGAAGGAGCTACCGACCGACGATCCGCTGTTCGGCAAGGGCTCGATCCGGGCCGACGGCCGCAAGATCCACCCGGCCTATCTGTTCGAGGTGAAGACACCGGCGGAATCGAAATATCCGTGGGACTATTACAAGTTGGTCGCGACCATCCCGGCGGACGAAGCCTGGCTGCCGCTGGAGAAGAGCGTCTGCCCGCTGGTGAAGAAGAGCTGACCCAAGCGTCATTCCGGGGCTCGCCAACGGGTCCGCGCAAAGCGCGGCCCGATGACAGGCTCCGCGAGAACCCGGAATCCATCGGGCGACACGTTCAATGGTGAAATGGATTCCGGGTTCGCGACTTCGTCGCGCCCCGGAATGACGGACGGTATGAGCCTCAGCCCTTGTTCTTGACCCGGAAGATCACGGGCAGCGTGAAGCTCAGGCCTTCGTCGGCGACGAGCGGCGGCGGCGCGGGAACGGGATCGGAGCGCTTGACCATCGCGAGCGCGGCCTCGTCGAACGCGGCATCGCCCGAGCCCTTCTCGATCGCCATATCGAGCACGTGGCCGACCCGGTCGAGCGTGAAGCGGACATATATCTCGGCTGTCTTGAGGGCGCGGTCGGCGGGATATTTCTTGTGCTTGTCGAGATGCGCCATCAGCTCCTTCTGCCAGGTGGCGCGCACGCGGCGGGCGGTGTCGCCGGTGCCGAGCACGGGCGCGACCGATTTCTGGCCCTCGGGGATCACCTCGGAGCTCGGCGTCGCGGTCGCCTCGGCCGCAATCGATTCCTGCGATGCGGCGGTCTGGACCGCGGCGACCTTCTGTTCCTCTTCCTTCGGCTTCTTGTTGTCGTTCTCGGTCACCACCCGATCGGCGTCTTCGGTCTCGGTCGGAGTGTCCTTGGGCAGATCGGTTTCCTTCACCTCGGCTTTCTGCTCGGCGAGCTGCGGCGAGGCCACGGAGGCGTCGGTGTCGGGACCCGGCGGCAGGTCGGTCGCCTCGCGATGCACGGCGGCGAGTTCGACGCCCACTTCGATCGCCGACGCGCCAAGCGCGTCGTCGTCGGGCTCCTCGGCCTTCAGACTGGTGAGCGCGAGCGCAGCGCCGCCGAGATGAAGCGCGAGCGCAACCACCGCGGCAGATACCCACAGCATCCGGGAGGGCTTCTGTTCGAGATCGGACATCGGCATCAGGCCTTCGTCATGGGTTCGCTGTCGCCGGCGCGCCCTGCTGCGCCGCGGCGTCCGGAACCCCCTCCAGCGTCACCAGCTTGATCTTGGAATAGCCCCCCGCGCGCAGCATTTCCAGCACGTCCATCAGCTCGCCATAGGGGACCGCACGGTCCGCGCGCAGGAAAATGAACTTGTCCTTGCCCATGTCGGCCATGCCGTCGAGCGTCCGCACCAGGTCGACCCGCTTGACCATGTTCTCGCCGATCGCGACCGCGAGGTCCGGCTTGATGCTGACATAGGTCGGCTTGTCCGGCTTTTTGGTCGGCGTCGCCGTCGAGGTCGGCAATTCGATCGGCAAGTCGACGGTCGAGAGCGGCGCGGCCACCATGAAGATGATCAGCAGCACCAGCATCACGTCGATGAACGGCGTGACATTGATCTCGTGCGACTCGGCGAATTCGTCGTCGCTATCGTTGTCTGCGAGCGAAACTGCCATCGCCTACTCCGCCGCCGCGGCGCGCGCGCGCGGAACCTCGCCATGGGTGCGATCAAGATCGCGCGACAGCAGCCGTCCGGCGGCGCCCGAGGCGCGGCTGACCAGTTCCAGGTAGCCCTTCGTGACACGGGTGAAGTGGTTGTAGATGATCACGGCGGGGATCGCTGCAACCAGGCCGATCGCGGTCGCCAGCAGCGCTTCGGCGATGCCCGGCGCCACCACGGCAAGGTTCGTGGTCTGCGACTTCGAAATGCCGATGAAGCTGTTCATGATGCCCCAGACGGTGCCGAACAGGCCGACGAAGGGCGACGTCGCGCCGATCGTGGCGAGCAGGCCCATGCCGAGCCTGATACGGCGGGCCTCGGAGCGCAGGATCTCGGCAAAGCTCGAGGCCGCGCGTTCCTTGATGCCGCTGTCGCTGGAGATCCCGGCCGACAGCCGTCCCTCGCGCATCGCCGCCGCGATGAAGGACGACAAGACGCTGCCCTTGGCGCCGAGCGCGAACTGCGCTTCCGCCAGCGACCGCGCGTCGCTGATCTTGGCGAGCGCACCGCGCAGCTTGTTCTGGACCACGGTCAACTCGATCATCTTGGCGATGAAGATCGTCCAGGTGACGAGCGAGGCGAAGGCAAGGCCGATCATGACGGCTTTGACGATCACGTCGGCCGACATGAACATCAGCCACGGCGACAACTCGTGCATGCCGGTGCTGGTGGACTTCAGCGGCTTGCTCTCGCTATCCGCCGGTGCAGCGATCGCCTGCGGCACGGGTTCTGCCGACGGCGCAGCACCGGGCGATGCGGGCGCCTGCACCGGCGCCACGGCTGCCGGTGCCGGTGGGGCCTGCGCTTGCGTCGGCGCGGGAACTTGCCTTGGCGCGGGAGGCGCGGCCTGTTGTGCCGACAAGGGCGACACCAACGACAGCATCGCCAGTGCCAGGATCAAACAAGGGGTCGCTCGAAACGGGGACATATTCATACTTCGGCCCGGGAACTGGATCATTCAATCATGGTGTATGCATCAGGTCACCGGCGGCTGGTGCCTGATGCCGAGATTGCGGCCGCGACGCATCAACGCCGGCCATCGTTGTCAGGCGACGGGCGGAGCACGAGGTTGGAACGCAGCGTCGACGCACCCGAGATCGACCGACGTCGCGTTGGTGATCAAATAGGCGAACTCGGCAGCCTGAGGCGCCGGCAGCAAGGGCGGTGTCGCCGATAGCGGCGCGTTGGCGAGCGCCAGCACGGCGCAGATCGGGCAATCATCGGCGAGCCCATCGTCGGAATGATGGCCCGCGGGCATCTTCAACCGGACGACCCAGGATGCGACCGCATCCCAGGCGTCGTGCGATGTATGTGTTACCGTAGCGCGAGCGACGTGCCGCGGGGCGTCCGGGGCTGCCTGCGCAAAGCTTTCGTGGAGATGTCCGAACGACAGCACAAACTGGATTGCGAGCGCTAACAGCGCGAGCCGCGAACCCTGTCTGATGTTTGCTCGGAACCACTTCATGTCGACATGCGCCTTGACCGGGACGTCAGCTGATAGGCCGGAACCCCCGATGTTACAATATAACATCCTTGGATCAGCACCTAGCGAAGTCTTCATACCTCGGCCCAGTGGCGGATCAGGTTGTGATAGATGCCGGCCAATTTGACCGTTTCGGGGTCATCACGTCCCAGTCGCTCCACCAAGGCCTGGATCGCCGTATCGAGATCGAAGATCAGACTGCGCGCGTGCGCATCTCGTATCATGCTCTGCAGCCAGAAAAAAGACGCAACCCGCGTCCCCCGCGTGACCGGCGTGACCAGATGCAAACTGGACGCAGGATAAAGTACCAGATCGCCCGCCGACAGCTTGATTTCGTGGGATCCGTAGAGGTCTTCGATGACGAGCTCGCCACCATCGTAATCATCCGGCTCCGATAAAAACAGCGTGACCGACAGGTCGGTACGGATCCGCAAGCCGGTCAGCTTGTCGCCGCGCACCGCATTGTCGACATGCAGCCCGAAATGATGCCCGTCATCGGCGGCATAGCGGTTGAACAAGGGTGGAAAGATTCTCAGTGGGATCGCCGCCGAGATGAAGCGCGGGCTCGCCGACAGCGCGGTCAGGATGCGGTTGCCGAGCTGCCGCGCGACCTCGCTGTCAGGCGACAGCTGCTCGTTACGTTTGACCAGCGCGGAGGCCGCGCCGGCGGTCGAGCGGCCGTCCTCCCACGCACTGGCGTCCATGATGCGGCGGAAATCCGCCACATCGCTTTTGCTCAGGACATTTGGAACGCATATCAGCATCGCGCCGCTTTGATGCCTCCGTCAGTAACGTGCGGAGAGCATGAAAGCCACGGTACGGCCGGGTGCTTCCAGAGTAAACGGCGCCGCACTTTGATAGAACGCGGTGTAATAGAGCTTGTTGAAGATGTTGTTGACGAACAGCTTCGCAGTCCAGTTCTTGTCGATCTTTGCCTCCGCGAAGCTATCGAAACGCCAGAAGCTCGGCAGCGACGTGCCCTGGTTTGCCGCAAGCAAGGTGCCGCCATACATCTTGGAACGATAGACGGCTTGGCCACCGACCTCCCACCTGTCGTCGATCTGATATTTGCTGAGCATACTGAACGACTGATGAGCGATGTTGGCCAGCGGCAGGCCGACGTTTGTGGGGTACAGAGCGGGGTCGGCCGAGGGAACCAGCGACTTCGTCACCTCCGACTTCATCAGCACCAGGCCGCCGAACACGCTCCATTTGTCGGTGATCTTGCCGGCAACTTCGAGATCAATGCCGCGGATCTGATAGGCCGCGCCGGCGGTGATGCAAGGCTGCGAGGCTCCTCCTACCGCGACATTATAGGTGCAACCTGATGCTGTCGGGTTCGCCGCAGTGACGTTCACCGACTCTCGCGCATTGGTGACGTTGGTCTGGAACAGCGCGCCAGTCACGAGCAAATGGCGATCAAACAGCTCCCATTTATTGCCGACCTCGATCGCGCTGTTCTTCATCGGCCCAAATATCTGGTTCGCACCCCCAAGTACATTCGGCGAGATTCCGCCGTAAGCCGCGCTGGTGCCGTCGAATTCGGAGCCCACCGGATTGGACGACGTCGCATAAGCAACATAGACGCTGGTAATCGGCAGCGGCTTGAACGTAAGGCCCAGGTTGAAGTTCGGCATGTCGAATTGCGCGGCTTGCGAATTGAAGACACCCGCGACAGAGCCTGACGTACCGTAACCACTGACCTTGATGCCGTAGTCGTCCAGGCGGATGCCGCCATTGAGGATGACCAGATCGCGGTAATTGGCGGAATCAAGCAGATAGCCGCTCGTCGTGTCGATCGCGATTTGCGTCGGCTTCCCCGTGAGCGAGGGCGTCGTCGGGAACGTCGCGAATGTGTACTGCGGATTGGTGATGCTCACATTGGTTGGCGCCCCGCTGCTGTTGACCACGATACCGGTGCTGCTCTCCCCGTTTAGCCCGGCATACGAATCGATGCTCGAAGTCTCGCGCGAGACCTCGACGCCGGCGACCATGGTGTGGCGCCAGTTACCGGTATCGAACTTGTACGTGAATTCGCTCTGGTTGGCGACGACGTCCGTCGGCTGATAGCGGCTCAACGTGTTGGCGGTCAGCGTGTTCCCCACAACGTTGGCTGACTCCGGAATCGTGCCGATGTAATTGAGCAGCGACTCCGAGCCCCGGACCTTGTTGCTAAAGGTCAGATCGGGAGTGATCTTCACTTCGGTGTTGACTGTGGCGATATCCTGATGGACCTCGAAAAAATCGCGGTTGACGAAGCCGTAGAAATTGTCGCGATTGACGCCAAATTCCGGGGCCGGGCCACCGGCGGTGGTCGTATATTGACCGGCGGCATTGGTGGGTCCGGTCCGGAGGTACGGCACGCCGAAGTCCGGCATTCCGTGGATATCGGTGTGAACGTAGTCCGCGGTCACCTTCACCGCATCGACCGGCTTCCAGGTCAAAGCCACAAAGCCGCCGCCGCGATTATCAGTGATAAAGCTTCGGCCTTCGACGCCCGCATCCTGGTACACGCCGCCGGCGCGAATGGCCAATGTCGGGCTGATCACCTGGTTGACGTCGAGCGCGACGCGCTTGGTGTTGTCGCTCGCGTACGTCGTGTCCATGTTGTAGAACGACTTCTCGGTCGTCGCCTGCTTGGTCACGATGTTGATCGCGCCACCCGTCGTGCCGCGGCCGGCGAATGACGAACCCGGACCACGCAGGATCTCGACCTGCTCGGTGAAGAAATTCTCGCGGACGCTGACGCCGGGATCACGGACGCCGTCGATGAAGACGTCATTGCGGGTATCGAAGCCGCGGATGAAGAAGCGATCGCCAAAGGCGTTGCCGCCCTCTCCGGTACCGAGCGTCACGCCGGCGGTGTTCAGGACCGCCTGCTTCAACGACGTCGCGTTCTCGTCAGCCAGCACTTCCTTGCTCAACACCGTGATGGTCTTCGGCGTGTTCAGGATCGGCTCCGGAAATTTGCCCGACGCCTGAATGTGGTCGACCTTGTACGGCGCAGCCGCATCCGCATAGGGATTGCGATCGGCAGAAAGACTGCCGGCATTCGGGAACGGCACCGGAGCCGTCTGTGCCTGCTGGTTGCGGCGCGCGGCGCGGCGCAGCGCGGTGCGGGCGCGGACCTGGTCCGGCGAAGGCTGAGACGTAGCAGGACGCGGGCGAGCGACCGGGGCATCGACCGTCACCGGCGGGAGGTTGGACTGCTGCGCTTCAGCACCCGAAAAGGATGCCACCGCGATCAGGCCTGCGACCGCGGAAACCTTCGTGCCGGAATAAGTTGTTTGATCGTTGGCCGAGCCCATGACCGAGTCGAAACGCAGCGACCTCGGTGCCTTCACCGTGTTCATTTCCAAACGCCCCCAAAAAAGCAAGCTCATCTGCGACATCGCAGTGCGACGAACTGTCTCTATCGGTTACCGAGCGTGAAATTTCGGGTCAATGCGATTGCTGCAACAGCGCGCTTGAATCGCCATAATTCAAAGCGATTCTAATCTGCAGTCTGAAGTCGTTCTAAATCTACTTTGTAAGCGTTCTAATAATCGTTCTAAATTATTGCACGCCGCTTTGAGCAGCTTCGCAAGCACTGCTCGATGCATACCAACCGCTTCAACGTTGGCCGCTTCACTCGGTGCTTGGCGGCTTCATCAGCGAAAACAGCTCGTCGACAGTCCGCTGCGCAACCTGCCGCACGCGTTCGGTGTTCTCCATGCCGGCGATGTTGACGCCGCTCACCACCGCTCTGATCTCGTCGCGGAAGTCGGTGAGGAAGCGCAAGGGATCACGCTGCTCGTTGGCGACCCGTGCGATCAACCCCGCGACCAGGATCTGACACGCCATCATGCGCCCGTTCAATTCATCCATCGCGGCCCCCTCGTCTCGCAACACCGATGTGCGCGATATGAACGACATCATGCCGCGTTTCAACTGCACTGCACGAGCCGGGTGACGTGAGTTGATCGAAATAGCGTTGCGCGACGAGGCGTGCGCTATTTCGCGGCGATGCGCTCGGGTCCCTCGCCGAGAGTCTTAATGCGATCCTTGACCTCGCGAAGCGTGGCGAGCCCGCTTTCGACATGCTCGGCCGGCACGTCGCCCAGCACGTCGCTCGCGATCGCGTCGCGCAAGCTGTCGAGGTCATCGACGAGCTGGCGTCCGCTCCTGGTCAGGAAAAGCCTGTTGGCGCGACGATCCCTTGGATCAGGCCGCCTTTCGAGCAGACCGTGCTCGACCAGACGATCGAGCAGCCGCACCAGCGAGATCGGCTGCAGCTCGAGGACATCGGCGAGATCGACCTGCGACAGCCCCTCCTGCTCGCGCAGGCGGAACAGCACGATCCATTGGGCGCGGGTTGTCCCTCGCGCCTTGGCGCGATGATCGATATAGTTGCGCAGCAGCCGCGAGCTTTCGACGAGCTGGGCAATGAACTGGCGTTTGAGATCCTGCGACATAGGGGTCCCTGGAGCGTTCCCAAAGCGTTTGTTTCTGTTCGTTTCTTGCCTAAACCTTTCCAAATGTTTAGGATTCTCAAGTCGTAGTGTGTTTACACATTAAGTGCACGCATATTATATCCGCAAGCTCTGGGAACCGTTTCGATCACCCATTATTGCTTGCGCAACCCAAGAGCCCGCATGTCGAATTCACGTACCATTGGTTGGGTCCTGCTGATCGCCGCGGTCGGCGGAGCCGGTTATTTCGGCTGGCAGAAATACACAGACAACAAGCTGGCCGCCGAGGCCGCGCAAAAGCGTGCCGCGGTACGGCCCGCGGTTCCGGTCAAGATCTCGCCGGTCGAACAGGCCGATTTTCCGGTCTACCTGACCAGCCTCGGCACCGTGCAGGCTTTCAACACCGTCCAGGTCCGCACCCGGGTCGACGGCCAGATCACCAAGATTGCGTTCAAGGAAGGTCAGTTCGTCAAGGCGGGTGACACGCTGGTCGAGATCGATCCGCGGCCGTATCAGGCCGCGCTCGACCAGGCTAAGGCCAAGAAGGCCCAGGACGAGGCCAACCTCGCCAATGCCAATCTCGACCTGCAGCGCTACACCAAGCTCGGCGAATTCGCCACGCGCCAGCAGACCGACACCCAGCGCTCCACGGTGGCCCAGCTGACGGCCCAGATCGTCGCCGACGACGCCGCCATCTTCAACACCCAGACCCAGCTCGACTACGCAACGGTGAAATCACCGATCGACGGGGTCGTCGGCCTGCGACTGGTCGATATCGGCAACATCGTCAACGCCGCGACCCAGACCGCGATCGTCACGCTTACCCAGATCGAGCCGATCACGGTAATTTTCACCGCGCCCGAGGACCAGTTGCCTGATATCAAGGCCGCACTTGCCGTGGCGCCACCGAAGGCCATTGCCCTGTCGACCGACGGCAAGCGGGTGCTGTCCACCGGCACCCTGGCGCTGATCAACAACCAGGTCGACACCACGAGCGGGACTATTCGGCTGAAGGCGGTGTTCGACAACAAGGACCACGAACTGTGGCCGGGCCAGTCGGTCTCGACCCGGCTCCTGGTCAAAACCTTGAAGGATGCCACCGTTGTCCCCGACGACGCAGTGCAGCATGGCACTGACGGCCTGTATGCGTTTTCGGTCAATCAGGAGAACAAGGCTGAGCTTCGCAAGATCAAGGTCAGCCAGTCGGTCGATGGCAAGTCGGTGATCGACGACGGCCTGTCGCCGGGACAACAGGTGATCACCGCGGGCCAGTACAAGGTCTCGCCGGGAATCCTGGTGACCACGGCGGTAGCGAGTTCGGATCAGCTCAAGGCGAAGGTTACGCAGGAATGAGCGACGGAATTTCCGCACCCTTCATTCGCTTCCCCATCGGCACCTCGCTGATGATGGCCGGCATTCTCTTTGTCGGTCTGGTCGCCTACCCCCTGCTGCCGGTGGCGCCGCTGCCGCAGGTCGACTTCCCGACCATCCAGATCACCGCGACACTGCCGGGCGGCAGCCCGGAGACGATGGCGACTTCGGTCGCCCAGCCACTGGAGCGCCAGTTCGCGCAGATCCCCGGCATCGCGCAGATGACCTCGACGAGCTATCTGGGCACCGCGTCGGTCACGATCCAGTTCGACCTGAACCGCAGCATCGACGGCGCGGCCAACGACGTGCAGGCCGCGATCAACGCGGCAAGCGGCCAACTGCCCAAGAGCCTCCCCTCGCCGCCGACCTATCGCAAGGTCAACCCGGCGGATTCGCCGATCATGCTGCTGTCGGCGAGTTCGGACACGCTGCCGCTGATCACGGTCAGTGATTCCGTCGACGCACAGCTGGCTCAGCAGATCAGCCAGATTTCGGGTGTTGCGCAGGTCATTATCGGCGGCCAGCAGAAGCCCTCTGTGCGCGTCCAGATCGACCCGGCCAAGCTGGTGGCGAAGGGCCTGTCGCTGGAGGACGTCCGCAACGCGATCAATATCGCGACCGTCGACAGTCCCAAGGGCAATATCGACGGCGACACCCGCGCCTATACTATCTACGCCAACGACCAGCTTCTGAAGGCGGCCCCCTGGAACGATGTCATCATCGCCTACCGCAATGGCGGCCCGTTGCGGATCCGGGATATCGGACAGGCGGTCGACGCGGCGGAAGACGCCAAGCAGGCCGCCTGGGCCAACGGCAAACGCGGCGTTTTCCTTGTCGTCTTCAAGCAGCCCGGCGCCAACGTCATCGACACCGTCGACAAGATCAAAGCCTCGTTGCCGCGCCTCGTCGCTGCCATTCCGCCAGCAATCAAGATCGAGGTCATCAGCGACCGCACCACCACGATCCGGGCCGCGGTGGAAGACGTCCAGTTCACTTTGCTCCTGACCATTTTCCTGGTGGTCATGGTGATCTTCGTCTTCCTGCGCAGTTTCTGGGCAACGGTGATCCCTGCGGTCACCGTGCCGCTCGCCCTGCTCGGCGCCTGCGCGCTGATGTGGGTGTTCGGATACACGCTGGATAATTTGTCACTGATGGCGCTGACGATCGCGGTCGGCTTCGTGGTCGACGACGCCATCGTGATGCTGGAGAACATCAGCCGTTACATCGAGGAGGGCGAAAAGCCGATGGCGGCGGCCTTCAAGGGCTCGCGCGAAATCGGCTTCACCATCGTCTCGATCAGTATTTCGCTGGTCGCAGTGCTGATCCCGCTGCTGCTGATGGGCGGCATCATCGGCCGACTGTTCCGCGAATTCGCGGTTGTGCTGGCGATGACGATCTTCGTCTCGATGTTCGTGTCGCTGACCCTGACCCCGATGATGGCGTCGCGCTTCCTGCGCGCTCACAATGAGGAGAAACACGGCCGCTTCTATAAGCTTAGTGAGCGCGGTTTTGATGCGATGCTGCGCGCCTATGAGAACGGCCTCGACCTCGCCTTGCGCTGGAAATTCACCACGCTGATGGTGTTCTTCGCCACGCTCGCGCTGTCGGTCTATATGTTCGTGATCATCCCGAAGGGCTTCTTCCCGCAGCAGGACGTCGGCCTGATCTCAGCGACCTCGGAAGCCAATTTGGACATCTCCTTCGCTGACATGAAGCGGAAACAGGAGGCGCTCGGCAAGATCGTGATGCAGGATCCCGCCGTGGCGTCGGTGGCGATGGCAATCGGCGGCAGCGGCCGCGCAGGCAACAACGGCAATATGTTCATCACGCTTAAGCCGTTGAACGAGCGCGGCGTGAATGCGCAGCAAATCATTGCCCGTCTACGGCCGAAGCTGGAAAAGGTCGAAGGTGCCCGGCTGTTCATGCAGGCGGCGCAGGACGTCCGCCTCGGCGGCCGCCCGACTCGCACCCAGTTCGAATTCACGTTGCAGGACGCCGATCTGACCGAGCTGAATCAGTGGGCGCCCAAGATCCTCACCAAGATGCAGACGCTGCCGGAGTTGCGAGACGTCGCCACGGACCAGCAGACCAACGGCACCACGCTCGAGCTGAAGATCAATCGTGACACAGCCTCGCGCTATGGCATCCAGCCGCAGCTGATCGACGACACGCTGTACGACGCGTTCGGCCAGCGTCAGGTGACGCAGTACTTCACCCAGCTCAACAGCTACCACGTCATCCTCGAAGTGCTGCCGGAGCTGCAGGGCGCGATCGACACGCTGAATAATATCTACATCAAGTCGCCTCTGACCGGGGACCAGGTGCCGCTGTCGACGTTGGCGAAATGGAGCAGCGTGCCGGTGCGGCCGCTCTCGATCAGCCACCAGGGCCAGTTCCCGGCGATCACGATCTCGTTCAACCTGGCCCAGGGCACAGCACTCGGCCAGGCGACGGAGGCGGTGCAGAAGGCGATGGTCGAACTCGGAGCGCCGCCGACGCTGAGCTCGAGCTTCCAGGGCACCGCGCAGGCGTTCCAGCAATCGCTGTCGACCGTGCCACTGCTGATCCTGGCCGCGCTCGTGGTCGTCTACCTGATCCTCGGCATTCTCTACGAGAGCTACATCCACCCGATTACGATTCTCTCGACCCTGCCCTCGGCCGGCGTCGGCGCGCTGGCGATCCTGATGGCCGCCGGCTTTGACTTCAGCCTGATCGCGCTGATCGGCATCATCCTTCTGATTGGCATCGTTAAGAAGAACGGCATCATGATGGTCGACTTCGCGATCGCCGCCGAGCGCGACGAGCACCTGGAGCCGGAGGCGGCGATCCGCAAGGCGGCCTTGCTGCGGTTCCGCCCGATCATGATGACGACGATGGCCGCCATGCTCGGCGGCGTGCCGCTGATGCTCGGCACCGGCACCGGCTCGGAAATCCGTCAACCGCTCGGCTACGCAATGGTCGGCGGCCTGATCGTCAGCCAGGCGCTGACGCTGTTCACCACACCCGTCGTCTATCTTTATCTCGACCGGCTCTCCAACGCCTTTGCGAACTGGGGCCGCTCGTCGCGCGCCGATGACCACGCAGATCACGGCGAGGACGGCTCGGTCAAGCAGGCCGCCGAGTGACTTGACTTTGCCCTTCTACCGGCACATCCGAAGGGCGTTCCTTTCGGAGTTGCTGCCGTGAAGATTGTCGCAAAGTCGCTGTTCATTTTGTTTGCCGTGTTCGGTGCGGCCGGCCTCGGCCACGCCCAGACCCCCAAAGCCAAGACGCCACCCGCACCGGCGCCCTCTCCCGCCGATGCCGCACCCGCCGCCAATCCCGGATGGGTCGCACGCTGCACCTCTGCAAGCCGAGACGCGCCGCTCGAATGCGCGATGGAGCAGACTGCTGTTCTCAGCAAGACCGGCCAGCTTGTCGTGCTGGTCAATATCCGCATCCCCGGCGACACCCGCACGCCCGTCGCGCTGATCCAGCTGCCGCTCGGGCTAAACCTGCCGGTGGGCGCCAGGCTGCAGGTCGACGAGGGCAAGACAGTCGACGTACCGGTGCAGACCTGCGAAGCACGCGGTTGCTATATCAACACCCCTGTTGGCGCCGACATCCTCGCCGCGCTGAAATCGGGCAAGCAGTTGAAGGTATCGTTCCAGAACCTCGCCAAGGAAACGATCACAATCCCAATGCCGCTCGCCGATTTCGCGACGGTGTACGAGAAGATCAAGTAGGCGGCCCGCGCTCTCACGCCCCAAGATACGCCTTCTGCACTTGCGGATCCTCGGCGAGCGCAGCCGCGGTGCCCGACAGCACGCTCCTGCCGACCTGCAGCACGATCGCAAAGTCGGAGACTTCAAGCGCGAGCTCGATCGACTGCTCGGCGAGCAAGATGGTCAGGCCCTCGCGATGCAGGCGGCCGAAGGTTTCGTACATGGACTCGACCACCGCAGGCGCCAAGCCCAGCGACGGCTCGTCCAGCATCAGCAGTTTCGGATCGCTCATCAGCGCGCGGCCGACCGCCAGCATCTGCCGCTCGCCGCCGGACATGGTGCCGGCGCGCTGGGTGCGGCGCTCCTTCAGGCGCGGGAAGATCTCGTAGACCCGCTCGAGCAGCGCCCTCGCGCGGGCCCTGTCGTGCAGCGGCGTGGCGCCGAGCAGCAGGTTGTTCTCGACGCTCTGCTGCACGAACAGCCGCCAGCCCTCCGGCGACAGCGCGAGCCCCTTGCGCACGATCGCGAATGCGCTCTGCCCCGCGATCTCCTCGCCGGCAAAGCCAATCGTACCGGAGTAAACGGGAATGAGACCCGCGATCGCATTCAGCGTCGTGGTCTTGCCGCCGCCGTTGGAGCCGAGCAGCGCGACCACGCTGCCCTGCGGCACCTCCAGCGACACGTCGGAGACGCCGATCAGGTCGCCGTAGCGCACCTCGAGATGCTCGATCTTCAGCAGAGGCATGGAGCCGTTTCCGGCTCCAGATTCTTGTTTTGACGCGTTTTCTTCACGCGAACCGGTCCCCACTTCGCTCGAAAACGCTTTGCTCATGTCGCGGGCCCACCCATCAGCTCGATCGGCGTGTGGCCGGCGGCGACCTTGGCGGCGGCGCGGGTGCCGAGATAGGCCGCGATCACGGCTGGATTGGACGTCACCTCGCGCGGTGTGCCGTGGGCGATCTCCCTGCCCTGGTGGAACACCATGACGCGGCTCGCCAGCGACATGATGACTTCCATGATGTGCTCGACGATCACGAGCGTCACTCCGGAGCGATGGATGTCACGGACGAGATCGATCGCAAGCTGCACTTCGCGTTGTGTGAGGCCGGCCATGGCCTCGTCGAGCAGCAGCACCTTGGGTTCGGTCGCGAGCGCACGCGCGATCTCCAGCCGCTTGCGGCCGGGCGTGCCAAGCGAGCGCGCCGGCGCAGCCGCCAGCCGCTCCATGCCGACGCGCGCCAGAACGGCCCGCGCCTTCGTCTCGGCCTCGGCGCGATGGGAGGTGCGCAGGAAAGCGCCGATCATGACGTTCTCGAGCACCGTCATGCCCTCGAAGGTCTGCGGCACCTGGAAGGTGCGCGCCAGCCCGAGCCGCGCCCTCGCCTCCGGCGTTGCGCGCGTGATGTCGTGCCCCTCGAACAGCACCTGGCCGGACGTCGTCTGCAGGTCGCCGGTCAGGCAATTGAAGAAGGTGGATTTCCCCGCACCGTTCGGACCGATCAGGCCGAGGATGTCACCCTGCTCAAGCGTGACGCTCGCCGCATCCACCGCCTTGAAGCTGCCGAAGGCTTTTGTGATGTCGCGTGCCTCAAGGAGCATCGACGGCTCCTTTCGCTGGGTCCCCGGCGGATCTTTGCTTGGCCCAGAGGCGGTTGACGAGCGCCAGGATGCCGCCGGGCTGGAAGCGCGCGATCAGCACGATGATCGCGCCGTAGACGACGAAGGTCAGGCCGGCGCCCTTGCCGCCGAGCAGGCTGTTGGAGATTTCCTCCAGCGGCACCAGGATCGCAGCGCCGACCAGCGGCCCGAACAGCAGGCCCGCGCCACCGAGCGCAGCCATGATCAGGATCTTGACCGAGATCAGGATGCCGAGCCCGGAGTCCGGATCGACGAAGCCGAACATGACAGCATAGAGCGCGCCGGCGACGCTGGTCAGCCCCGCGCTCAGCATATACGCATACAGCTTCGTCCGCGCGACCGGTGCGCCTAGCGAACGCGCAGCCCGTTCGGAGTCCTTGATGGCGCGCAAGTAAAATCCCATCCGGCTGTTGGCCATCCACCAGGTGATACCGAGCGTGATCGCGAGGACCGCGAAGAACAGGTAATAGTAAGGCAGCGCCGAGATGAAGGAGAGATCGAACACATTGCGCGGCACGGTTGGGCCGCTCAGGCCCACGGCTGCGCCGAGATAGTCGGTATTGGTGACAATCAGCCGCGCCAGTTCGGCGACCGCGATCGTCGCCATGCTGAAATAATGCCCGGACAGCCGCAACGTCGGCACGCCGATGACAGCTGCAATCGCGACGCTGACAACGATGCCCGCGGGGATTCCGACCAGCGGCGACAGCGTATAATGCGCATACGCGCCCATCGCGGCGTAGGCGCCGCAGCCAAAGAACACGGCATGACCGACGGAAACCTGGCCGGCATAGCCGCCGATGATGTTCCAGGCCGACGCCGCGATCGCATAGAGCAGGATCAGCGCGCCAAGCCGCTGCTGGAACGGCGTGGCGAACACAAAGGGGTAAGCGATGACGATCGCGATCGCGATCAGGAGCCAGAAATAGCGGCGCATCACGTCTTGCCCATCAAGCCTTGCGGCCTGAACCAGAGGAAGCCGAGGAACAGCGCGTAGACCACCATGTCCTTGTAGACGGCGCCGATCAGATATCCCGACAGCGACTCGATCACGCCGATCAAGAGCCCCGCGACCAGCGCGCCCGGCACACTGCCGAAGCCACCAAGCGAGACGGTAACGAAGGCGACGATGCCGAGCGTCTCGCCGACCGTCGGCACGATGTAGAAGAAGGTCGCGATCAGCGCGCCGGCCAGCCCGGTTGCACCCGCCGCGATCGCCCAGGCGATCGCCTGCATGGTATCGGGACGAATGCCCATCAACTGTGCCGCGGTGGAATCTTCGGCGACCGCCAGCATCCGCGATCCCAGCGTCGAGCGCGTCAGCAACAGATGCAGGCCGAGCGTCACCAGCAGCGCCACGACGCCGGCAAGCAGGCGCGAGGCCTGGATGCGGATGCCGAAGACGTCAAACGTGCCGCCGACCAGGTCCCCCGGCAGCGACAGGAAATTGGCTCCGAACCACCAGAACACCGAATAGCGCAGCAGCAACGCCAGCCCGAACGTGCCGAGGATCTGCGCCAGCATCGGCCCCTTCATGACCTCACGAATCAGGCCGAAGTAAACGATGATGCCGAGCGTTGCGAGCGCCAGTGTCGCCAGCGGCGCGCCGATCAGGGGCCCGCCGCCGAGGAACGTGTAGACCACATAGGCGACATACATGCCGAGCATGACGAAATCGCCGTGGGCAAAATTGACCACGTTCATCATGCCCCACACCAGCGTCAGGCCGGAGGAGAAGAGCGCGTAGACGGCTCCGAGCAGGAGGCCCCCGACGATCACCTGGATAAGGACTAAGGACATCGCGCCGTCGATCTGATGATGCCGTCGTCATTGACGGCAGCAGAAAAGGGCGGAAGCTACACTTCCGCCCTTTGACGATTACCAGCCCTTGTAGGGCATCACCGGCGGCTTCTCGGCATTCGCTTTCGGAAACACCGCGACGTAGTTCTCGCCGTCCTGCAACTGGATGATCAGGCCGGAGGCCAGGATGTTCTGGCCCTTGTCGTCGAACTTGATGCCCTTGTAGCCCATCATCAGTTGCTCGGGCTTCAGGTCGGTCGCCTTCAGCGCGGCCTGAATCTTGGCGGGCTCGGTCGAGCCGGCGCGGTCGATCGCGTCCACCAGCACGAAGAAGCCCTGCATCTGGCGCGCCGCGGTGTCGTCCATCTCGTCGCCGCTCTTCTCCTTGTAGAGTTTTGCGATGATCGCGGTCGCCGATCCTGGCGCCCCGACGCTCCACGACGAGCGGTTGAAGGCGCCTTGCGAAATCTTGCCGACCGCCTTGATGAAGGACGGATCGGAATAGCCGGCATCATCGGCCAGCAGCATCGCCGGCTTGTAGTCGAGCGCCTGCATGGTCTTGGCGAACAGGATCGCATCCGATGTGTAGGAGATCATGATGACGACGTCGGGCTTTTTCTCCTTCAGCTGCAGCACCTGGCTCTGCACGTCGGTCGCATTCGTGGTGTAGGCGACGTCCTGCGTGATCGTGAGCCCCTTCTCCTTGAAGATCGTGGTGATGGTGCTGGCGACCGAGGCGCCATATTCGGTGGTGTCATGCACCAGCGCGATACTGTCTGTCTTGGCGCCGGAGGCCTTCATCTCGGTCAGGAAGTCGTAATAGACTTTTGCAAAATCGGTCGCGATCGGCGTGGTGCGGAAAAACCATTTGAAGCCGCGCTCGGTCAGGTTGGACGCAACCGACTCGCCGTTGACGAAAGGAATGCCGTACTTCTCGGCGATCGCGCTTGCGGTCAGCGTGATGCCGGACTGATAGGCGCCGATCAGCGCCACCACTTTCTCCTCCGTGATCAGCCGCAGTGCCTGGTTCTGCCCGGTCGCCGGGCTGCCCTGGTTGTCAGCAAACACCACCTCGACCTTGGCACCGCCGAGGCCGGCAAGACCGGCATTCCTGGCGAGCGGAAAATTGCCGAGTTCGGGATGCGCGTTGTTGATGATGTCAAGCGCGACCTCGATGGCGTATTTGGCGTGGACGCCGGCGCTCGCGGCACCGCCGCTCAAGGGAAACACCGCGCCGATCTTGACGGTCGCCGGCTGCGCCAGCGCGCTTGAAGCCAGCCCTATCGCAATCGCGGCCGCGGAAAGCAGCCCGACAAATTTCGACAATCTCATAGGAACGTCTCCGAAGGTCCCGTGGCCGGTTTTTATTGGCGGGAAACGCTCGGCGAAGAGCCGCCGCCTCCCTTTTTCTTGGTGTGCCAGCATCGCATGAGCCTTGGGAACCGGCAAGTTGAGGTGCCGCGAGATGCGATTGCTTGCGACTAAAGTCGCTGCAACGGAAATGTGCAGCACTCGATCTCGCACGCGCCGCGCGCGAATATTGCGTGCGGCGCGTGCCGCGTCTCATGGGCCGAAATAAGTGTCCTCGACGGACCGCCATTCCGGGCTTGCGGAAACGATCGTGAGTGCGCGATCGAGCGGCCGCTTCAGCACTGAATCCATCGGCAGCGCAAACGCCATGTAGGCCGGAGCCAACACGCCGTGCGGCGGCGCGATCGCATCGGCAAAGCGCGTCCGCGCCAGATATTGCAACGCACCAATGCTGTTGACGACGCCATCCAGCTTTCCGGAGGCAACAGCGTTGAGGGCATCGGGAAGATTCTCGAACTTCTGATAGGCAAGGCGTTGGCCGTCGAGATATTCGGCGCCCGACGACGCTGAAACGGCGCCGAGCCGTTTGCCTGCGAGGTCGCTGGTGCGGTTCGCGACCATGCCCTCGACACGGCTCACGGTGATGCGCGCGATCAAATTGGTTGTCAACAGCGAGACCAGCACGAGGCTTCCGACCATCCAGACCACGGCAAGCCCGCGGCCGAGATGGGTCTTCGGCGTCTTGTCGCCATAACCGACCGTGGTCATCGTCACGACCGCCCAGTACACGCCCTCGTGCCATGACGTCACGGCCGATGCGGCCTCCGATGTGTTGTCCCTCGAACGGGATCGCTCGAACCACCACATCAGCACGCCGATCACCGCCAGCAGCACAAGGATGGCGACGATCAGCAGGCCAAGCTCGCCGGCGGCAGCGCCGTAATCGTAGAACGCGGACGCGGCGTCGGTTCGCTTGGCGAACACCGCGGCGGCACCGGACCGATGCGTGGGATATGAGAAATCCACCCGCGCAAGCCGTTCGGGCGTGATCGTGATGGCGCCGATCCCGACATCGTAGGCGTGCCGCTCCAGCCCCGACAGCACATCGTCCATCCGCGACACCAGCGTCAATTCATACTGCCAGTGACGATCCTCCGCGACGCGACGCCAAAGATCGACGCTCGCACCCGTGAACAGCCCGTCGCGATCCCGCCCGCCATAGGGCTCGACGTCATAGACCGCGACGTGCAGGGGCGGCGGCGTGCCGGGCTCTGCTGCCATCCCCGCGCTGGCGAGCACGAGGAGAATGAGCAGACAAAGGCCTGCCCGTGCTGCAGCGATGCGACCGGCAATGTCGCGGCAATTGATGAAATGAACACAATCCATACGGCACGATAGCGCCCGTCGATGACGGATATTTCTGTCGCAATGGAGCAGCCGGCATCCCTCGCCTTGTGGCGCGCCGTATGAATCAGATGAGCATGACGCAGGTTACGTTGGCGAGGTCATCGCGGATCGCGGCAACATCGCCGGCGCGGATGCGACGTCCTCGACGTGGTCATGGGGCTGGTTGCGTCGGGTTTTTTCGAGGGCGGCCACACCATGTGGCGGATTGGCTGGGGAACTAGGATTCGAACCTAGACAAACAGAGTCAGAGTCTGTTGTGCTACCGTTACACCATTCCCCAAGAATTGCTGCGGTATCAATGGCTTAGCCGAACGACCTGGCAATCTTGTTGCGGTAGAACGCATCCCAAACAGCGCCCGCGCAAGTGCGCCCTTCTACCCGCTTGGTCCCCGGCTTGGCAAGCATTGATGGCGGAGATTTGGGGCCGGAAAACAAGGGGCAAATCCCCGACGCCTTTTTCGGCCACAATGGTCGGTGCGTCTCGATCCAACACCAATCAAGAGCGCAGGTCATTGCAGCGGCGGCACACGCTGCCTGATATCGACAGGCTGCAACCAATGCGCGGCTGCCGCGATCCCCGGGGACATCTCGATGAAGACGTCGCTGACATTCGCATTCCTGATGCTGGCGCCGGCCGCGGCCTGCTGGGCCCAATCTGCCGAGAAGCAGGCGTGCAACGCCTCGGTCGACATCACCGATACCGATCCAAAGGGCACCCATGTCAGGGCTACGCCGGCCGGCGCGGTCATTGCGTCGCTGAAGAATTCCACCAGCGACGGCTGGATCGAAGTGCATCTCACCGGCCAACTCGGTGACTGGTACGAAATCGACCGCGCGAAGCTGCGCGGTGCCGATCTGCCTACCGGAGAGAACGTGATCTTCCGCGGGCATGGATACCTGCACAAGAGCGTGCTCGGCGTCAGCGGCCTACAGAACGGCGGCGCCATCTACAGCAATCACGACACCGGAAGCAGCCCGGTCGATCTTCACGCGGCCGGTGAGCAGCAGGTTGACTTGCTGGGCTGCTGGGGTGAGTTTCTCAAGATTCATGTCAAGGCCGGCATCGGCTGGACCAGGCAGGTCTGCAGCAATATGAACACGACCTGCGCCTGACCTTTTCGATCCCGCGTCTTCCAAAGAAAGTTTGAAGATGAAGTCGCTGGAGCGTTTTCGAGCGAAGTGGATACCGATTCGCGCTGGGAAAACGCGTCAAAATATGAATCTAGAGCCCCGTTCCGATTTCATCGGAACGGAAATGGCTCTGGCCGCGGGCCTGATGTGCCTCGCACTGACCATCGCGCCGGCTTTGGGCGCCGACTACGACACGACCGAAAAGTCACCGTTGTATGAATTGAAAGCCTGGACAAAAATCTACACTCAGCGCAGCGGTCAGAGCCCAGGCCAGGATACCGACCGCGCCGGCAACGGCATCGCCGCCGATCCCGAGAAGCTCAAGCCCTATGCGTTGACCTACGCCAAGGGACAGACGGCGGGACAGACGGCGGCCAATGGCATCTTGCTGCTGTACGGCGCCGGGCAGATATGGCCGCATGTGCTGGGCGATTTTCGTCTGGCGGTGCCGGCTGCCGTGTTCACGAAATATCTTACGCCGCAGTGGAAGGGCGTATTCAACGCAGGCTGAACGGTTCGGGAATGACGGTGACGGACGCGAGACCGATCGTCAGTACAGCCCGCCAGTCCCTGAGCGCATCACCGCGCGATCTGCGTCCGGCGAAATCCCGGCCTGCGTCCCATCGATCACGTCGGTACCTGCGACGAGATCGTTGCTCGGTGGCGCCTGACCCGGCTTGAAGGCTTCGAGGATCACGCCGCCGGTCTCGCCGGGCCCGGCCCGCGAGCCGGTCTTGGCGACGACGCGGACCAGCCTGATGCCGGGCGGTATCTTGAACGGAACGGGAGGCTTGTCGGCCAGCGCGAGCTTCATGAAGTCGCGCGCGATCGGGGCTGCGGTATGACCGGCCTGCGCATTCCTGCCGAGCGAGCGCGGCTTGTCGTAGCCGACATAGAGCGCGACGACGAGATCAGGCGAAAATCCGGCGAACCACAGATCCTTGGCCTCGTTCGAGGTGCCGGTCTTGCCGGCGATCGGCTTGCCGACCTCCTTCAGCGCGATGCCGGTGCCGGCCTGCACCACCCCCTCCATCAATTCGGTGATCTGGTAGGCGGTCATCGGATCGAGCACCTGCTCGCGACGATCGACGAGCTGCGGCTCCGGTTGGTTCTTCCATCCTTCCGGCGCGTCGCAGCCGCGGCATTCGCGCTGGTCGTGCTTGAAGATGGTGCGGCCATAGCGGTCCTGGATGCGGTCGATCAGCGTCGGCTTTACGCGACGGCCGCCATTGTCGATCATCGAATAGGCCGTGGCCATCCGCATCACCGTGGTCTCGCCGGCGCCCAGCGCATAGGAGAGATAGTTCGGCAATTCGTCATAGACGCCGAAGCGCTTGGCGTATTCGCCGATCAGCGGCATACCGATTTCCTGCGCCAGCCGCACCGTCACGGTGTTGAGCGACAGCCGCAGCGCATTGCGCAGCGTGACCTGGCCCTGGTATTTGCCCGAGGAGAAGTTCTCCGGGCGCCAGACGCCTCCGCCACCCGGCCCCTGATCGATTTCGATCGGCGCGTCGACCATCATGGTCGACCCGGTGTAGCCGTTGTCCAGTGCCGAGGAATAGACGATCGGCTTGAACGTCGAACCCGGCTGCCGGTAAGCTTGGGTCGCGCGGTTGAACTGGCTTTGGTCGAACGAGAAGCCGCCGACCATCGCGAGCACGCGGCCGGTGCGCGGATCCATCGCCACCATCGCGCCTGAAATCTCCGGGATCTGGCGCAGCCGATACTGGCCTTCGACGCGCTGGCCATCCTTGGTGTAAAGCGGGTCGGCGTAGATCACGTCGCCGGGTTGCAGCACCTGCGCCACCGAGGTCGACGTCTTGCCCTTCTGCGGTCCGGAGACCACCCTCGCCCACCGCACGCCGTCGAGCGTGACGATGCCGGTCTCGCGCTGCTTGCTGACGGCACCGCCGAGCTCGCGGCCCGGCTGGAAGCCGATCCGCGCCGACTGATCGTTGCTCTCCAGCACCACCGCCATCCGCCATGGCGAGATGTCCGAGAGCGACTTGACGTCCGCCAGCGGCACGCCCCAGTCGCCGGAGATGTCGAGCTTGTTGATCGCGCCGCGATAGCCCTGCTGCTCGTCATAGTTCACGAGGCCCGCCACCATGGTCTTGCGCGCCATCACCTGGATCTTCGGATCGAGCGTGGTGCGGACCGACAGGCCGCCTTCATAGAGCTTCTTCTCGCCATAGCGCTCGAAGATGTCGCGGCGGACCTCTTCGGAGAAATATTCGCCGGCGAAGGTGTGCGCGCCGCTCGAGCGGTTGGTAACGGTGAGCGGCTCCTTGCGCGCCGTGTCGGCGTCTGCCTGGGTAATCCAGCCGTTCTCCTGCAGGCGGTCGATCACATAATTGCGCCGCTCGATGGCGCGCGCCCGGTTGCGCACCGGATGCAGGCTGGCTGGCATTTTCGGCAGCGCGGCCAGATAGGCCGCTTCCGCGATCGTCAGCTCGTTCACCGACTTGTCGAAATAGACCAGCGACGCCGCCGCAATGCCGTAGGCGCCGAGACCCAGATAGATTTCGTTGAGATAGAGCTCGAGGATCTTGTCCTTGGAATAGGTCTTTTCGATCCGCATCGCGACCAAGGCTTCCTTGATCTTGCGGGTGAACGAGACTTCGTTGGTCAGAAGGAAGTTCTTGGCGACCTGCTGGGTGATCGTCGACGCGCCCTGCGGACGGCGGTTGGAACCGTAGTTCTGGATGTACGACAGGCCGGCGCGCGCCATGCCGGTGTAGTCGATGCCGCCATGCTCGTAGAAATTCTTGTCCTCGGCCGCCAAGAAGCTGTTGATCACGAGCTTCGGCACGGCCTGGATCGGCAGATAAAGTCGGCGTTCCTTGGCAAATTCGCCGAGCAGCGAACCGTCGACCGCGTGCACGCGGGTCATCACCGGCGGCTCGTAGTTCTGCAGCTGCGTATAGTCGGGCAAATCCTTCGAGAAATGCCAGATCAGCCCGGCAACCGCTGCCACGCCGACCAGGAACACGACGGATCCTGCCGCGAACAAAAATCCGAAAAATCGCACCAGGAATCGCATTGACCAGTTCCCATGGCGAACGCGCGGCTCGTTCTGAGCCCGCTGCCTGCCAGATCGCGGTCCCGTATATCGGTCGCTCCGCGTGCCCGCAATTCAGGGGTGGAGAATTAAAGCAGGTGGGACGCCAAACTTATGCCATAGAGCACGGCTCGCGCGCGTCCAAATCAGCGGGTGTCCCAAAGGCACAGCTGGCGACTGGATCGATTCCCGCTCCCAGTCGCGTGGAAGGTCACCCACGCGAGGCGATCGGATCGCGCCGAAAGGGCCCCCTGTCGCGTGAGGCTCCCTGCCCCTGATATCACCGGCGGGAATAGGTCGATCACTGGCGTCGATGCAATCGTTAACAGTGCATTTACCATAACGGCCGCATCGTGTTAGCCAATAATTCTCTCGCGACGGGGCTGAATTGCATGGCACAGCGCGGCTTCAGAAGACCATTCTTAACCGACGAGAACGTCCTTGGACTTCCAAGGCCGCCCTCACCCAACACGGGCGCTCAGGCTCTGGATCTCGTGTATCAGGCCGCCGACCTGTTCCGCGGCATCGAGGACAGGGTCCGCGCCACCGAAATGCGGGCCGATGCCGCCGAACGAGCCCAGTTCGACATCATCGGCACGACCGAGCGTAAGCTGAGAGAGGCTTCCAAGGCACTGGAAGAGGCTCAAAAGCGCATCGTGACCCAGCAGGACCAGTTGGCGGCCCTCGAATTTCGCGCCCAGGTCGCCGAAACCGAGGCGCGAGACGCCAGGCAGACGCTCGCGCAGGTCGAGGACGCGATTCGCAGGCGGCTGCTTCTCACCAGCGAACAGGCGGACAGCCAGTCGCCGGCCGTCGCCTGATCCCAGTCCCTCGCCGCCGGCGAAGCCCGCCCGCGACGACGATCAATAGCCTCCAGCCAATCCGCTGTTGCGACGCGGATCATTCGCCCCATAGAAGCGATTGTTGCCGACCGGCGTGCCGCCCAGCGACGGCGCGCCGATGATGATGACCGCGAGGTGATTGGCCGGCTGCGGCGGGCCTAATTTGTGGCCCATCCCTTCCAGGATCTTCCGCGTGTCCGGCGACAACGCGTAGTCCTCCAGATTGGTCAGGTCCGGAAGCCACTGTTGGTGGAAGCGCGGCATGTCTACGGCTTCCTGCGCGTTCATGCCGTAGTCGATGGCGTTGATCATCGTCAGCAACACGGCCGTGATGATGCGGCTGCCGCCCGGCGTGCCCACCACCATGATCGGTTTGCCGTCCTTGGAGACGATGGTCGGGCTCATCGAGGACAGCGGACGCTTGCCGGGCGCGATCGCATTGGCCTCGCCCTGCACCAGGCCGTAGAGATTCGGCACGCCGATCTTGGCGGTGAAATCGTCCATTTCGTCGTTCAGCAGCACACCCGTTTTCGCCGCGGTCACCTTGGCGCCGAACCAGTCATTCAGCGTGTAGGTGACCGACACCGCGTTGCCGTCCTTGTCGGCGATCGAATAATGCGTGGTGTTGCTGCCCTCATGGGGCGCGACGCCGGGCTTGATGTCCTTCGACACGCTGGCCTTGGTCGGGTCGATCACGGCACGGATCTTGGCGGCGTAGGCCTTGTCGAGCAGGCGGTCGAGCGGATTTTTCACGTAGTCTGGATCGCCGAGATAGCTGTTGCGGTCGACATAGGCATGGCGCATCGCCTCGATCTGGTAGTGCACAGCCTCTGCGGAGTGATAGCCAAGATCCTTGAGGGGATAGCCCTCCAGGATGTTCAGGATCTCGCAGATCACTACCCCGCCCGAGCTCGGCGGCGGCGCCGAGACCACGTGATAGCCGCGGTAGTCGCATTCCACGGGCGCAAGCTCACGGACCTTGTAATTGTCGAGGTCCTCCTGCGTGATCAGGCCCTTGCCGGCCTGGCTCGAGGCCACGATGGCGGTGCCGACCCAGCCCTTGTAGAAGCCGTCGGTGCCGCGCTTGCTGATCTCGCGCAGGGTCTCGGCCAGTTCGTGCTGCGTCAGCCGCTCGCCGACCTGGAACGGCTTGCCATTGTTGAGGAAGATCGCGGCCGAGGCCGCATCATCCTTGAAATCATCGGTTGCCGTCAGCAGCAGGCTGATGTCGCCCTGGTCCAGCACGAAGCCATCCTCGGCCAGTTGCAGCGCCGGCGCGATCACGTCCGCGCGCTTCATGGTGCCGTACTTCTCGCGCGCATATTCCATGCCGGCCACCGAGCCGGGCACGCCGACCGCAAGATGTCCCTTGGTGGACAGGCCCTTGATGACGTTGCCGTCCTTGTCGAGATACATGTTGGCGGTGGCGCCCTTGGGCGCCATTTCGCGGAAATCGAGGAAGGTCTTGCGGCCGTCGGCAAGCTCGATGGTCATGAAACCGCCGCCACCCAGATTGCCCGCCGCCGGATAGACCACGGCGAGCGCGTAACCGACTGCGACCGCCGCATCGATGGCGTTGCCGCCGCGCTTGAGCACCTCGACGCCGACCTGCGTCGCCAGATGCTGGGCCGCAACCACCATCCCGTTTTCGGAGGCGACCGGCGCCACAGAGGCCGCATGAGCAGGCGCAAAGGCCGTGATGCTGATCGAGAAAATCGCGGCGATACTGCACCGCGCGCCGGTCCTTAGATTTCGCATGAGCGCCTCCCCGGGCGCCGTCCGTTGCGGCGCACCTTGCTACCTGAGCGCGCGAAGCTAGCAGGCTGGGCGTCCGCGCACTATACGCGTCGCGCGAATTCTGTCTGTTGACATCGCCTCAGCCCGACGCCAGCGCGCCCGGCGCGCCGGCGAAATCGAGCACCGGCGCCGCCGCGAGCAGCGCCTTGGTATAGTCATGCTGGGGATGATCGAACACGTCGTCGCGCGAGCCCTGCTCGACGATGCGGCCGCCCTGCATCACGACCACGCGGTCGGCAACCTGCTCGACCGCGGCGAGATCGTGGCTGATGAACAGACAGGCAAAGCCATATTGCGTTTGCAGCCGCTCGAACAATTTCAACACCTGGGCCTGGATCGTCATGTCGAGCGCAGAGACCGGCTCGTCCGCCACCACGAAGGACGGATGCCGCACGATCGCACGTGCGATCGCGATGCGCTGACGCTGACCGCCGGAGAGTTCATGCGGCCAGCGTTGCGCGAAGCCGGCGAGCCCGACCTCGTCGAGCATCGCCGCGACGCGGCGGTCGCACTCGCTTGTCGCAAGGTTCGGCACATGACGCAGCGGTTCGGCGACGATCTCGCCGACGCGCATCCGCGGATCGAGCGAGGAATACGGATCCTGGAACACGAGCTGCGACGCCAGGCGAAACGCGCGGTCGCGGGTCGCGATCACGTCCCTGCCCTGAAAGCGGATCTCGCCGCCGGCCGACGGGATCAGCCGCAGCATGGCGCGGCCGAGCGTCGTCTTGCCCGAGCCGCTGCCGCCGACCACCGCGACCGTTTCGCCCGCGCCGATCTCGAGATCGACGCCATCGACCGCCGCGACATCGGCGTCGCGGCGGAACAGGCGCTGCCGCCCGCCGAACGACACTTTGAGGCCGCGCACGCTGATCAGCGGCTCGCCGGCCGCGCGCCGTCGGGTCGCAACGCGGCGGCGCGGCAGCGCATCGACAAGCTGGCGCGTATAGGCCTCGCGCGGCGCCGACAAGATCTGCCGGACGCTGCCGGTTTCCACCACCTGACCCTGCCGCAGCACCACGGCGCGCTGCGCGTAGCGCGACACCAGGCCGAGATTGTGGGTGATCAGCATCACCGAGGTGCCGTGATCGCGCGCCAGTTCGACCATCAAATCGAGCACCTCGCGCTGGCTCAGCGTATCGAGCGCGGTGGTCGGCTCGTCGGCCAACAGCAGTTTCGGCTTCAGCAGCATCACCGAGGCCAGCATGATGCGCTGGCGCATGCCGCCGGAGAATTCGTGCGGATAGGCATCAAAGGTCCGCTCGGGATCGCGGATCTGCACCCGCGCCAGCATCTCGAGGCAACGTCGCTTGATCTCGCTCTTCGCGAGCTTCTCGTGCATCACGAGGCCCTCGGCCATCTGCGCCCCGACGCCGATCGCCGGATTGAGCGAGACCATCGGCTCCTGGAACACCATGCCGATGGCCCGGCCACGCAGCGTCCGCATCCGCCGCGGCGTGACATCGGCGAGATCCTCGCCGTCGAGTCGGATCTCGCCTGAGACATGACGCAGGCCCGACGGCAGCAGGCCGAGAATGGCGCGCGCCGCGGCGGTCTTGCCGCTGCCTGATTCCCCCACGACGGCCAGAAACTCCCCGCGCTCGATCGCAAACGACACGTCGTCGACGACGACAGCGCCGGTCCTGGCGGCCTCGATGCGCAGATGATCGACCGTGAGCAACGTCGCCGTCATCCGTGTGCCATCCTGGGATCAAGGCGGTCGCGCAGGGAATCGCCGAGCAAGTTGATCCCGAGCAGCGTCAGCGCAATGCAAAGCCCCGGCGCGACGCTGAGCCAGGCGGCGGTTTCCATATAGGGACGGCTTGCCGCCAGCATGTTGCCCCAGGTCGGCGCCGGCGGCGGCACGCCGAGGCCGAGGAAGCTGAGCGCGCTCTCGGCCAGCAGCACCCAGCCGAACATGCTGGTCGCGAGCACCGCCACCGGTGCCGTTGCGTTGGGCAGCACATGGCGGACCATCGAATAGAATTCGGAGTTTCCGATCACGCGCGAGGCTTCGATATACTCCCTCTCGCGGATCGACAGCACGGTACCGCGCACGACCCGCGCGACCGAGGGGATATAGGCGAGCCCCAGCGCCAGCGCGAGGCCGGTCTTGTTGGCGCCGACCACGATCATCACCGCGAGCGCCAGCAGGATGCCGGGAAACGCCAGCAGCGCGTCGTTGACGGCCATGATGATGCGATCGGTCCAGCCGCGAAGATAGCCGGCGACGCCGCCGACCACGACACCGATGCTGACGGCAATCAAGACGGTGGCCAGCGCCACCACCACGCTCGCGCTCGCGCCCGTCATCAGCCGGCTCAGCACGTCACGGCCGAATTCGTCGGTGCCGAGCCAGTGCAGCGACGACGGCGGCTGCAGCCGCGCCTTCAGGTTGATGCGCAGCGGATCGAACGGCGTCCAGAACGCCGCCGCGACAGCGGTGCCGAGCAGCAGCGCAATCAAAGTGCCGCCGATGGCGGTGTTGGCGCGCCATCTCATGCCACGGCCACCCGCGGGTCGAACAGCGGATAGCAGAGATCGACGATCAAATTGACCACGACATAGATCACCGCGGTGAACAGCAGGCAGCCCTGCACCACCGGATAGTCGCGCGCGAAAATCGAATCGACCAGCAGCCGCCCAAGGCCCGGCAGCGTGAACACGGTCTCGATCACGGCGATGCCGCCGAGCAGATGGCCGAGCACCAGCCCGATCAGCGTCCAGGTCGGCGCAAAGGCGTTCGGCAGCACGTGGCGGCCGAGCACCAGCCATTCCGGGACGCCCTTGGCGCGCGCATGCGTGACATATTCGAGCCGCAGCACCTCGATCGAGGCAGCGCGCGCCATCCGCGTCAGCACGCCGATTTCGACGATGGAGAGCGTCGCGATCGGCAGCAGCATGAACATAGCCGCCTGCCAGAAATTCTCCGAGAACGCCACATAGCCGATCACTGGCAGCCATTTTAGCTTCAGGCCGAACAGCAACAGCAAAAGCAGGCCGAGCCAGAAGCTCGGAATCGACAGCAGCAGCGTGGCGCCGCCGACGATCGCAAGATCGAGCGCGCTGTTCTGTTTCCAGGCCGCGATCAGGCCGGCCACGACCGCGATGCAGGCGGCAAGGCCGACGGCCACCAGCACGATGACGGCAGAGACCTGGAAGCGCTCGAGGATCAGCGGCAACACCGGAAGATTGTTGGTGATGGAATGGCCGAGGTCACCGGTCGCGAGATGGCCGAGCCAGTACAGGAATTGCAGCGGCACCGGCTGGTCGAGCCCGAGTTGCGCGCGAAGCTGCGCGGCCTGTGCCGCGTCGGTGTTGTCGCCCAACATCACCTGAACCGGATCGCCCGGAATCAGACGCACCAGCGTGAACACCGCGACCGCCACCAGCAGCAGCGTCGGGATCGTCATCGCCAGCCGTCGTGCAAGGTAGCCCAGCATCGCCGCGATCCCCTCCTTAACGGATGCTCACGCCCCAGAAGCGCGGTTGCGCAAACAGCCAGCCGGCATAACCCTTCACGTTGTTACGCAGGCCGGCGATCTCGGAGCCGTTGAACAGCACGATCATCGGCACGTCGTCGATGAAGCGGCGATGCATCTCGTCGAACAGCTCCTGGCGTTTCGCCTTGTCGTCGATCATCATCGACTGCTGCATCATCGCTTGCGCCTCCGGATTGTCCCAGACCTTGCGAGGCTGGGTCGCCTTCGGCCCGGTCAGCATCTCGAACGAGAGCGAAGGATCGAGCCGCGCCGAATAGGTGAAGGCCATCGACTGGTAATCGCCGCGATTGTAGCGATCGAGCTGGGCGGCCCAGTCCAGCACCTCGATCTCGATATTGATGCCGACGGATTGCGCCATCGCCTGCACCAGGACAGCGGAATCGAACACGTAGCTGTAGCGTTTGTTGGCGATCATCTTGATCGGCTGGCCGTGATAGCCGGCCTGAGCCAGCAGCCTCTTGGCTTCCACGACATTCTGGGTGTAGCCGTGCGCTTCCGCCTCGCCGTAGAAGGGGCTGCCGATCGGCAACGCCGAATTATTCGCGCGCGCGGTGCCCTCCATCACTGCATCGACGATCTGCGGCGTGTCGAGACTGAGCGCAATCGCCCGGCGGATCCGGACATCCTTCAGCAGGGGATCGCGGGTCTGGAACAGGATGCCGGTGAGACCGAGCGCCGGCGTGACGCTGAGCTGCACGTCCGGCCGTCCCTTGAGGTCTTCGAGGTCCGGGATCGAAAGATTGCTGACCACGTCCAGCGCCCTGGAGAGCAGGCCTGCTTTGGCCGCCGAGCTGTCGGGGATAATGTTGAAGCGGACGCGATCAACGTCCGCGGTCTTGGCGCCGGCATTGCCGCTGCGCGGCTCGCTGCGCGCGACGTAACCGTCGAAGCGCACCAGATCGATATACTGGCCGCGCTTCCAGTCGCCGACCTTGAACGGCCCGGTGCCGACAGGCGCGATCCACTTGCCATCAGGACCGATGGAATCGTGATGGATGATGGCGGCCTGCCCGCAATCCGGTCGCGCCAGCGTTGGCAGGAACAGCGCGGTCGGCCGGTCGAGCGTGATGGCGACGGCCTGCGTATCGGGCGCCTCGATCTTTTCGATTTGGGCGATCCCGCTTGCGCTGAACTCGGACAGGCAGCGCCATTGCGTGGCTGGATCGAGCCAGCGCTTCAACGACCAGACCACGTCGGCTGATGTCATGACAGCGCCGTTATGGAACTTGACGCCCTCGCGCAGATGGAACGTGTAGGTCTTGCCGTCGTTCGAGACATCCCAGCCGTCGGCCAGCATCGGCCCGATCGACGTATCGTCGCGGAACGCGACCAGGCCCTCGACGATATGCGCCATCACGCCGTCGGTGTTGGCGTCGCGGTTGGTGCCGGGATCGGTGGAGCGGATGTCGGCGTTGAGCCGGGTGCGCAGCAACGTCTCGGCGCCGGCGCGCACCGGCGCCGCCGCCAGCATCGCAGCCAGCGCCATCAAGCCGGCCATCATCACGCATGATGGCCGACGCGCATTCATCACGATGCCTTCGCGATCGCGGCCGGCGCAGCGTCGTTCTTCGCGCTCGCTTCCACGTCGAGCCGATAGGTCGTGAACTTCCGGTTCAGCGACGGCAAGGGTGCCACTTCCATCAGCCCGCTCGCCGGCTCCATCAGGATCATCGCGACCGTGGCGCTCAGATTGTTGCCGAGGTTGAGTCGCGGCGGACGGCAGACCGACCAGGGATAGGCGAAATCATCGAACAGCGCCGTCTTTACGGTATCGAAGCCGATGGCGCCGAGATGCGGCTGCAAGAGGTCGCGGACGCGGATGTCGCGGTAGAGGCTGTCGGGCGTGCTCGCGATGCCGGTATCCTTGAGGTTGCCAAGCGCGACCGGGCTGACGAAATGGTTGGCGTGCACCAGAAGCCCTTGATTGGGATGCACCTGGAAGGTCTCGTCGGGCGCGCATTCGAAATCGATCGCAACGCCGTCGCGATGGCTGACGATCATGTTATTGGCAGCGGATTTTTTGGTGCAATAGACCGAGCGCATCGCCAGCGCGAGATGCTCGTTCTCCAGCACCTTGCGCCGGATCAGCGCCAAGGGCACGCCGACCTGACGATAGTCGCGGTCGCTCTGCAGATAATTCGCTGTGATGGCGATGCCGACCGCGTTGAAGCCGCAGCGCCCGAGCGCGCCGGCTTCAGTGAAGGTCATGAGATCAGGACCATCGTCGCGGCGGACTTTGAGCACGACCGCGGTCTCGGCGCATTCACGCTTCCAGTCCCAGTTCTGGGCGTGGATCAGCCGCCCCGACGCGCTGGCCTGCGGCAGCACGACGACGCCGGTGCAGCCATCGGGTTCGTCGGGCGTCTTCAGCCGCGCCCTCACCGCGGGGTCGGCGAGCTTCAGGATTTCGGTGCGGGCATTGAGCAGCACGATATCCTCGAACGGAACGCCGGCACCGTCCGCGATGCCGTGCATCTCCTCGATATAAGCGGGCTCGAACGCCTCGATGACGGGAAGATAGTCGCGCACCAGTTCGGCGACGCCGGCGGCGTCGAGCGAGAGCTCCTTCAGCTGGGCGAAATAATGCGAGGTGCCCTTGCGGATGCGGTCGGCGGCAAGGCGGCCATATTGCTTGCCGCGCTCATGCGGCGGACCGGAAATTTCGATTAGGGGAAACGGTTCGACCATCGTTTGCGCCAACTTCCTTTTGCGTTTCCTGAAAGCCTAATGTATTTTGTAAGTACATGAAACAAAAATCTTCGCCCACTCCGAAGGCAGCCCCGAGCCGGCTGCAGCGCGAACTGTCCGCGGGCATCCTGGAGCTGATCCGGGCCGAAAAACTCGCGCCCGGCACGCGACTTGCGGAGGTGGCGCTGGCACAGCGGCTGCAGGTTTCGCGCACGCCGGTGCGCGCGGCGCTGAAATTATTGGCACGCCGCCGCCTCGTACGGGTCGGCGCAACCCGCGGTTATTTCGTCGCGGACGCGGTTCCGGCTACACCGAAGGCGCCGACGAAGCCCGTGCCAGCGGATACCGACCGCCTGTTCGTTGCGATCGCGCGCGACCGGCGCAGCGGGCGCCTTCCGATCGACGTCTCCGAGCGCGACCTGATGCAGCGCTACGATGCGACCCGCCCCGTGGTGCAGCGCGTACTGGCGAAGCTGGCCGAGGTTGCGGCTGTGCAGCGCAAGCCGGGCCACGGCTGGCGCTTCCAGCCGATCATCGCGGATGCGCAAGCCCGCGCCGAAAGCTACCGCTACCGGATCCTGATCGAGCCGGCCGGCCTCCTGGAACCGGGCTTCCAGCTCGATCCGGGCTGGGCCGCCGAGATGCGCCAGCGCCACGAGGAGACGTTGCGAGAGCCGTGGAAGGAGACGGCGAGCATCGCGCTCTACGAGATGAACGCCGCCTTCCACGAAGGACTGGCGGCAGCCTCCGGCAACCGCTTCCTGCTGGTCGCCGTGCAGCAGCAGAACCGGTTGCGCCGCTTCGCGAACTACGACTGGGTCTTCGGGTATGAGCGCGTGGTGGTGAACTGCCGCGAGCATCTTGCGATCCTCGACCGACTCGATGCCGGCGAGCACGAGGTTGCCGCACAGCTGTTGCGCGGTCACCTCGAACGCGCGGCGATGCTGAAAACCATCGAAATGGCCGACAGCCGCAACAACAATAGCAGCAAGTAACAGGAGACCTCATGCATACACCGCACGCCGCGACGTCGAACACGCCCCTCACCCGCGAGGCACTGGAGCCTTTCTGGATGCCGATGACGCCCAATCGTCAATTCAAGTCCAGCCCGCGCCTGTTCACCGGCGCCGAGGGCATGCACTACACCACGCAGGACGGGCGGCGCATTCTTGACGGCATGGCCGGGCTCTGGTGCGTCAACGCCGGGCACGGCCAGAAGCGGATCGTCGAGGCGATCCAGACCCAGGCCGCGAAGCTCGATTTCGTCTCCTCATTCCAGATGAGCCACCCGGCCGCATTCGAGCTCGCCGGACGCATCACCGAGATCACGCCTGAAGGCCTCGACCATGTGTTCTTCACCAATTCCGGTTCGGAGTCGGTCGACACCGCGCTCAAGATCGCCCGCGGCTATCACCGCGCGCGCGGCGAAGCGAGCCGCATCCGCTTCATCTCGCGCATGAAAGCCTATCACGGCATGGGCTGGGGCGGCCTGTCGGTCAGCGGCCTCTCCCGCCATCGCCGCGATTTCGGCCCGCTGCTGCCCGAAGTCGACCACCTCTCGCACACGCATGATCCCGAGCACGCGGCGTTCTCGCGCGGGCAACCGGCATGGGGCGCACATTTCGCCGACGAGCTGGAGAAGCTGCTGCTGATCCACGATCCCTCGACGGTTGCGGCCGTGATCGTCGAACCCGTCACCGGCTCAGGCGGCGTCTTCCCGCCGCCGGTCGGTTATCTCGAGCGGCTGCGCAAGATCTGCGACCAGCACGGCATCCTGCTGATCTTCGACGAGGTGATCACCGGCTTCGGACGGCTCGGCGCGCCGTTCGCGGCCAACGCCCTCGGCGTGACGCCTGACCTCATCACCTGCGCCAAGGGCATGACCAACGCCGCTGTGCCGATGGGTGGCGTCATCACCAGCGGCAAGGTTTATCAGGCGCTGATGAATGGCCCGGAAAACACCGTCGAGCTGTTCCACGGCTACACCTATTCGGCGCATCCGCTGGCCTGCGCAGCGGGGCTTGCCGCGCTCGACGTCTATCAGGATCTCGGCCTGTTCGACCGCGCGCGGCAGATCGCATCGGTCTGGGAGACCGCGGCCCATGCGCTGAGAGACGCGCCTTACGTCACCGACATCCGGAATATCGGCCTGCTGGCGGCGATCGATCTCAAGCCGCGCGACGGCGCGCCGGGTGCGCGTGGCCCAGAGTGCGCCAATCGCTGCTACGACGATGGCATCCTGATCCGCGCCGCCGGCGACACGTTGATGATCTCTCCGCCATTGATCATCACGGAAGACCAGATCGTGACGATCTTCGCGGCGATCCGCCGCGCGCTGGATGCGATCGAGTAAAGCTTCGGCTCGCAACGGAAGCCAAGTGAGGGCAAACGAAATGCAAAGCTCGGACAAACCATGTCGCGAGAATGTAAAATTGCGCCCCACATCACGCTGTCATCACCCGGCCTGTGCGCAATTGCGCACATGGACCGGGCGACCCAGTACGCCGCGGCCCATCGGCTCAATCATGAACGTCTCTGGAATACTGGATCGCCCGGTCGAGCCGGCGACGACAGCGAATATGCTGATTGACATGTTGAATCAGGCTAGCCCCGTCATTGCGAGCGAAGCGAGGCAATCCATCGCACCGCATATGCGGAACGATGGATTGCTTCGTCGCTATCGCTCCTCGCGATGACGGGGCCATGGCCGTGCAACAAACTCACTGCCGCCCCTGCGGAACTTTCGCGAGGACGACGATGATGTTAACGCGCGCCCCGTCTCCTACCCACGCGCGGTCCTGTGGCCGACGGCGTCGCCGAGGGCATGGCCCCGTAGGCGTTAACAGCCTCGCCGCGGTGCTCGGTAGCCAATTGCTGCGCACCCCATGGCGTGAGGGCGCCGCCATTGATCGCGCTGCGCCCGGGATTCTGGGCGTCGAATGCCGCAGGCTCCGAGATCTGGGCCGCGGCAGGTGTGAACGCCACTCCCAATAGCAGCACGGCTGCTGCAACCACCTTGAGTCCGGTCATATGACATCTCCGATGCGTCGATTGAAAACCGCCCGAGGACAGCGCTGCTGCCCCCGTTCACATCAAGGATCGATCGGGTGAGACGGAAATTCCGGCCGCAGGGAGACACCGGATCACAATGCTGCGACGTGGCCGCGGCGACGCATCGCCGCCGCGACGCGCCCTCAGTGGTCATGCACGTCCGGCCGCGGGTCGCTGACGAAGCCGTCGCGGTTCGGCATCTTGACGGCGGCGAGCGACTTGGCATCGAGCACCGCGTTGGCCGGAACGACGCCGTTGAGGCTGAGGATGTAGGCGGACACCGCGTAGACGTCCTCATTGCCCAGGGATTGCGGCGCGTTCTGCGGCATCGCACGTCGGATGTAGTCGAACAGCGTCGGGGCGTAAGGCCAGTAGCTGCCGACGGTGCGGACCGGCTTCGGGCTCGCCAGCGTGCCCTGTCCGCCGACCAGGCGGTCGCCGACGCCGCCCTGCCCGTTGTCGCCATGGCACGCCGCGCATTGCTCGCTGAACACGACGCGGCCACGCTCGACGCTGCCGCTGCCGGGCGGCAGGTTGGAGCCGTCGCGGCCGATATCGATGTTCCAGCCGGCAATCTCCGCAGGCGTTGCCGGGCGGCCAATGCCGTAGCGTTCCTCCGCGTGTGCCGCGACGACGACTGTCATGAGCGTGCTGGTCAGAAGCGCAGTTGCGAGGTCAAGCCTGGCCATTGCTCACCTCGCCGTTCGAATCGATCCGCCACGGCCAGATCGCGTTGTTATGATAGAACGAGTTGAGCCCACGCACCGCGACGAGCTCCGCGAGAGTCGGTTGCATGTAGCCGGTCTCGTCGATGGCGCGGCTCTGGATCAGCGCAGGACTGCCGTCCCAATGCCAGGGAAAACGAAAGCGAGTGAGCGCGCGCGTCAGCACCGGCTCCTGCAGCGCCGCATCCTGCCAGCTCTTGCCGCCATCGACCGAGACCTCCACGCGCTTGATCCTGCCGCGGCCGCTCCAGGCCAGCCCGGTGATCTCGTGAAAGCCCTGCGTGGTCAGCTTCTGCCCGCCGGAGGGCCGCGTGATGATCGACTTCGCTTCCATGGTAAAGGTGAATTCGCGCGAGGTGCCGTCCGGCATCGGGTCGGTGTATTTCGAGGTCTCCTCGCGCGAATAAGCGGGCTCGGCCGTGACCTTGAGCCGGCGCAGCCATTTCACGTTCATGTTGCCTTCGAAACCGGGCAGCAGCAGGCGCAGCGGATAACCCTGCTGCGGACGCAGTCGCTCACCGTTCTGGCTGTAGACCAGCATGGCGTCATCGAGGCACTTCTCGATCGGGATGCTGCGCGTCAGCGCGGCGGCATCGGCGCCCTCGGCCACGATCCATTTGGCGCCCGGCTGCAAGCCGGCCTCATCCAGCACCGTCTTCAGCGGCACGCCGGTCCATTCGGCGCAGCTGACGAGGCCGACGAGATCGGACGCCGTCTTGCCATAGGGCTTGGTGTAGACCGGATTGCCGGAGCACTCGATGAAGTGGATACGCGACTGCGACGGAAATCGGCGGATGTCCTCCATCGTGAACACCAGCGGGCGGTCGACCATGCCGTGCAGCATCAGCCGGTGCTCGGCCGGATCAATTGTCGGCACGCCGCCATGGTGACGCTCGTAGAACAGGCCGTTCGGCGTGATGATACCGTCGAGCTCCTGCAACGGCGTGCGGCCCGAGGCCGAAATATATTGCGGCAACGTCTTCGAGATGTTCTTGACGACGCCCTTCTCGTGGACCGATGGCGCGCCGTAAGGCTGGCTTCCCATCGAATCGCCCGGCGCCTTCATCCATTCAGGCACGTTGGGTGGGAGATTGCTGTCGGATCCGGCGAGTGCATTTGTGCCAGCGAGACCTGCTATCGCAGAACCGCTTGCCAAGGCAGCACCCGCCTGAAGGAAATGCCTGCGAGACGCCTCTCGCACGCGCTTGTCCGTCGCCTGTTCACTCATCGACGTTTTCCTCTGACGTTCGTCTCAGTGCAACCTAGCACCAAACGCCCGAGGCCTCGCAACGATCCAAAGCGCGGCGTACGATCAACTGCCCGCGACTGGCGGCGTACCATGAGTGTGGAACGACTCGATCGTCTTCAACCCCCAGGCCTGTCCCTTCTTGCGCTCCTCCTCGGTCCACACGATCGGCTTCCAGTCCGGCGCGAGGATCAGCCGCGCGCCGGCATTGGCGACCTCGACGCGGTTACCGCCGGGCTCGTAGACATAGAGGAAGAAGGTCTGCTGGATGGCGTGCTTGTGCGGCCCGGTCTCGATATGCACGCCGTGCTCCAGGAAGATATCGGCGGCGCGCAAAATCTCCTCGCGGCTGTCGAGCGCGTAGGTGACGTGGTGGAAGCGGCCGGTCTTGCCGTAATGGTCGCGCGTGTAGGCGAAGTCGTAGCTCTTGTTCGACATCGTCATCCACATCGCCGCTTCGGTGCCGTCATTCAACACGATCTGCTCGGTGGTTCGGCATCCCAGATAGTTTTCGAAAAAGAGACGGTTGGCCTTGATGTCGACCGCGAGGCAGTTGAGATGGTCGAGCCGGCGGACATTAACGCCGCGCGCCGGGAAGCGCTGCGCCTGGTTCTTCAGCGCCGGCTTCAGCTCGGCCGGGGCCTGGTACCACTCGGTCTCGTAATAGAGCTCGATGACATGGCCGTCCGGATCGCGGCAGCGGAATGCCGGGCCCTGCCCCATATCGCCGTCGACCCAACCGATCTCAAAACCGGAGCCCTTCAGCGCGGCGACGCGGCGCTCCAGCGCCTGCTGGCTGCGGGCGCGCAGCGCCATGTGCTCCATGCCCGACGTTGTCGACGCCGTGAGCTTGAGCGAATAGCGCTCGTAGTCGTCCCAGCCTCGCAGGTAGACCGACTCGTCCTTCCGGCCACTGACGGTCATGCCCATGACGTCGACGAAAAATGCCAGGCTCTCGTCCGGCTTTGGCGTCAGTAGCTCCATGTGCCCGAGATGGGCGAGGTCGAGGATCGGTTCCGGTTGCATGGGGCAATCTCCTTCCGCGGCGGCGCCAAACGGACGTGGCAAGCCATCGCTCGGGCGGGCAGACGCGTCGCGCACCTATTTGTACTACTGTACAAGAGATTAGGTCCCGTCAACAAATTATTGGGTTGGCGACGGTGGCTGAAGGGATTGGAGCCCGTGAAGGATTGGGGCCCGCGCTCAGCCCCGCGACATCATGATGGGCGCCGGTGCGTATGGCCGGAACGCGGTCGCCGACATCGTCAGCGCGACGGCGAGCGCGCACACCACGCAAAGCTTCATGCGCGCCGTCCGATGGTCGGTCATTGGCAGCACGAAGAAGAACGCCATCGCAAGAACCAGAACCGCGTTGACGAAATAGTACATGGCGGAGCCCTCTTGTTGCGCGGATACAAGATGGCGGGCCATCGCACGATATTCCGTGGCCAATATCACATTGTCAGGAACGGCCGCAGCCGACCGTCAGGCGACCGATGCGGTCTTCTCGCGATGCGACGACAGCAGCTTGCGGATGTCGGCCGCCGGGACCGGACGGCTGAACAGATAGCCCTGCATCTCGGTGCAGCCGAGAGTGCGCAGCAGGTTGCGCTGCTGCTCGGTCTCGACGCCCTCGGCGGTGGTGGTCATATCGCTGGCGGCGGCGATGTTCACGACGGCCTGGACGATCGTGGACGATGCGCCCGTGCTGGCGAGATCCTTGATGAAGGCGCGATCGATCTTGATCTTGTCGAACGGGAAGCGCTGCAGATAGCTCAGCGAGGAGTAGCCGGTGCCGAAATCGTCGAGCGCGATGCGCACCCCGAGGTCGCGCAACTGATGCAGGATATCGAGCGCGGCCTCGTCGTCGCGGATCAGCACCGCCTCGGTGATCTCGAGTTCGAGGCGCGACGCCGCAAGCCCCGATGCCGCGAGTGCGGCGGCGACGTGCAGCGCGAGGGTCTCGCTCTTGAACTGGATCGGGGACACGTTGACCGCGATGCTGACGTGATCCGGCCAGTTCACCGCTTCCCTGCAGGCGGTGTTGAGCACCCAGTGGCCGAGATCGTTGATCAGGCCGGTATCCTCGGCAACCGGAATGAAATCGGCGGGCGAGATCATGCCGCGTTCGGGATGACGCCAGCGCAGCAGTGCTTCGCAACAGCTGACCGTGCCGTCCTCGAGATGCAGCAGTGGCTGATAGTGAAGTTCGAAGCTGCTGTCGGCGATCGCCTGGCGCAGCTCGTGCTCCAGGCTGCGTCGCGCCTTGGCGCGCGCGTCCATGCCGGCCTCGAAGAACCGGTAGGTGCGGCGGCCGTCGCTCTTCGCCCCGTAAAGGGCGAGGTCGGCGTTGCGCAGCAATTGGTCGATATCGAGACCGTCGCCGGGAGCGAGCGCGATGCCGATGCTTGCATCGGTGGCGATCAGGTGTCCGTTGCAGTCGATCGGCTGGCGGATGGTCTGATAGATCGCGGCAAGCAGCTGCATGGTTTCGGTGTGGCTGCGGATTGCGGTCTGGATCACGGCAAACTCGTCGCCGCCGAGCCTTGCCGCGACATCGGCATCCCCAAGGCAGGAGCGCAGGCGATCGGCGATCGCCTTGAGCAGCGCATCACCGACCGGATGGCCGAGCGCGTCGTTGACGCTCTTGAATTCGTCGATGTCGATATACATCACGGCCAGTTGCTCGCCCGGCCGGATCGCCTTCAGCGCCTGCGACAGCCGTTCGCGGAACAGCACGCGGTTCGGCAGATCGGTCAACGCATCATAGTGCGCCATATGGGCGATCTTCTCGTCGGCGCGGGTGCGTTCCGTGATGTCCTCGATCGTCGCCACCCATCCGCCCTGCGGCAGCGGCTTGTTGACGATCTCGATCGCGCGCCCACCGGGCGCCTCCGTGAGCTGACGCGTTCCCTTGCCAAGCGCCACATTGCGGATGATGGCATCACAGAACTCGTCGACGTCGCCATCGAACGAGCCGGTCTCCTGGCGGTGCGCGATCAGCCGCTGCATCGTGCAGCCCGGCTGGGCCACGTCGGACGAGAGGCCGAACATGTCGACGTAGGGCTGGTTGCAGATGATGATGCGCGCCGATGCGTCGTAGAGAACCAGCCCCTGCGGAATGTTGTTCACGGCGGTCGAGAGGTTACGACGCTCGATCGCGAGTCGCTGGTCCGAGACCTGATGCCGCTTCAGCACCAGGACGACAATGACGGCCAGGATCACGACGGCTGCCGTCAGCAGGCCCTCGCGCACGCTCCAGCCCGCCGTGGCACTTCCGAGCAGGCTGCCCACCAACATGCCTGCGCAGAAGGCAAGCCCCTTGGTCGAGCCATTGTCGGCATTCCCAGACGATGGATTGCGGTCTTCGATGCTCACGCTGATCTCTCCCCGAGCGCGGCATCGTTACGCGGCACAAATGGAAAGGGCGTTACAACACGCAGTTAGCAATCGGTTACACGATACCACGAGACAGAGCGTGGAAAATCCGCCCGGCATCCGGTGATTAACGATCAGGCAGGTGCTCTCCTTCGACATGGTAAATTCCGCGTTAACAGAAGAACGGCGAAACCATCGTGGTCCGTGCCGGAAAGCGACGATTTCAGCGCCGAAGCGTGGCAGCCCGGCGCCTTGCCGCGCTTGAAGAACAAATCCTGACCCGGAAGGTACAGATTTAGCCGATCCGGAACCGCAGCGATTTAACGGTTTTTGCAGCCCCGCCGCGTCATATTAGTCCGGACATTTCTCAGAACAGCCAGGCTGGAAACGTGACATCCTTCGGACGTGTGATCTCTGTGCGCGGCTCGCAGGCCCGGGTCGGGCTGATGGCCGCCGGCCAGATGCCGCTCTCGGAAGTACGTGCGACCGTCGGCCGGTTCGTCAGCATCCGCTGCACAACCTCGGTGATCGTCGCCATGATCACCGAAGTGTCGTGTGAGGACCTGCACGCGTCAGACACCTACGTCGCAACCGCCTCGGTCGATCTGCTCGGCGAAATCCTCGGCGGCGCACGGCACAAGTTTCAGCGCGGCGTCACCAATTATCCGACCATCGGCGACGGCGTCGAGCTGATCACCAGTGAGGAGCTGCGCACGGTGTACGCACCGAGCGGCTCGGACCAGATCAATGTCGGGACGCTGCAGCAGGACCCCTCGATCATCGCCTATGTTGACGTCGAGGAAATGCTCTCCAAGCATTTCGCGGTGCTCGGCTCGACCGGCGTCGGCAAATCGACCGGCGTATCGCTGCTGCTCAACGAGATCCTGAAGTCGCGACCGAGCCTGCGCATCTTCCTGCTCGACGTGCACAACGAATACGGCCGCTGCTTCGGCGAACGCGCCCAGGTGCTCAACCCGCGGAACCTGAAGCTGCCGTTCTGGCTGTTCAACTTCGAAGAGATCGTCGACGTGCTGTTCGGCGGCCGCCCCGGCGTCCCCGAAGAGCTCGACATCCTCGCCGAAGTGATTCCGATGGCGAAGGGCCTCTATACCCAGTACCAGAATTCCGACCGCGTCGGCCTCGGGCTGAAGCGCGTCGATCCCAGACAGATCGGCTACACCGTCGACACGCCGGTGCCCTATCGCCTCGTCGACCTGATCTCGCTGATCGACGAGCGCATGGGCAAGCTGGAGAACCGCTCCTCGCGCATCATCTATCACAAGCTGATGTCGCGCATCGATGCGGTCCGCAACGATCCGCGCTACGCTTTCATGTTCGACAACGCCAATGTCGGCGGCGACACCATGGCGGAAGTGATCAGCTACCTGTTCCGCCTGCCCGCCAACGGCAAGCCGATGACCATCATGCAGCTCGCCGGCTTCCCCGCCGAAGTGGTCGACTCCGTGGTGTCGGTGCTGTGCCGCATGGCATTCGATTTCGGCCTGTGGAGCGACGGCGTCTCGCCGATGCTGTTCGTCTGCGAGGAGGCGCACCGCTACGCCTCCGCGGACCGCAACATCGGATTCGGGCCGACCCGCAAAGCGGTGTCGCGGATCGCCAAGGAAGGCCGCAAATACGGCGTCTATCTCGGCCTCATCACCCAGCGTCCGGCCGAGCTCGACGCGACCATCATCTCTCAGTGCAACACGCTGTTCACGATGCGCCTTGCCAACGACCGCGACCAGGCGCTGCTGCGCTCCGCGGTGTCGGACGCCGCCGCCAATCTGCTTTCCTTCGTCCCCTCGCTCGGCACCCGCGAGGTGCTGGCCTTCGGCGAAGGCGTAGCGCTGCCGACGCGGCTGCGCTTCAAGGAGGTGCCGCCGCACCAACTGCCGCGCGGCGAAGCTACCATCGCCACGGTGCCGTCGGTCACCGCCGGCCATGACATGCACTTCGTCAGCGCCGTGCTGGAACGCTGGCGGGGCGCGACCTCGCATCGCGACAGCACAGCCAACGACCCCGGCATCAACGACCGCCCGCCGCCGCGCCCGATGGCTCCCGCGGAAGCGCCGATGCTGCAGCCCTCACTGGGGCTCGATCCGGATCGCTTCTCGCTGTTGAAGAAGCCGCTGCGCTAGAGCATCCCGGCAAGCCGCGCGCGACGTGCCTTGCGCCGAATCCGTCATCCATTATGGTTTCGCCCGACGCCGCGTCCCTCGCGGCATGCCGGAACCATCTCATGACGCAGCCGACCGCAAAACGCTTTCAGACACCCGCCCTCGACCAACTCCCCGAGGACATCCGCACCCGCATCCTTGCGGTGCAGGAAAAATCCGGCTTCGTGCCGAACGTCTTCCTGTCGCTGGCCTACCGTCCCGATGAGTTTCGCGCGTTCTTCGCCTATCATGACGCGTTGATGGAGAAGGACTCTGGCCTGTCCAAAGCCGAGCGCGAGATGATCGTGGTGGCGACCAGCGCCGCCAATCAATGCCAGTATTGCGTGATCGCCCACGGCGCGATCCTGCGCATCCGCGCCAAGAACCCGCAAGTAGCCGACCAAATCGCGGTCAACTACCGCAAGGCCGACATCACGCCGCGGCAGCGCGCGATGCTCGATTTCGCGATGAAGGTGAGCCGCGCGGCCGAGGAGGTCTCCGAGGCCGATTTCGCTGCCCTCGCCGCCCACGGCTTCAGCGACGACGACATCTGGGACATTGCAGCGGTGGCAGCGTTCTTCGCGCTGTCGAACCGGATGGCCAATGTCACCGCAATGCGCCCAAACGACGAGTTCTACATGCTCGGACGGCAACCGAAATAGAGGCCGGACCGGTGCACTGGAGCGAGATCACCCTGCGCCTCGGCGCAGCCACACTGGCCGGAGGCGCGATCGGGCTCGACCGCGACTTGCGCGGCAAGCCGATCGGCCTGAAGACGCTCGGCCTTGTCAGCCTGTCGACCACAACGGTCGTCCTCCTTGCCTTGCAGGCCGCCGACCCCGGCAAATTCACGGATGCAGCCAGCCGCGTGATCCAGGGTGTGCTGACAGGCATTGGATTTCTGGGTGCCGGCGTGATCGTCCGGCATGGCGACCGCATGCAGGTCCGCGGCCTGACCAGCGCCGCCTGCGCCTTCTTCGCGGCCTGCGTCGGGATCGTCTGCGGCGCGGGACATTGGCCTATCGTCGCGACCGCGCTGGTGCTGGCGTTCCTGCTCCTGACCTTCGGCAACCCAATCGAGCGATGGCTACATCGCACGCTGGGCGGCAAGCATGATCCGGGCAAGGTCGATCAAGAGCCGCGAACCGAGCCTGATCAATCGTCCGAAGCCGGCCCGCACCAACCGGGCAGATAGGTCGCGTTCGGGCCGCGTCCCAGCGCAAGCCCCTTCTCGAGTGCCTTGGCGAAATTGTTCTCCACCATCTTGCGCGGGATGTGCCGGCGCAGGAAATCCGCCCACAGGAATTCGCTGAACGGCGTCGTGTCCTTGGCGAAGCCGCCGGCCCGGCGCATCTCGCCGGCGAGGCTGCGGAACGGATCGTCCTTGAGGTCCTTGATCGATCTCGGAATGTCCTTGAAATGGCAACGGTCGCCCTTGGAGTTGTAGGGATAGACCCAGCGCTTGTTGTCCATCACGCCCCAGAACACGTCACGCTCGACCATCGTAAGGTCGCCGATCACAGTGACCAGGATGTCCTTGACGCCCTCCTCGTGCAGCGCCCGCGCCATGTGATGGTGATCGACCACGTAGTAGCGATCGTCGGGGCCATGGACCACCGGGATCATGTGCTTGCCCAGGAGTTCAGCGCGCTTCTTGCTCGAAGAATGCTCGCGCCAGCGCTTCCGCTTCTCCTTCACCTCGTGCATGCCGACCGTCATCTGGGTCGGCCGCAGCGACAGGATGGGGACCGGCTTGACATAGGGTTCGCGCGTATGGGCCATGATCCTAAGCTCCCGTTTGACTGCCGCTCTGCAATAAGTTCCATTATGACATGATGTCGCAAGCCGGCGAAAGTGCCCGGTTGAAGAACGGAATGGCCGGAAAAGCAAACGATCGAAAGAAAGCCCGCATGGTCCGCCTCGGCAACCGCGAGGTCGTGACCGAGGGACTGGAGCTCAGTTTTTGGGCCGATATCAGCCATCGCTGCATGACAGCGTCGTGGCCCGCCTTTATTGGCGGTGCAGCATTGGTGTTCATCGTCTTCAATGCCTTCTTCGCGCTGCTCTATTGGGTCGGCAATCAGCCGATCGCCAACGTGCCCGGCGGCCAGTACATCGACTACCTCTATTTCAGCATTGAAACACTCTCCACCGCCGGCTACGGCGACATGCATCCGCAAACGCATTACGGACACTTCGTTGCGGCCGTCGAACTGTTCACCGGCATCTTCTCGATGTCGTTGATGACCGGGCTGGTCTTCGCGCGCTTCTCGCGACCGAGCGCTCGCCTGCTGTTTGCCGACAATCCCGTGATCTCGAATCATGAAGGCCAGCTGACGCTGATGATCCGTCTCGCCAATGAGCGGCACAACATCATCGCCAATGCCACCGCGCGGCTATGGCTGTTCAAGAACGGTGTCAGCAAGGAAGGCATGGCGTATCGCCGGTTCTACGAACTGCCGCTGATCCGCAGCGAAAGCCCGGCGCTGGCGCTGAGCTGGACGCTGTTTCATGTCATCGACCAGGCCAGCCCGCTCCATGGCCTCGACGCAGCGGACCTGGAGGCCATCAATGCCGGGCTCGGCCTCATCGTTTCAGGCTATGACGACGTTGCAGCGCAAAATGTACATGCACGAACATCGTATGAATATTCCGATATCCGCATCGGGCATCGCTACGCCGAGATCCTCCAGGCAACCGACGACGGTCGCCTCAGGATCGACTACAGCCGATTCCACGAGACGTTCGAGGGATGAATACCACCTCTGCGCGCACCAATATTTTAGTGTGACGCGCAGCGAACATGCTAAACAAGTCTGGCGACGCGACCGGACTGACAGCAGTGAAAACGCAGCGGCCAATCACCTCGGATAGTGAGCACGTGGTGCTCAAATTCCGGCCGCGTACCTCGGCACAGCCACCCGGCAAGCGCGAGGAGCCGATCCGCTCGGCCCGTCCCGCGCCGGTCGCCAATGACCTTTCCCGTTACGACAAGCCGCGCGACGAGCCAGACGATTTCCGCCAGCGCATGCTCGCCAACATCGCCGCCTTCGCCTTTACCGTGGCACTGACCGCGATCGGTATCTGGCTCGCCATGAGCATCGCCGACCTGCGCAAGACCCAGGACTGCTTGCAGATGGGGCGCCGCGACTGCGCAAAGATTTCAGTGATGCCGCGCAGCTAGGCCAGTCGGAACCCTGCTCAAAAACCGCCCTCGGCGGCCCGGCCAAGCTCCATTGAACTAACGGCCCTGCTCCGATATACGGGCACTCGACTCCGGCAGGGGGAATTGGGTATTCCGGGGCAACGCGCCCGCCTCCTCCAAGCCGTCCCGGATTTATCTCCATTATATCAAAGGCTTAATGATGTCTTCCACCTACGATCAGATCGCCAATATCATCGCGGAGACCTGCGACATTCCGCGCGACACGATCAAGCCGGAGAGCCACGCCATCGACGATCTGGGAATCGACAGCCTCGACTTCCTCGACATCGCCTTTGCCATCGACAAGGCCTTTGGAATCAAGATGCCGCTCGAAAAATGGACCCAGGAGGTCAACGACGGCAAGGCGACGACGGAGCAGTACTTCGTGTTGAAGAACCTTGCCGACCGGATCGACGAGCTGGTCGCGGCCAAGAACGCAAGCGCGGGTACGAGCTCGTAATCGCCAGCCATGGACCTCGACTATTTCAGGCTGATCGATCGCATCGTCGACCTCAATCTCGACGCCAAGACGATCACGGTCGAAGCACAGGTTCCTACCGCGCACACCATCTTCGAGGGGCATTTTCCAGGCTTTCCGATCATGCCCGGCGTATTGTTGACCGAATCGATGGCGCAGAGTTCGGGATGGCTCCTGCTCGGGCTGTTGAAGTTCGAGCGCATGCCGTTCCTGGCGATCGTGAAGGAAGCCAAGATGCGCGGCTTCGTCAGTCCCGGCCAGTTGCTGACGATCGACGCGAAGCTCGAGCACGAAGGTTCTGGCTTTGCCGTCACGAAGGTCAAGGGCCGCGTCGGCAAGGAGTTGAAGTGCAGCGCTGAACTCACCTTCGGGCTTTCTCCGTTCCCCGATCCCGCCTTCCGCGTCCACATGGATGCGATGGCCGAGAAAATTGGCTTCCCGCTGCACGCAATGCCCCAAGAATGCCCCAAGGCTGAAACTGAAAATGGCTGAACCAAAAGAAGTCTGGATCACCGGAATCGGCCTGCTCTCCTCGCTTGGCGAGGGGCTGGACGCGCATTGGGAGGCGCTCGGCGCCAAGCGTGTCAATGTCGACGAGACGCGCCTTGCGCCCTACGTCATCCATCCGATCGCCCCGATCAGCTTCGACGCGCAGATCCCGAAGAAGGGTGATCAGCGCCAAATGGAGACATGGCAGCGCATCGGCACCTATGCTGCCGGCCTTGCGCTCGATTCTGCCGGCGTCAAAGGCAATCAGGAGGTGCTGTCGCGGATGGACATGATCATCGCGGCCGGCGGCGGCGAGCGTGATCTCAAGGTCGACCTGGCGATCATGAACGCCGACGCGCAGGGCAACTCACAGCCCGGCTTCCTCAACGAGAAGTTGATGAACGAGCTGCGCCCGACGCTGTTCCTGGCGCAACTCTCCAACTTGCTCGCCGGCAATATCGCGATCGTTCACGGCGTCTGCGGGACCTCGCGGACCTTCATGGGCGAGGAAGCTTCGAGCATCGACGCTGCGCGCATCGCCGTCGCCCGCATCGGGGCCGGCCAGAGCGACATCGCGCTGGTTGGCGCCGCCCATAATGGCGATCGCGGCGACCTCCTGATGCTCTATCAATTCGGCAACTTCAGCCTGAAGGGCCAGTATGCGCCGGTCTGGGCCCGCAAGGACGGTCCGGGCTTCGCGCTCGGCTCCGTCGGTGCGTTCCTGGTGATGGAGTCGCGCGAGCATGCCGAGGCCCGCGGCGCGAAGCCGTATGCCAAGCTGACCAAGGTGGTCGCCGATCTCGCCAAGCGCAAGCAGCCCGGAGCGGTGACAAAGTCGCTGGAGGCGATGTGGCCGCAGCTCGGTGTCAGCGACGACGATGGCGTCTTGATCACCGGCGCGACCGGCGCCGAACCGGCTACCTCCGAAGAGCGCGCCTTCCTGGGCGAACATCCCGGACTTGCTGTGCGCGCCAGCGGCACGACGTTCGGCCACACGGTCGAGGCGCAGTTTCCACTCGGGCTTGCGCTGGCGGCGCTATCGATCTCGCGCGGGGCGCTTTATCCGGCCAACGACCCGACCGGGTTCGAGGTTGAAAAGACCGGGGCGCCAACCCAGATTGTGGTGACGGGGGTCGGTCACTGGCAGGGCGAAGGTATGGCCCTGGTCGAGGCCGTAAAGTAAGTCCGGCGCAGCATCGACGGGGAAACCATGACAGCACCACGCGATAAATTCGGCCGGCCGATCGTTGTCGTGACCGGCATGGGGATCGTGACCTCGCTCGGCGCCGGCAAGACCGATAACTGGAACCGGCTGACCGCGGGCGAATCCGGCATCAAGACGGTGACGCGTTTCCCGATCGACGGCATGAAGACGACGATGGCCGGTGCGGTCGACTTCGTCACCGTCGAGCCCTTCTCTTCGACCAGCCTGTCCGAGCGCCTCGCGGTGATCGCCACCGAGGAAGCGCTCGAGCAATCCGGCGTCGGCAGCAAGGGCGACTTTCCGGGGCCGCTGTTTCTCGCGGTCGCTCCGGTCGAGACCGAATGGCCGCAACGGCTGGAGGTCGCGCGCTCCGTCGAGAAGCGAGACTTCGGAATCATCGACTATCTGGCGGCCTGTGGTAACGGCCAGTTCACCCATTATCACCGCCGCTTCACGTTCGGCTCGGTCGCACTCCACCTCGCCGACACCTTCGGCACCAAGGGATCGCCGATTTCGCTGTCGACGGCTTGCGCGTCCGGCGCCACCGCCATCCAGCTCGGCGTCGAGGCGATCCGCCGCGGCGAAGCCGATGCGGCGCTGTGCATCGCGACCGATGGCTCGGTCAATCCCGAAGCCATGGTGCGCTTCTCGCTGCTGTCGGCCCTCTCCACCCAGAACGATCCGCCGCAGGGCGCCTCGAAGCCGTTCTCGAAGAACCGCGATGGTTTCGTGATGGCCGAAGGCGCCGGCGCGCTGGTGCTGGAGAGCTACGACGCGGCGATGGCCCGCGGCGCGCGCATCCTCGGCGTCGTCGCCGGCTGCGGCGAGCTCACCGACTCCTTCCACCGCACCCGTTCGAGCCCCGACGGCAAGCCAGCGATCGGCTGCGTGCGCAAGACGCTTGCCGACGCGGGCATGGAGCCGGGCCAGATCGACCACATCAACGCGCACGGCACCTCGACCCCGGAAAACGACAAGATGGAATATCTTGCGACCTCGGCCGTGTTCGGCGACCATACGCCGAATATCCCAGTGTCGTCGAACAAGTCGGCGGTCGGCCACACCATCTCGGCGGCCGGCGCCGTCGAAGCGATCTACTCGCTGCTCACGCTCGAGCATCAGCGGATTCCGCCGACCATCAATTACGAGGTGCCGGATCCCGCAATTCCGTTCGATGTGGTCGGCAACAAGGCGCGCGACGCGCGCGTCACCGCCGTGATGTCGAACTCGTTCGGGTTCGGTGGGCAAAATGCCTCGCTGATCCTGACGCGAGAGCCGGCCTAGGCTGGCTCTCGCTTCGCACAATGAAACGTCTGCTCCTTCGCACCAAAGCGCGCCTGCGCGACGCCACCAAGCCAGCAACCGAGGCTGCGGTCGGCGCCTTGACGGTCGGCCTGTTGCGGACCGCGCGCTATTTCGATCCGGACAAGACGGCGAGGTTCTTCGGCCGCGCTACGCATTTCATCGGCCGCTGGCTGCGCGAGGATCGCATCGGCCGCGAGAACCTCAAGGCTGCCTTCCCGGAAAAGTCGCCGGAGGAGATCGAGCAAATCCTCACGGGCGTCTGGCACAATCTCGGGCGCCTCGGTGCCGAGTTCGCGCATCTCGATCACATCTGGGACTACGACATCGCTCATCCCGAGAAGCCCAGCCGCGTCGAATTCTCGCCGCGGAGCAAGGAGCTGTTCGACCGGCTCCGTGACGACGGCAAGCCGGCGCTGTTCTTTGCGGCGCATCTCGGTAACTGGGAGCTTCCCGCACTTGCCGCGGTCGCCCACGGGCTCGATGCCGCGATCCTGTTCCGGCGACCGAACATCGAATCCGCCGACCGCGCCATCGAGCGTATCCGGCAGGTCAAGATGGGCACGCTGGTGCCGGCCGGCCGCGACGCGCCGTTCAAGCTGGGGCAGGCCCTGCTGAACGGCCAGCACGTCGCAATGCTGGTCGACCAGTACCTGACCAACGGCGTTCCGGTCACCTTCTTTGGCCGCAAGACCACCGCCAACCCGCTGCTGGCGCGACTGCGCCGGCAGGTCGACTGCCCGATCCACGGCACGCGGATCATCCGCCTGCCCGACGGCCGCTTCCGCGGTGAAGTGTCGGAGGAAGTGAAACCGGTGTTCGATGCATCCGGCCAGATCGACGTTCAGGGCACGATGCAGGCGGTCACCGATGTCGTCGAGAGCTGGGTCCGCGAATATCCGGATCAGTGGCTCTGGCTGCACCGGCGCTGGCGCTAACGCTTCGCATCACTTCCCCGTCTTCACCCGCGTCCACAGGCGATTGATGATCCGCTGCGTGGCGGGATCCCGCGCCATGATCACGAACAGCTTCTGCTGCATCGCCTCGTCCGGATAGATGTTCTTGTCGTTGATGATAACAGGGTCAATCAGCTTCTGGCTTGCCAGATTGCCGTTGGCGTAGGACAGGAAGTTTGAGTTCTTCGCGGCGACCTCGGGACGATAGAGGTAGTTGATCAGCTCATAGGCTTCAGTGACGTTCTTCGCATCGGCAGGGATCGCGAGATTGTCGAAGAACATCTGCGCGCCCTCCTTCGGGATCGTGTAGCCGATCTCGACTCCGGTCTTGGCCTCCGCCGCGCGGCTGCGCGCCTGCATGATGTCGCCCGACCAACCGACCACGAAGCAGATGTCGCCCGAAGCCAGCGCGCTGAGATATTCGGACGAGTGGAATTTTCGGACATAGGGCCGAATCTTGATAACGAGATCGGCGGCCTTCTCCAGGTCGGTCTGCTTGGTCGAATTCGGATCGAGACCGAGATAGCTCAGCGCCGCCGGCAGGATATCGTCGGCGGAATCAAGCATATGGATGCCGCAATCCTTGAACTTGGCGAAGTTCTCCGGCTTGAACACCATGTCCCAGCTGTCGATCTTCGCATCGGGGCCGAGGATCTGCTTGATCATCTTGACGTTGTAGCCGATGCCGGTGGTGCCCCACATGTAGTTAGCGCCGTAGTTGTTGCCGGGATCGTAGGTCGCTAGCTGCTTCGTCACCACCGGCCAGGCATTGGCGAGGTTCGGCAGCTTCGACTTGTCGAAGCTCAAAAACACCTTGGCGGTGATCTGGCGCTGCAGGAAATAGCCGGTCGGCACCACGACGTCGTAGCCCGACTTGCCGGCAAGCAGCCGCGTCTCCAGCGTCTCGTTGGCGTCGAAAGTGTCGTAGACGACCTTGATGCCGGTCTCCTTGGTGAAGTCCTCCAGCACGCCCGGCGCCATATAGTTCGACCAATTGTAGAAATTGACCGTGCGCTGCTCCGCACCGGCGGAGACAGAGAACAGCAGAGCCGCGGCGACGACGCCGATCAGGCTAACGTACCGGCTCTGCTCTCTCATCCCGGCTTACCTCTTGCGGCGGTGGACCGCGTCCGACAGACGCTCCAGCGCAGTGTCGAGCGTTGCGTCCTTCTTGGAAAAACAAAACCGCACAACCGACGTTACCGCGTCCTGCTCGTAGAACGCGGACACCGGAATCGCCGCAACCTTGTAGTCCTGGACGATACGCCAGCAGAACTCCGCATCGGTCTCGTTGAGCCCGAGCGGCGACAGGTCCACGGTGAGGAAGTAGGTCCCCTGCGACTTCAGGACCGGGAAGCCGATGCTTTCCAGCCCCTTGGTAAGACGGTCGCGGCTCCGCGCCATATCCTTGCGCATATCGAGGAAATAGTCGTCCGGCTTGTTGAGGCCGTAAGCGACGGCGGCCTGCAGATTGGGCGCCGTCGTGAAGGTGAGAAACTGGTGAACCTTGGCGGCCACGCGCAACAGCGGCGGCGCGGCACAGACGAAGCCAACCTTCCATCCGGTCAGCGAGAAGATCTTGCCGGCGCTGCCAATCTTGATCGTGCGATCGCGCATGCCCGGGATCGTGATCAGCGGGATGTGCTCGCGGCCGTCGAACACCACGTGCTCCCAGACCTCGTCGCAGATCGCGACGCTGTCGAACTCCTGGCAGAACCGCGCCAGCAATTCGAGGTCCTCGCGCGGATAGACCACCGCCGCCGGGTTGAGCGGGTTGTTGAACAGCACCGCCTTGGTCTTGTGATTGAAGGCGCTCCGCAGCATCTCCTCGTTAAGCCGCCAGTGCGGCGGCTCAAGACGCAGCAGCCGCGGAATGCCGCCCGCCTGCCGGATGATCGGCAGATAGGAATCATAGACCGGCTGGAACACGATCACTTCATCGCCGGGCTCGACGACGGCGAGGATTGCCGAGGTCAACGCCTCGGTGCCGCCTGACGTCACCATCACCTCGGTCATCGGATCGAGGGTGAGCCCGTGCCAGCGGCCATAGTGCGACGCGATCGCCTGCCGGAGCTCCGGAATGCCCATCATCGACGGGTACTGGTTGTAGCCGTTCAGCGAGGCGTCCGCGGCGGCGCGGCGGATGTCCTCCGGTCCGGGATCGTCGGGAAAGCCCTGGCCGAGATTGATGGCGTTGTTGTCGCGCGCGGCCTGCGACATCGCCTCGAAGATCGTGACGGGAAGGTCCGCGAAGACCTTGTTCATGGAGGTCATGTCGGAGATCAGCCGCCCGTCTTGGTCGGCAATCCCGCCGCCTTCCAGCCGATGATGCCGCCGGCCAGATGCTTGTCATACGGCAGGCCCGCGGCCTGCGCCGCCAGCGAGGCCGTCACCGAGCGCTTGCCGGAGCGGCAGGCGAACACAACCTGCTTGCCTTTCGGATCGGGAATCGCCGACGGATCGAAGGTCGACAGCGGAACCACGACGCCATCGGGATAGGCCTCGACGGCAACCTCATTCGGCTCGCGGACGTCGACCAGGAGATAAAGTCCATCAGCTATTCCCTTCGACACCTCGTCCGGAAACAAATCTTCCACATTGTGGTCCGCCACGGAAAAATCCTCCCGACATATCAGATTGGCCAACTTCACGCCCCGCCAGCCCGGGCCGCAAAGTCGCCTCTCGCGCGGAGAAAATCAAGCGCCACAAGCGACTTAAAGCACCGTCCAAAGCTTCCACAAGAGCCTTAGCTCGAGCCTCCCCGGCGTGGCTATTGAAGCTGCTTTGCAATCGGCCAGGCGCCATCAGGCGTTTGAGGCGCTGTGGCCCGATAACCCCGTTGAAGGTAGAAATCCAGCGCATTCGAACTGGCTTCGGCGCGGATCTCCCGGACACCACGCGACCGCATCAGGCTTTCGAGCATGGCAAGCAAGCCGCCGCCGATGCCTCGGCCGGCAAATTCGGGGGCCATATACAGCCCTTCCAGATAGCCACCGCGAATGGCGCCCCACCCGGCTGCGATGCCATCTGATTCAGCAACCCAGATCTTCAGTTCGCGAAGCTTTTGCTCCATGCCTGCGGGCGTGAGCTTCATCGCCCACGCCGCGGCTTCGTCGGCCGGAATTCCCTTCGAGGCGAGTTCGAGGATCGATGTCCGCCGAATCTCGAAGAGGCGAATTGCATCACCGCGCGTGGCTCGACGGTAGACAGGACTCATCTCGGCGTGCGGTCCCCCGAGTAGCTCAAACTAGATCGTGACCTGCGTGCCGACCTCGACGACCCGGCCGGTCGGAATCTGGAAATAGTCGGTGGCGTCGTTGGACGCGCGGCTGAGTGCAATGAACAGGTGGTCCTGCCAGCTCGGCATGCCGGAATGCGCCGCCGGCTTCAGCGCGCGACGCGACAGGAAGAACGAGGTCGACATGATGTCGAACTGCCAGCCGAGCTTGCGGGCGATCGCCAGCGTCTTCGGCACGTTCGGCGATTCCATGAAGCCGAATTTCAGGGTCACCTTGGAGAACGTCTCGCTCAGCTGCTCCATCCGCACGCGCTCGGACGGGTCGATGCGCGGCGTTGGCGCGGTCTCGATGGTGAGGATGATGTTCTTCTGATGTAGCACCTTGTAGTGCTTCAGGCTGTGCATCAGCGCGGTCGGCGCGCTGACGGGATCGCTGGTCAGGAACACCGCGGTGCCGGAGACCCGCTGCGGCGGCCGCTTCTCAAGCATCGCGACGAGATCCGCCAGCGGGAATTCCAGCTTGCGCGACTTCTCGAACAACAGCCGGCTGCCATGGCGCCAGGTGTACATCACGACGATCATGGCAGCGCCGAGCGCGAGCGGCACCCAGCCCCCCTCCCAGACCTTGAGCAGGTTCGCGGCGAGGAAGGTCAGATCGAGGAACAGGAACGGGGCAATCAGGGCCGCGGCTGCGAACGGCGACCATTTCCAGACCCGCCAGATCACGACGAACCCCATCATCGCCGTCACCACCATGGTGCCGGTCACCGAGATGCCGTAGGCCGAAGCGAGCGCGCTGGAGGAGCGGAACATCAGCACCAACAGGATCACCGCGATGAGCAGCAGCCGGTTGATGCGGGGCATGTAGATCTGCCCGGAATGCGCTTCCGAGGTGTGGCGGATTTCAAAGCGCGGCAACAGCCCGAGCTGGATCGCCTGCCGCGTCAGCGAATAGGCGCCGGTGATGACGGCCTGGCTCGCGATCACGGTCGCGAGCGTCGCAAGCGCGACCATCGGGATCAGCGCCCAGTCCGGGAACATCAGGAAGAACGGATTCTCGATCGCCTTGGGATCGGCAAGCAAGAGCGCCGCCTGCCCCATGTAATTGAGCGTCAGCGAGGGCAGCACGATGAACAGCCACGCGGTCTGGATCGGACGCTTGCCGAAATGGCCGAGGTCGGCATAGAGCGCCTCCGCGCCAGTCACGGCAAGGAAGACCGCACCGAGGGTGACGAAGCCGATCACGCCGTGATGCAGCATGAACGATACTGCGTGGATCGGGTTGAGCGCGTAAAGTACCTCGGGATGCCGCGCGATCTGCGGCAGCGCCGCAATTGCGATGATCGCGAACCACACGCACATCACGGGTCCGAAGAAGGCCGCGACGCGGGCGGTGCCGCGCGACTGCACCGAGAACAGGATGACCAGGATGATCACCGTGAGCGGGACGACGTAGGGATCGAAGGTCGAGGTCACGAGCTTGATGCCTTCGACCGCCGACAGCACCGACAGCGCCGGTGTGATGACGGCATCGCCATAGAACAACGCGCCGCTGATGATGCCGAGCAGCACGATCGCCCCGGCCCCCTTGGTGACCGCGCGCTGCGCCAGCGCCATCAGCGCCAGCGTCCCGCCCTCGCCGTGATTGTCGGCACGAAGCAGGACCACGACATATTTCAGCGTGACGACGATGATCAGCGCCCACAGGATCAGCGAGAGGACGCCGAGCACCGCATGCGCCATCGGCTCTGCTTCGGAGCCGCTGGCCGCGACGACGGCTTCGCGCAGCGCGTAAAGCGGGCTGGTGCCGATGTCGCCATAGACGACACCGATGCTGCCGATCATCAGAGCCTTGAAGCCTGCGGTAGAATGCGCTTCGCCATGACCATTGGCCGCGGGCGTTTCCGCCGCGGTGATCGCACTCTCGGATGACATGGGAAGGCGCGCCTCTATCCTCTGCCGCACTGCACAACGCGGCGTCGCAGGGCTATACTCCCGGCGTGAATGCATAGGTTAGCACGGATTCAGGCCTCCGGCATGCGTATCACGCATAGATCACGGTTGTTCAACTCTCGAATCCTGCCGTCCAATCAAATAGTTACCTGAGTACCGACCTCCACGACCCGGCCGGTCGGGATCTGGAAATAGTCGGTCGCATCGTTGGCGGAGCGGCTCATCGCGATGAACAGGTGGTCCTGCCATTGCGGCATGCCCGACTGCGCGGACGGTTTCAGCGAGCGGCGCGACACGAAGAACGAGGTCGCCATGATGTCGAATTGCCAGCCGAGCTTGCGCGCCACCGCCAGCGCCTTCGGCACGTTCGGCGATTCCATGAAGCCGAAGCGCAGCCGCACAGTCGTGAACTTGTCGCTGATCTTCTCCATGTGCACGCGCTCGGAGAGATCGACGCGCGGCGTTGGCGCGGTCTCGATGGTCAGGATCACATTGTGCTCGTGCAGCACCTTGTTGTGCTTGAGGTTGTGAAGCAGCGCGGTCGGCACGAAGTTCGGATCGCTGGTGAGGAACACCGCGGTGCCCTTGACGACGTGCGGCGGCCGCTTCTCCAGGCTCTTGATCAGGTCGCGCAGCGGGACCTCGATGCGGCGGGTCATCGCGACCAGGATCGCGGCGCCGCGCCGCCAGGTCCAGATCATGACAGCCACGATCGCGCCGAACAGCAGCGGCACCCAGGCGCCTTCGAACAGCTTGAGCAGATTGGCGCTGAAGAAGGTCATGTCGACGACGACGAACGGCAGGATTAACGCCGCCGCTGACGCCACACGCCAATTCCACAGCTTCCAGATCACGATGAAGCCCATGATGCCGTCGGCGACCATGGTCGTGGAGACGGCGATGCCATAGGCGGAGGCGAGACCACTCGAGGTGCGGAACAACAGCACCAACAGCAGCACGCCGATCAGCAGCAGGCGATTGACCCGTGGCAGATAGATCTGGCCGGCGTGGGTCTCCGAGGTGTAGCGGACCTCGAAGCGCGGCAACAGCCCGAGTTGCACCGCCTGGCGGATCAGCGAATAGGCGCCGGTGATCACCGCCTGACTGGCGATCACAGTCGCAGCGGTGGCGAGCACCACCAGCGGCAACAGCAGCACCTCCGGCACCATGCGATAGAACGAGTTCTCGATCGCGGCCGGATCGGTCAGCACCAGCGCGCCCTGCCCGAAATAGTTGAGAAGCAGCGACGGCAGCACGAAGAACAGCCAGCCGGACTGGATCGGCTTGCGGCCGAAATGCCCGAGATCCGCATACAGTGCCTCGCCACCGGTCACCGCGAGGAACACCGCGCCCAGCGTCACCAGGCCGATGGTGCCGTGGGTCAGCAGGAACTGGAGCGCGTAATACGGATTGATCGCCGCCAGTACCGACGGATCGTCCATGATGTGCATGACGCCCATCACCGCCAGCGCGGCGAACCACACCACCATGACCGGTCCGAAGGCGGAGGCGACGCGGGCGGTGCCGCTGCTCTGCACCGAGAACAGCGCGACGAGGATCAGGATCGTCAGCGGCACAACATAGTGCTCGAGATGCGGCATGGCGAGCTTGAGGCCTTCGACCGCCGACAGCACCGAGATCGCCGGCGTAATCATGGAATCGCCGATGAACATCGACGCGCCGACCACGCCGAGCGCCAGCAGCGGCCAGCTCCGGCGGCCGATCGCGCGCTGGCCGAGCGCCATCAGCGAGAGCGTGCCGCCCTCGCCATTGTTGTCGGCGCGCAGCAGCAGCAGCACGTATTTGGCGGTGACGACGATGAACAGCGCCCACAGGATCAGGCTGAGCACGCCGAGTACCATGATGCGGGTAACAGGCTGGCCGTGCGCTGCGCCGCCAACCGCCTCGCGGAAGGCATAGAGCGGCGACGTCCCGATATCGCCGAACACCACCCCGATGCTGCCCAGCGTCAGGGCCCAGAAGCCCGAGGTGGCCTGCCCCTCCTGGGCTTCGGTGGATGAGACGCTGACCGCCATGACGAGGATGGAACGCTTGACCGGTTGATTTGATCCGCGCGGCTATCGACGCTTCCGCCCTGTCTGTCAATCGAGCAACAGGGCTAGCTTGACGGTAGCATGATAACCAGCACCTACGGCTTCAGATCCGGCGGCAGCGGCGGATTTTCCCGCATCAAGGTGATGGTGACGCGGCGGTTCGCCGGCAGCGTCGGATCGTCGGGAAACAGTGGCTGGCCATCGGCTTTGCCTGATACCGCGAAGATATGGGCCGACGGCAGCCCTTCCCGCTCCAGGATCTGCCGCACAACGTTGGCGCGATCCGCGGACAGGTCGAAGGCGTCGTAATCGCTGCGCGCCGGCACGAAGCCTGCGGCAGTATGTCCGATGATTGAAACCCGCAACGGCGTCGCCTTCAGCGGCGCGGCGAGCTTCTGGATCAGCCGGCGGGTGCGGTCATACGGCAGCTTGGACCCGTCGGCGAACATCGAACGGCCGTCCTGGTCGACGATCTCGAGGTTGAGCCCCTCATTGGTCTCCTCGAACATGATGTTCTTGGAGATCTCGGTCAGCTCCGGCATGTCCTGCAGTGCCTGCCGCAGCGAGGCGGAAGCCAGCGCGAATTCGCGGTCGATCTTCAGCCGCGCGCCGTTGAGCTGACTGCGCTCCTGCTCGTCCGGCGTCGGATTGGCGGAGGATTCCTCCGGCGAGATGTGGTCGACATTCTTCAGCTTCGGCCGCGTCGGCAGGCCGTCTGACTCGATGATGCCGGAATAGCGGACGTTGGTCTGCACTCCGAAGGCGTCGCGCATCGAGCCGGCGACGATCTTCAACTTGTTGTTGTCCATGGTGGAGAAGGCGACGAGCATCACGAAGAAGCTCATCATCAGACCCATCAGGTCCGCGAACGTCACGAACCAGCCGTGACCTCCGCCATGTGCATCACCGCGCTTTTTCTTCGCCATCGATCAAGCTTCCTGGACGCGCCGCCCCACCCCTTAGGCCGGGACCGGCTCGCCCTCCTCGTGGCGATGTTTTTCCGGCAGATAGGCCAGCAGCATTTCGCGGACCAGCGCCGGGCTCTTGGAATCGCGGATCATCAGGATGCCGTCGATGATCAGCGTGCGGTTGGTCTCCTCGTCGAGCAGCTTGCCGTGCAGCTTGTCGGCGATCGGCAGACAGAACAGGTTGGCGACCAGCGCGCCGTACAGGGTCGCGAGCAGCGCGGTTGCCATGAACGGGCCGAGCTTGGAGGGGTCGGTCATGTTGGCGAACATCTGCACCATGCCGATCAGCGTGCCGATCATGCCGAACGCCGGCGCGCAGTCGCCGATCGCGCGGTAGATCTTGCTGCCCTCGTCGAGGTGCATCAGGAAATTGTCGCGGTCGCGTTCCAGATTGTCGCGGATGAATTCGAGGTCGTATCCGTCGGCGACATAGCGGATGCCCTTGGCGAGGAAGGCCTCGTTGGTCTCGACCTTTTCGAGGCCGACCGGGCCCTGCTTGCGGGCGATCTCGGCGATGCGGGCGAGCTCGTCGACCAGGTCACGGGCCGACAGCCGGCTCATGGTGAAGGCGTATTTGGCGCCGAGCGGCAGGCCGTGCAGCATAACGCCGAGCGGGAAGCGGATCATGGTGGCCGCGATCGAACCACCGAAGATGATGATCATGGCATGTTCGGAAATGAACATGTGCACGTCGCCGCCCAACAGCATCATCACCGCGATGACGATGACGCCAGCCAACAGCCCAGCGCCGGTCATGATATCCATGGGAGACTCCAACGCGTACGCAACAGCCGCCTGTCCTGGACGGCGCGCGCTCCAAGGCGGATCACGCGGAAAAACCCTAACGTTAATGCCATTAAGGACGCGTTACCGAATTTGGTAGGGATAACAACGGGTAAACACGTCCCTTTTCGCGATGTCGTTGAAGATGCTGGCTTTCCGCAACGGCCACCGCCGCGGCATGCGCAAAAGCCCTCCCCGTAGAACATCGGACATGGGATAGCTGTCTGCTCAGGAGCGTTTTCGAGCGAAGTGGGTACCGGTTCGCGTGAAGAAAACGCGTCAAAACAAGAATCTAGAGCTCCGTTCCGATTCCATCGGAACGGAAATAGCTCTAGAGGAAACGAACCAACGGGAAACGCAGGATGAAGGCGGTTGTCGTCGAGCAATATGCGCCCATCGATCAGATCGGGCTGCAGGAAACCGGCATGCCGGTGGCCGGACCGGGCCAGGTCCGCGTCCGAGTGCAGGCCGCGAGCATCGGCTTTGTCGATGGATTGAAGGTCGAGGGCCGCTACCAGACCAAGGATCCCCTGCCCTTCACACCGGGCGCGGAGTTCGCCGGCGTGGTCGACGCGGTGGCCGATGACGTCACCAGATTCACGCCGGGCATGCGGGTGATGGGTGCCGCGCGCTCGGGCGCGCTGGCGGAATATATCGCGGTGCCGGCCACTGCCGTCGAGATCATGCCTGATGGCCTCTCGATGGAGGCTGCTGCTGCCTTCCGCACCAACTATCTCACCGCGCTCTATGCGCTCGGCGAACGCGGTACGCTGCGCGCCGGCGAGCAGTTGCTCGTGCTCGGCGCGGCCGGCGGCACCGGTATCGCCGCGATCCAGATCGGCAAGCTGCTTGGTGCGCGCGTCATCGCCGCCGCCTCGACCGAGGAGAAGCGCAACTTCGCTGCGCGCTTCGGTGCTGACGCCGTCGTCGACTACACCAGGGCTGACTGGCGCGACGCGCTGAAGGACGCGACCGGCGGTCATGGCGCCGACGTGATCTTCGATCCGGTCGGCGGCGAGGTCTCGCTGCAGGCGTTCCGCTCGATCGCCTGGAACGGGCGGCATCTCGTGGTCGGCTTTGCCGCAGGCACCATCCCCGCGCTGCCGTTCAATCTGCCGCTGCTGAAGGGCGGCCTCCTGATCGGTGTCGATGTCGCCCAGATCGCGCGCCGCGAGCCTGAGGCCCAGACGCGCGTGATGACGCAATTGTCGACCTGGCTGAATGACGGCAAGCTCGTGCCTGTCGTCGGCCACGTGTTCGCATTTGAGGATTTTCGCGCCGCGTTCAGGACGATGCAGACGCGTGCTGCGCTGGGGAAAATGGTGGTGCGGATCGGGTCGTGAGGATGGCGACGCTGTCACGACGTTCCCAGCCACATCTTCGGTGTCATCGCCCGGCTTGACCGGGCGACCCCAGTATTCCAGAGACGGTTGTGCTTGAGCCGATGGGCCGCGGCGTACTGGGTCGCCCGGTCAAGCCGGGCAATGACAGTGAATTTGTTGCGCCGCTTGTCAGTCATACATCCGCATTCTCGCGACATGATTTGTCTGAGCTTTGCATTTCGTTCCGCCCTCTCTTGAACAGAGGGCGCAGGGAAAGCCGGGTGCACGCTGCACCCGCGGTCTCGCGTGCAAGGGTAGAAAGAAAACCGCACACGAGCATACAGGTCCAGCGGAGGCACTCCGGCTTTCCCTGCGCGATGGGTTACGGCTTATACGTGCTCTCCCCGGCGAAGACCGGGCTTGTTTATCACCGTCGTCCGCAAGATGCCTAAGCGTCTCGCGAACTTTTGCCTGCCACTGGGGCGTCGGGACCACACGATTTCACCGTCCGCCTTACGCGTGCTCGTCAGTCACACGCACGGCGTCCACCGCATCCCACCGCGCGTTCGTGACGTGCGCTCGCCCCTCAATCGGGTAGGACGACATATCTATATCACTGAGTTTCTCTTCTGGAAATCGGAATATTTTTCACGCGAGGGCTTGACGGGTTTTTGCTGAGTTGCCCGTCGGGCTATCTTGTCGTACGCGCCGAGCGGCCCACTGTAAGTGCACTGTCTCCCCGACTTCCGAGTCTGACCCATTTCGGTCGTCGAGCCGCTGCCGCTGCTCAGACCGCTCGAACTTGGGCAAGCCGCTTGATTGCGTACGCATCGTCCCAGCAGACGGCGGCTTCCCATGCGGCCGATGCTTGCGCGGCGATGTCATGCGCGCCGCCATCGAGACCGGCGGCGTTGTGGGGCAGCACCAGGTCGAGATCGGGGACGTCAACATGCGACTCGTCCCAGTCGATCAGCGCGACCCGATCCGCGGTCATGCGGATGTTGCGCGGGTTCGGGTCGCCGTGGACGACGCAGGTCTGACGCCCGACGAGCCGCGCCCACGCGGCGCGGCATCGAGCAACGCCCTCAGGCGGCATGGCGCCGAGGTCGATCCTCGTCCCGGTCTCGGCGTGCAGGAGGTCGGTCGACGATCGCCAACCCGGACGCTGCGGCCACCCCGCCGTTATCAGATGCAGCCGGCGGAGCATGTCGGCCACGCGACGCCAGTCGGCCTCCGTCTCTGGCGGTCCGCCCTCCACATATGTCATCACCACCAGACCGTCCGAGAACAGCCGGCCGTCTGTCGTCGGGATCGGCACCGGCACGGTCAGACCTTCACGGTCGAGGTGTTGGAGGAGCTCGGTCTCCCACCCGAGATCAGCGTCGCTCCTCGCACCGAGACGACCGACCGCGAGGTGCCCTTGGACGCGCACGCTCCACACGTCGTTGGCGACCCCGCCGGCGAGTGGCTCGATGCGAGCGACGTCTTCACCCCACTGCCCGAGCGCCTCCCATCCCATTGGCGACATCAAGGACACTCCTCGTCGAGTTGGCTGAATGTCACCTATTGGCCCTCCAGACATGGCACCGACATCAACCCTCGTCGGCTCCCAACTACGACATCGCCTGATCGCGTGTAAAGGTACCCCCAGAATACCGGATTGTGGATCAATAGACCCGAAGAGGAGCCAGCATGCAGTCAAAGATGGCGCCGTGGGCCTTCGTGGTCGCTGTTCCGACATCAACCGAAGCTCTCAGTATTTTCACGACGTGCTTGGCTTCCGTATCGGTTGGGAGGATGCAACGGATTGGCGATTGGTCGAGAGGGACGGCGTGAGGATTATGCTTGGCCAGTGCCCGGCCGACATCCATCCGAGCGCGCTTGGTTCTCACAATTGGTTTGGCTATCTGGAGGTCGATGATGTCGACGGCTTGCACGCAGAATTTGCAGCGCGAGGGGCGATCTGCTCCGCCCCCAAAGATTCTCACTACGGAATGCGTGAGATCGTCGTAACCACAATCGACGGGCACAGGCTTGTGTGCGGCCAACCGTCGAAACGGACCTGATCGCGAAGGTCCGGTTGTGTGAAGGGTTTCGGATGCCGGCCGCATGAATGACGTGGCCGCGAGTTCGGCGGCCGGCGTCCGAAAGCCTCCAAGGGAGGAAAGCGCGCTTGGGGAACGTGCGGCGGTGCCGCAGGCGCTATGGCGATTTGAGCGCCACGGGTGAGCCGACTGATTGGAATCGCGCCGATACAACGAGATGTTCGGCAGTTGAGCGGCTGACCAATGAGCTGCGGATGGGGTCGCACGCGATGAATTGTCGGACGATTTGAGGCGACAA
>NZ_JYMU01000004.1:0-22500 GCF_000938235.1 Bradyrhizobium sp. LTSPM299
CGACCAAGTATTGGCTATCGACGCTGCCAGCCAATATCGGCTTCCGCGAACTCGTCGATCTTGCCAAGCTGCGCTGGCGCATCGAGCGCGACTATCAGGAGCTCAAACAAGAGGTCGGGCTCGGTCACTATGAGGGCCGCGGATGGCTCGGCTTCCACCATCACGCCACGCTTTGCATTGCAGCTTACGGATTCCTGATCGCCGAGCGGGCGACGATTCCCCCCTCAGGACCTCGTTCTGCCACGCCGTTCCAGACACCTCGCTTACCCGACAATTACCGACCCAGAGGATCCGCCATCGCGGCCTGAACGCCACACCCCCAACTCGATCGCAACCATGCGTCTACGCCTGATCCGAGCGATCATCAAAACCTTGCCGCGATGTCCATGTTGTGGCGCCATCGCAGCAGGCGGACGACGATGAAAACTCATGACGCAGTAAGATTAGTTAGCCGAAGGCGTAACCCACCACGTCCTCGCGAGGAAGATGGTGGGTTACGCTTGCGCTAACCCACCCTGCGTATCTCTACGAATCCCCGGCATCCTGCAGCGGGTGGCGGGCCGGATGGGCATCGTGCAGCATCACGGCAAGCTGGTGCAGTGGCGCATCGCGAAAACCCTGCTTCTCGATCGCAGCCACCGTCGAGAGCACATAGTCGCGATTGTTGCCGGAGCGGCCGTGGCCCTGCTGCACGAAGCGTAGCTGCTCCGAGAGCGACAGCCGTCCGGCATATTGCACATGGCCGCGATCGACCACATAGGCGAGAGCACTAACCCGCTGCTGCGCCTCGTTCTCGAGCCACACCGAGCGCATCACCTCGCGATAGACATTGGTGGTCTGCTCGCGTGCGCGCAAATAGGCGATGGTGTCATTGCGACGTGTTGCTGCGACACGAAACGCGATGCCGCGGCAGGCGCCGCCGCGGTCGAGCCCGAGCACCAGGCCGGGCTTTTCCGGGGTGCCGCGGTGATCGAAGGAGTAGACGCAGAGCGCGCGGTGCTCGCCGATCAGCCGCGCCGGCACCTGTTCGATGAACTCAAAGCCCGGCTTCCACATCAGCGAGCCGTAGCCGAACACCCAGAGGTCGCCGTCGGACAGGTCAGGGGAGGGAGCGTTTGCAGGCATTGAGGTGAGGGGCTATCAGAACACGCGGGGGAAACGAAGTGAATTCCTAGCGCTTTCAGCGCCGCTTTGCCGCTTCGATTTTGACAAATTCGCCCGCCAAAGGACGCCGCATGTCTGACATGACCATTGCACCGCGCCGGCGCTCGCGTTTCGGCCTCTATTTCGTCCCCGTCCTGGTCCTGATCGCCGCGGTGGCGTGGACCGGATTCTGGTTCTATGCCGCCTCCCAAGTCGGCGTGCAGGCCGACGCATGGCGGGCCCAGGAGGCCAAGGCCGGCCGTGACTATGATTGCGGCAACCGCTCGGTGGCGGGTTACCCGTTCCGGCTCGAGATCCGCTGCGAGGACCCGAGCGTGATGCTGGTCTCGCAGACCGCCTCGCCGCAGACAGCGTTCGTGGCGCGGCTCGCCGAGATCCTGGTGGTGGCGCAGATCTACGATCCCAAGCTCGTGATCGCGGAATTCAAGGCGCCGGCGACGCTCGCCGAGCACGGCGCGCCGCCGTCGCTGTCGATCAACTGGAGCAAGGGCCGCAGCAGCGTGGTCGGCCTGCCGGCAGTGCCGCAGCGTGCCTCGCTGGTGTTCGACGATCTCGCCATCGACCGGATCGGCGGCGCGACGCCGGCACCGGTTGCGCGCGCGGGTCATGTCGAGCTGCACGGCCGGCAGGTCGACGGACCGACCCCGGACAATCCGGCGATTGAAACTGTGCTGCAGATCGCCGGCGGCACCCTGCAGGATGTGCATCCGCTGCTGACCCAGCCGTTCAACGCCGACATCCATGCGCGGCTGAACGGCTTGAAGGATTTTTCGCCGAAACCGTGGCCGCAGCGCTTCCGCGAGATCCAGGCCGCCGGCGGCAGCATCGAGATCATGCAGTCGCGGATCGAGCAGGGCGATCTGCTCTCGGTCGCCGCCGGCACGCTGCGTCTCAACGCCAATGGCCGCATCGACGGCGAGCTGCAGATGACGGTCGCCGGCCTCGAGCGCGTGATCCCCGCGCTCGGCATCGACAAGATGCTGGATGAGGGCGTGCCGCAGGCAACGCTGGATCGCGTCGCGCCGGGCGTGAAGAGCCAGGACATCAGCAATCTGTTCGGTGCGCTCGATCGCGCGCTTCCCGGGCTCGGCAAGGCGATCAAGCAGAACGCCAATGCCGGCCTGACTGCGGGCATCAATTCGCTTGGCACCGACGCCGTGCTCGAGGGCAAGAAGGCCCGCAGCTTCCCGCTGCGCTTCGCCGACGGCGCGGTGCTTTTGGGCCCGCTGAAGGTCGGACAGATTCCGCCGCTGTTCTGAGCGGGACTCCTTTTATTCCTCACGCGCGGTATCGCGGATTGCGGCGAAGTATTCCCGCCGCCACGATGAGAAAAACGTGATCGGAATCTTACGCGCATCAGCGAATATCGCCGTCTGATCGCCGCTCTCTCCCACCGGGGAAACAATCTGGTGTGGGAGGCGACCTATGAGAGTACTCACGGGAATCTTGCTCGGCGGCATCCTGGTGGCGGCGAGTCCCGCATGGGCTGACGACGATGCGTCGGACTTGCGTGCGCTGAAGGCGCGCCTGAAGCAGCTCGAGCAGCGCATGGACTCGCAGGCGCGCAAGCAGGAGGTGCAGGCCTCCAAGGCGGACGCGCAGATCGCGACCAAGGCGCCGTCGGCGTTCGACCCCTGTGTATCAGGCAAGCTCTGTTACAAGGGCGTCAGCCTCACCTTCGGCGGCTGGATCGATCTCACCGGCATCTATCGCAGCCGCAATCTCGCCTCCGATACCGGCTCGGTCTTCAATTTCATCCCGTTCCCGCAGAGCAAGAACTACAACACCGGCGAGCAGCGTTTTTCTGCGCGGCAGACCCGCTTCTCGGTGCTTGCCGAAGCCGACGCGACGGCGAACACCCATATCGCGGGCTTCGGCGAGATCGATTTCGAAGGCGCGGCGCAGACCGCAAATTCGGTCGCGACCAACTCCTATAATCCGCGGCTGCGGCAGGCGAGCATTGAGATCGACCGCACCGATCTCGGCCTGCATGTTCTCGCCGGCCAGACCTGGTCGCTGAATGCGCCGAGCAAGGCGGGCATCGACCCGCGCGTGGCCGAGACGCCCGGCGTGATCGATTTCGAACTGGTGCCGGGCTTTCTCGGAGCGCGGCAACCCGGCGTGCGCGTCTGGCAGGATATCGGGCCCGAGTTCAAGCTCGCCGTTTCGGCCGAGAATCCGCAGACATCGTTCTTCGGCGGCAACACACCGCTGGTCGGCACGCCGGCGGCCGGGCCGCAGGGCGTGCTGAATCCGAACCTGCTGGTGAACCTGACCGGGCCGGGCGGCAGCTTCTTCAACAACGCGAACAATGTCAGCTTGAACCACATCCCTGATATCACCGTGAAAGCGGCGTGGGATCCGCGGCTCGGGCCTTACAGACTGCATGTCGAGGGCTGGGCGGAGTATCGCGACTTCTACGATCGTTTCAACTTCGCCAATCACGACGTCAACACCGTAAGCTTCGGCGGTCACCTCTCGGCCGAGATCGTGCCGAAGACGCTGGACGTGCAGGCCTCGGCCTCCTACGGCGCGCTCGGCCGCTTCACGGCAACCCCGTTTCCGGACGTGACTGTGCGGCAGGACGGCTCGATGCAGCCATTGCCGATCACGGCATTCCTTGTGGGGACGGTCTGGCATACGACACCATCGCTCGATCTCTATGCCTATGCGGGTCTGGAGAAGACCAAGGCGACGTTCTCCGATGTCGGGACGGTGCCGTTCGGCTACGGCAATCCGCTCTACAACAATCTCGGCTGCAACACCGAAAACTCGCCGGCCGCGACCTGCAACGGCAATACCTCGGAGGTCAGGCAGTACACCGCGGGCTTCTACGACACGATCTTCAAGGGCACCTACGGCACCATCAAGGCCGGCGCCCAGTATTCCTACACCCAGCGCTTCGCGTTCTCAGGCGTCGGCGGTGCGCCGAGGAGCGACGACCACATTGTGATGACGCAGATCCGGTACTACCCGTTCTAGAGCATGACGACGATGCGCGTATGTGAGGTGGGCACGCAGCTCGGGCTCCCTCGCCCCTTGCGGGGGAGGGTTGGGGAGAGGGGTAGCCCCGGGCGAGACGATCGATGAGCGCATCGCTCTCGCAATCCCTTAATGTCTTCCGTCATTGCGAGCGAAGCGAAGCAATCCATCTCTCCATACATGCGGAGCGATGGATTGCTTCGTCGCTATCGCTCCTCGCAATGACGGGCGTTTGACGTTCGAGCGCGCAACGAATTCGATGTCGTCCTGGCTTTCGCCAGGACGACGATGGGGTGATTGCCGCGCAATCAGTCTCGCATCGCACGCATCACTCCGACTTGTTCGCCAGATTCGCGTGCGGGCGGCCGAAGTCGGGGGCGGCGGAGTCCTGGCCGATCTCGACGATGCCGCGGCGGATGGCGCGGGTGCGGGTGAAATGATCGAACAGCGCCTCGCCGTCGCCGCGCCGGATCGCGCGGGTGAGTTTTGCGAGATCCTCGGTGAAGGTGCCGAGCATCTCCAGCACGGCGTCCTTGTTGGCGAGGAACACGTCGCGCCACATCGTGGGATCGGAGGCTGCGATGCGGGTGAAATCACGAAAACCGCCGGCGGAGAATTTGATCACCTCGGATTCCGTCACCTGCGCCAGCTCATCGGCAGTACCGACGATGGTGTAGGCGATCAGATGCGGCAGATGACTGGTGATCGCGAGCACGAGATCATGATGATCCGGCGTCATGATCTCGACCTTAGCGCCGAGCGCAGCCCAGAACGCGCGCAGCCGGCCAGTCGCCGCAGGATCGGTACCTTCCGGCGGCGTCAAAATGCACCAGCGGTTGATGAAGAGCTCGGGAAAGCCGGAGTCCGGGCCGGAATGCTCGGTGCCGGCGACCGGATGCGCCGGCACGAAGTGCACGCCATCAGGCAGATGCGACGCCATGTCCTTGACGACAGCGCCCTTCACCGAGCCGACGTCGGAAATGATCGCGCCGGGCTTGAGATGTTCAGCGATCTCGGCCGCGACCGGACCGCAGGCGCCGACGGGAATGCAGAGGATGACCAAATCTGCATCCTTCACCGCCTCCGCATTGGTTGCGAACACCTGGTCGACGATGCCGAGTTCGGCGACGCGGGCGCGCGTCTTCTCCGAGCGCGCGGTGGTCACGATCTCGCCGACCAGCCCTTGCGCACGGGCGCCGCGCGCAATCGAGCCGCCGATCAGGCCGAAGCCGATCAGCGCTACGCGTTTGAAGATCGGAGTTGTCGTCACGTCAACGGTCACTTTCCGGCCAGGAAGTCGCGCAGGCCCTCGACCACGAGGCGGTTGGCCTCCTCGGTGCCGATGGTCATGCGCAGCGCATGCGGCAGCTTGTAATTGTTGAGCGCCCGCAGCACCAGGCCGCGCCTGGTGAGATAGGCATCGGCCTCGGCTGCGCTCTTGCCCTTCTCGGTCGGGAAATGGATCAGCACGAAGTTCGCGACGCTCGGCGTCACCTTGAGCCCGAGCTTGCCGATCTCCTCGGTCAGCCAGTTGCGCCAGGTCTCGGTGTGAGCCTTCGACATCTGCACATGCGCGGAGTCCTCGATCGCCGCCGCCGCCGCCAGCATCGCCGGCGCCGAGACGTTGAACGGACCGCGGATGCGGTTGCAGGCGTCGACGATATGCGCCGGGCCGAACATCCAGCCGATCCGCAGTGCCGCAAGGCCGTGGATCTTCGAGAAGGTGTGCGCCACCACGGTATTCTCGGTGGTGGCCACCAGCTCGATGCCCATCTCGTAGTCGTTGCGCGAGACGTAATCGGCATAGGCGGCGTCGAGCACCAGCACCACATGCGAGGGCAGGCCGGCGTGCAACCGCTTGACCTCGTCGAACGGCAGATAGGTGCCGGTCGGATTGTTCGGGTTGGCGAGCCAGACCAGCTTGGTGCGCGGCGTCACCGCCTTAAGGATCGCATCGACATCGGCGGTGAGATTGGTCTCGGCCGCGACGACGTTCTTCGCGCCGTTCGCCATCGTCGCGATCGGGTAGACCAGGAAGCCATGGGTGGTCGAGATCGCCTCGTCACCCTGACCGAGGTAGGTATGCGCGAGCAGATTGAGGATCTCGTCGGAACCGGCGCCGCAGATGATGCGGTTGGGATCGAGACCGTAGGTGCGCCCGATCGCCTCGCGCAGCACCCGCGAGGTGCCTTCCGGATAATCCTCCAGATGGTCGACCGCGTGCTTGTAGGCCGCCATCGCCTTCGGCGACGGGCCAAACGGCGTCTCGTTGGCGGACAGTTTGAACACCTTGCGGCCCGGTTCCGGCACCGGGCTCTTGCCGGGCGTGTAGGGCGCAATATCGAGAATGCCGGGATTCGGCACGGGGCGGGACATCTTCAACTCCGGATAGGCGGGCGGCATAAGAGTCTGAATGACTTCAATTCAGGACTTTGCCGACCCATTCGTGGGAACCGTATAGCGCGTTGCGTGGCTGCCGACGAGGGCCGACGAGCGGACCGAGGCGCCGGCCTTGATCAAAGCGAGCTTGATGATCTCAAAGCCGCTCTTATGAGGGTCTTGCCCCGTGACCGAGACCAGCAGCGCCGCGCCGTCGAAGGCGGTGTCGGGCACCGCGACGATCTCGGCCAGCGGCGCCAGCGCGCGGGCGACGTCGGCGTTCCAGCCGGAGACGCGCACGCTCCACATCTGGACTTCGGTGACCATGGCGTCGTCGGCGACCCGCGAGACCACGAACACCGGCAGCGCGGCCGGATGGTCGGCGCGCTCGAGGAACGGCAGCCGCGCGATGATCTTCGGCGCGCCGTCGGCTTCGAGCGCGTTCCACCAGGGCGTGCGGCTGGAGATCGCGGAGACCAGCGCGAGGTCGCCCTTGGATTTCGCTACCGCTTCGACCGCGGCCTGTGCGCTGAAATGCGCCACATAGGGTACCACGAAGCCGAAATGAAACCGTGCCGAATCCCGCATCGCGGATTCGCCGACCGAAACGTCGGCATGCACCGCGAACGGCGCTTGGACGTAGGTGAAGGTCGAGATGATGACGCGCCAGATGCTCTCGATGGTGTCGAGCGGCAGGATACCGCGATGACGCTCGACCAGGCCGCGCATCATGCTGGCCTCGCGCGCCGGGCGAAACGCCGAGCCGACCTCCTGGGTCTGCTTGACCTGGATCAGGCGGTCGATGATGTCGCCGCGCGCCATCAGCAGGCGGTGAACCTGCTCGTCGATACTGTCAATTTCTTTGCGCAGCTCCTGCAGTGAAGGCGGCGCCGGGGGTGGCTTGGACATCGGAAAACCTTGAGGTCCGGGCGGCCCGATGCCGCGTCAGACAGGGCCCTGATTAGAAAAGACGGGCGCCGAAAGCAAAGAGAAACGTCGCGGCTCAGCCCTGCGCTGACAGGGTTAACCATGCCCCTGGGCCGGGCTGTCTTGACGACGGGAGGACCGAGGACTAGCTTTGCCGTACTCCGTGGTCATTTGAGCCGGCCGGCTTGCAGCCACGTTAAACAACTCGCTAAACAGGCCGGGGACGCATCAGCTCCCGGCCGAACCTTTTGTTCAGGCCGGTTTTTTTATGGCTTGATCTCCGTTCGAGGCCTCCCGCGTGGAGGCGAGGTCGCCTACATGAGCAACGGACGTCCGATAGCAAGCCCGCCGATCCACAGCGATGATCGCGCCCATGAGACGGATCATCCGTCGTCTTTGGTGGCGAAGTTCGGGATGGATCAGCCGTTGAAGCTCGATTGCGGCGTCGATCTCGCACCGTTCCAGATCGCCTACCAGACCTATGGCGAGCTCAACGCCGACAGGTCCAACGCGATCCTGGTCTGTCACGCGCTGACCGGCGACCAGCATGTCAACAATATCCATCCTGTCACCGGCAAGGCCGGCTGGTGGGATACGATGGTCGGTGTTGGCAAGCCGTTGGATCCCGAAAAATACTTCATCATCTGCTCCAACGTGATCGGCGGCTGCATGGGCTCGACCGGGCCGGCCTCGATCAATCCGGCTACGGCCAAGGCGTGGGGGCTCGATTTTCCGATCATCACGATCCCCGACATGGTGCGTGCGCAAGCGATGCTGATCGATCGCCTCGGCATCACGACGCTGTTCTGTGTGGTCGGCGGCTCGATGGGCGGCATGCAGGCGCTGCAATGGACCGCGGCCTACCCGGAGCGCGTGTTCTCGACGCTGGCGATCGCCTGCTCGACACGCCACTCGGCGCAGAATATCGCGTTCCATGAGCTGGGCCGACAGGCGGTGATGGCCGATCCGGATTGGCGCGGCGGCCGCTACGTCGACGAGGATACGCATCCGCACCGCGGCCTCGCGGTGGCGCGGATGGCCGCGCACATCACCTATCTCTCGGACGCCGCGCTGCATCGCAAGTTCGGGCGGCGGATGCAGGACCGCGAACTGCCGACCTTCTCGTTCGACGCCGATTTCCAGGTCGAGAGCTATCTGCGCTACCAGGGCTCGTCCTTTGTCGAGCGCTTCGACTCCAACAGCTACCTCTATCTGACCCGCGCGATGGACTATTTCGATATCGCCGGCGACCACGACGGCGTGCTGGCGAAGGCGTTCACCGGCATCAAGACGCGCTTCTGCGTGGTGTCGTTCACCAGCGACTGGCTGTTTCCGACCTCGGAATCGCGTGCGCTGGTGCACGCGCTGAACGCGTCGAGTGCGCGGGTGTCGTTTGCCGAGATCGAGACCGATCGCGGCCACGACGCCTTCCTGCTCGACGTGCCCGAATTCCTCGATATCGTCCGCGCCTTCCTGCACTCCGCAGGCAAGGCGCGCGGACTTAACGATAGCGACGGCCAATCATGAACATCCAGCAGACATTGCCATTGCAGGGCGTCGCGCCCGAGCGAACCGGAAGCTATCGCACCGACCATCTGCTGGTCGCTGACATGGTTGCGCCGGGCTCGCGCGTGCTCGACGTCGGCTGCGGTGACGGCGAGTTGCTGCAATTGTTCGAGAGCCGCGGCATCGACGGGCGCGGCATCGAGTTGTCGCGCGAGGGCGTCAACCGCTGCGTCGCCAAGGGGCTGGCGGTGGTGCAGGGCGACGCCGATACCGATCTCGTCAACTATCCCGACGATGCCTTCGACTACGTGATCCTGTCGCAGACGCTACAGGCGACGCGGCAACCGAGGGTGGTGCTGGAAAACCTGCTGCGCATCGGCCAGCGCGCCATCGTCTCGTTCCCGAATTTCGGCTTCTGGAAGATGCGGCTGCAGCTCCTGATCGGCGGCCACATGCCGCGCACCGAGAACCTGCCGGCGACCTGGTACGACACATCAAACATCCATTTCTGCACCATCAAGGATTTTGTGGAGCTGTGCGGCGAGATCAACGTCAAGATGGAGCGCGCGGTCGCGCTCGATCTCTACGGCCGTCCGGTGCCGCTCAATCTGCCCTGGTGGGTCTGGAATATGTTCGGCGAGCAGGGCGTGTTCCTGCTCAGCCGGGGCACGAAAGGGAAGTGATTGCCTTTGGCGTCATTCCGGGATGGTCCGAAGGACCAGACCCGGAATCTCGAGATTCCGGGTTCGATGCGTTGCATCGCCCCGGAATGACGGCTCACACCGGCGCCGCCACCATCGACCTCGGATCGCGCACCGGCCAGCGTCCGGCCTCCACCAGCGCGATGAAGCGCTCCACCATCTCGTTGAACAAGGCCGGCTCTTCGAGATTGAGCACGTGTCCCGCCTTCGGAAAGAAGGCGAGGCCCGCGGCCGGCAAATGCTTCTTCAGGAATAGGCTCGGCGCGATGCAATTGTCGTCCTCGTCGCCACACAGGATCAGCGCCGGCGTCGGCACGCGTCGGATCGCTTCCGTCATGGTGTAGATCGAGGGCCGGCCGCCTTGAAAGCTGCGCATCGTGTTCGCCGAACCCTTGGCATCATGGCGCGCCAGCGCGGCGTAGAAATCGGCGTGGCCGCGCGGATCCTTCAGCAGGAACGGGATCCGGCTCGGCGCCTCGCGCGTCACCTTCGCAACCTCGACGGAGCCGATCGCCTCGTACTGCGCGGCATTGGCGCGGCACTGCGCGCGGAAAGCGTCGAGGTTCTCGAGGGCCGAGCCGGAGCCGACCGCGGCCAGCGTCATCGAAAGCGCGCGCTCCGGCGCGTTGAGGCCGATCTGCAACGAGGAATACGAGCCCATCGAGAGGCCGACGAAATGCGCCTTGTCGATCTTGAGGTGATCGAGCACCGCGAGCGCATCGGTATAGAAATGCTGGTAGGTGTAGACGTCTGCAGTCGGCGGAACGTCGGACGGCGTGTAGCCGCGCGCCGAATAGGCGATGCAGCGGTGCCCGCGCGAGAAGTAGCGCAGCTGCGGTTCCCAGTTGGTGTGATCAGCCGCGAATTCGTGCAGGAAAATGATCGGGGTTCCGTGGCCGGCCTCTTCGAAATATAGGCGGACATTATCTTTCGTCATGGCACGGGGCATTGAACCTTCCTCTCGTGGGTCGGCTCCAGATTTGCAGTTAATTTCCGAGGCTGCAATGCGGCAGTTCCGGTTCTTTTTCGTCATCGAATCATCGCGGAATGACCCAGAAATCGTTGTCGCAGCGCCGCATGAAATCGTCCTCCCGCCACATCCCGGCACTCAAAACCACCGCCGCGTTTCGCAAGGAACGTGGTCGGGGAACCGGGGGTGTTACAGAGGATCTCATCGAGTATGGTTCAGTTGCTTGCGTATCGCCGGTCGCTTCGTCTTGTCGCGCTGGCTCTGGTTTCGCTCACTCTCGCCCTCATTTCAGCCGCTCCGGCTTCGGCACGACCGTATCATTCGCGTCACGCGCATTCGGCCCATGCCGGCTATCATGCGCGGCACTATGCCCGTCACCACTATCGGCATGCGGCACGGCTGTCGCGCGCGGAGCGTGGCGCCGAGCAGACGTTCGGCTTCGCTGACGCCAATGCGGCCGCGATGTCCGGCGCGACGGTGCCCAACACCGGCGGTGTGGCGGAAGCAAGCAGCTTCGGCTCGTCCGGCATCGTCTCTGAAGCGCGCCAATATATCGGCGGCAACCCGACCGGTCGCGGCAGCCTTTGGTGCGCACGGTTCATGAACATGGTGCTGCAGAAATCCGGCTATCATGGCACCGGCTCCGACATGGCGAGCTCGTTCGCCAAATACGGTCAGCGCATTTCAGGCCCGCAGGTCGGCGCCATCGCCGTGATGGGCCGCCGCGGCGGCGGTCATGTCGGCATCATCACCGGCGTCGATGCGAACGGAAATCCGATCATGATCTCCGGCAACAACGGCAACCGCGTTCGCGAGGCGCCGGTGTCGCGCGGCCGGATCTATGCCTATGTGATGCCGACGAACTGAATTGTCGTTGCCGGCGTTGGCTCTACTCTACACCAACGTCGGCTGCTCGGCCGCGATCACATCGCCGACGGCGACCCCGCCGTCGGAGATGATCTCGGCATAGATGCCGCACTCATTGTGACCGAGGCGCTGCATCAGCGCCTGCGGGACCATGAGATCGCGCGCGCCGGTGTCGGGATCGACATTGACCGCGGCGCAACGGGTGATGCGCTTCACCACCTTCGCCCGTGCGCTGCCGATCGCAATCGTCTGATCGAGCAGGCCGGCTTCATGCCAGGCCGGCCAGCCCTCGACATAGAGGTTGGCACGGAAGCGCAACGGATGGACCGGTGCCTGCACCAGGTTCTCGATGGCGCGCAGACTTGCGAGATTGATGATGGAGATCACCTTGCGGGGGACGTCGGAGAAGCTGTGGCCGGGACTCGCCAGCACTTTCGGCGGGCCCTTGATCCTGCTGGTGTGCGTGTCGGCGAAATAGCGTTCGATCGCGGCGCGGCCCGCGGCGGTCTCGAGGTCACCCTGGGCGACCATCGCGCCATCCCGGCGCAGTGTCAGCACATGGCTGTCATCGTCGAAATGGGCGCACAGCGGCGCCAGCCACTCGTCCCGCTGCAGCATCAGGAAATGCGGCTTCGGCAGCCATTTTGGTGTGGAAGGGTCGAAACCGCTCGGACCATTCTCGATCGCGTAGCGGCGATCGGACCACAGCGTTTGGCCGACATTCAGCTCGGCACGTGACAGCGGCTCGGGCGTGAGGCCCTTGACGGGGTAACGGTAGATACCGGTGATCTTGGCTGAGGACATGCGCGTTCCTTCCAGGCGCCCGCATTATCCTGTTTGGCGGGCGAGGAAAACCGCCCCGAGACGCAGGCGATCAATCGGAACGTACAGCGCCCGGCGCGTCGAGAATCCGCTGCATGAAGACCAGATCGAGCCACCGGCCGAACTTGCGTCCGAGTTCCGGCATGCGCCCAACCTCGACAAAGCCCGCCTGCGCGTGCAGCCGCAGCGAGGCCGGATTGCCGCCGTCGATGCCCGCGATCAGGACGTGCTTGCCGAGCGCGGTGGCGGCGGCCACGAGCTCGTCGACGATGATGCGCCCGAGCCCACGGCCACGATGGTCGGCGTGGATGTAGACGCTGTGCTCGACGCAGTAGCGGTAGCCCGGAAAGGCCCTGAAATCGCCGAAGGTACCATAGCCGAGGACGGTCGTGCCCTCGGCGGCAACCAGCACCGGATAGCCCAGCGCCTGTCGCGCCTTCATCCAGGCCAGCCGCTCGGCCTCGGTGTCCTGTTTCTCCGTCCATACCGCGTTCGAGTTGGCGACGGCGTCATTGTAGATCGCGGTAATCGCGGGAATGTCCTGTTCGGTGGCAGGGCGGATGGTCATCACAGGTTCCTCGGCAAGTTCCTCGGATTGGGTCTTGAAGCGGGCGGATCGTCCACTATGTAAGACGATATGTCAATTACAGAGGACAAAGCCAGTGATGGCCTTGGGCGGCGAATCCGCTCCGAGCGGGAGACGCGCGGCTGGTCGCTGGCGGAACTCGCCGGGCGGGCCGACGTCTCCAAGGCGATGCTGAGCAAGATCGAGCGGACCGAGGCCAGCCCAACGGCCGCGACCCTGTCGCGGATCGCGACGGCCTACGGCCTGACCATGGCCGCCCTGTTCGAGGCGGTCGCGCCCGTCCATGCCCGTCTCCAGCGCGCCAAGGATCAGCCCGTGTGGCGCGATCCGAAGGCGGCTTATCTGCGGCGGCAGGTGTTTCTTCATCCTGCCAATCCGCTCGAACTGGTGGAGATCGAACTGCCTGCCCGTCAGGAGGTCGGCTTTCCCGCCAGTGCCTATCACCTGATCCGTCAGGTGGTCTGGGTCATCAGTGGACGCCTCACCCTGATGGAGGGGGCTATCAGCCACGAGCTTGCCGCGGGCGACCGGGTCGAGCTTGGCCCGCCATCGGACATTGTCTTCCGTAACGAGACTGCTCAGTCCTGCCGCTACCTTGTCGCTGTCGTGCGGCGCTGACTGATTCACCGGGCGAAATCGCGAGCTTTGGCTCTTCCGTTTTGAAACCAAGTGCCCACATCTGTGGCAAGCCTGAAAAATGATGGCGACGACCAGAGGCTGGTTGAGGAACGTCAACGCGGCCCGCGGAAACCCAATGAAGATGCTGGAACCATGCCTGATAGGGTGGTGACGGCAGGCCGAGGGAAAACGAATGAATATTGAGAAGTACACCGAGCGTGCGCGCGGATTTATCCAGTCTGCCCAGTCGCTCGCAATGCGCGATGGCCACCAGCAATTCTCGCCGTTGCATCTGCTGAAAGTGCTGCTGGACGACAGCGAGGGGCTCGCCGGCGGTCTGATCGACCGCGCTGGGGGACACTCTCGCGCAATCCTGAAAGCGACCGAAGAGGCGCTGGGCAAGCTTCCGAAGGTCTCGGGCAATGGTGCCGGGCAGGTTTACCTGGCCCCGGAGCTGGCGCGCGCCTTCGATGCGGCGGAGAAGGCCGCCGACAAGGCCGGCGACAGCTTCGTCACCGTGGAGCGGCTGCTGCTCGGGCTCGCGCTCGAGAAGAACAGCGAGGCCGCCAACATCCTCAGCAAGGGTGGCGTCACCCCGCAAAACCTCAACGCGGCGATCGAATCGCTGCGCAAGGGCCGCACGGCTGACTCTGCGACCGCGGAGAATGCCTATGACGCGCTGAAGAAATATTCCCGTGATCTCACGCAAGCGGCACGTGACGGCAAGCTCGACCCGGTGATCGGCCGCGACGAGGAGATCCGCCGCACCATTCAGGTGCTGTCGCGGCGAACCAAGAACAATCCCGTGCTGATCGGCGAGCCCGGCGTCGGCAAGACCGCGATCGTCGAGGGGCTGGCGCTGCGTATCCTCAATGGCGACGTGCCGGAGAGCCTGAAGGACAAGAAACTCCTGTCGCTCGATATGGGCTCGCTGATTGCGGGCGCAAAATACCGCGGTGAGTTCGAGGAGCGGCTGAAGGCCGTGCTGCAGGAGGTCACGTCCGCCGAGGGCGGCATCATCCTGTTCATCGACGAGATGCACACGCTGATCGGCGCCGGCAAGGCCGACGGCGCGATGGACGCGTCCAACCTTCTGAAGCCCGCGCTCGCCCGCGGTGAGCTGCACTGCATCGGCGCCACCACGCTCGACGAGTACCGCAAGCATGTCGAGAAGGATGCCGCGCTGGCGCGCCGGTTCCAGCCGATTTTCGTGCCTGAGCCGACCGTCGAGGATACCATTTCGATCCTGCGCGGGTTGAAAGACAAATACGAACAGCACCACGGCGTGCGCATCACCGATTCTGCGCTGGTGGCCGCGACCACGCTGTCGAATCGCTACATCACCGACCGATTCCTGCCCGACAAGGCCATCGACCTGATGGACGAGGCGGCGGCGCGGCTGAAGATGCAGGTCGATTCCAAGCCGGAAGAGCTGGATTCGATGGACCGGGAAATCATCCGGCTCAAAATCGAGCAGGAGGCTTTGAAAAAGGAAAGCGATCCCGGCTCCAAGAGCCGGCTGCAGACCTTGGAAAAGGAACTCGCCGATCTCGAGGAGAAATCGGCGGCGCTGACCTCGCGCTGGAGCGCGGAGAAGAACAAGCTCTCCAACGCGCAAAAGCTGAAGAGCGAACTCGATGCCCTGCGCACCGAACTTGCCAACGCGCAACGCAAAGGCGAATTCCAGCGTGCGGGTGAGCTCGCCTATGGGCGGATCCCAGAGCTTGAGAAGCGGCTCGCCGATACCGAGGCCAACGAAAACGCTGGCGAGATGATGGAGGAGGCGGTGACCGCCAACCATATTGCGCAGGTCGTCTCGCGCTGGACCGGCGTGCCGGTCGACAAGATGCTCGAGGGCGAAAAGGACAAGCTCCTGAAGATGGAGGGCAGCCTCGCCAACCGCGTGGTCGGCCAGGCCGAAGCCGTGCGTGCGGTGGCAACCGCGGTGCGCCGGTCGCGCGCCGGGTTGCAGGACCCCAACCGGCCGATGGGCTCGTTCATGTTCTTAGGTCCCACCGGCGTCGGCAAGACCGAGCTGACCAAGGCGCTTGCGGCGTATCTGTTCAACGATGAGACCGCGATGGTCCGGCTCGACATGTCGGAATACATGGAGAAGCACTCGGTCTCGCGGCTGATCGGCGCGCCTCCGGGCTATGTCGGCTACGATGAGGGCGGTGCGCTCACCGAAGCCGTGCGGCGTCGGCCCTATCAGGTCGTGCTGTTCGACGAGATCGAGAAGGCGCATCCGGATGTCTTCAACGTGCTGCTGCAGGTGCTCGACGACGGCCGCCTGACCGATGGCCAGGGCCGCACCGTCGATTTCCGCAACACACTGATCATCATGACCTCGAACCTTGGTTCGGACTTCCTGGTGAACCAGCCGGAAGGCGAGGACACCTCAGCGGTGCGCGACCAGGTGATGGGCGTGGTGCGGGCGCATTTCAGGCCGGAGTTCCTGAACCGCGTCGACGAAATCATCCTGTTCCATCGCCTGCAGCGCAACGAGATGGGCCGGATCGTCGAGATCCAGTTCGCCCGCCTCACCAAGCTGCTGGAGGATCGCAAGATCGTGCTGGAGCTCGACGCCAAGGCGCGGGACTGTCTGGCGGACAAGGGCTGGGATCCGGCCTACGGCGCCCGCCCGTTGAAGCGCGCGATCCAGCGCAGCGTGCAGGATCCGCTGGCCGAGATGATTTTGGCCGGCGAGGTCAGGGATGGCGATCATGTCGTGATCTCGGCCAAGGGCAACGTACTGACCTTCAACGGCGAGGTGCCAAAGACCGCCGAGATCGTGCAGTTCGACGCGCCGGTTCCGAAGCGCAAGCTGAACTGACCGTTCGAGACGGACGCCCTCTCCGCAAGCCGCGGGGAGGGCGCTCGATCTTAGCGGTTGCTGATGGAGCGGGTCTGTGGCGTGGCGATACTCGTCGCCTCGGAGACGACGCGCGAACTGCCGCGGCTGTTCATCTGGGCGTCGACCCGGTCGCGCTCCTTCTCGAAGCTCGCCATCATCGGGCCTTCGAGCGAGCGGCCGCGCGGCAGTTTCACGCGCATCGGGTCGACAAAGCGGCCGTTGACCAGGATTTCGTAATGGACGTGGGGACCGGTCGATTGGCCGGTCGAACCGACGAAGCCGATCACCTGGCCCTGCCGCACCTTCTTGCCGATCTCCATGCCCTTGGCGAAGGCCGACATGTGGCCATAGGCCGTCTCGTAGCCATTGGCGTGCTTGATGCGGATATATTTGCCGTAGCCGCCCTCGGGGCCGACCTTCTCGAGCACGCCGTTGCCGGAGGCGAAGATCGGCGTGCCATAGGCGGTCGCCCAGTCGACGCCGGTGTGCATCTTCACATAGCCGAGGATCGGGTGACGGCGGCCGCCGAAGCCCGAACGCATGATCGCGTTGGCGACGGGCTTGCGCACCAGGAACTTCTTGGCGCTCTTGCCGGTCTCGTCATAGTAGTCGACCAGTCCGTCGTCGGAGCTCTGGAAGCGGTAATATTTCTTGGTCTCGCCGCCCACGGTCAGCGAGGCGTACAGCACCTCGGTCTTTTCGGTGCTGGCAACGCCCTCGTCCTCGCCGGCATAGAACACGTCGAAGGAATCGCCGGGCTGCACCTTGCGCTGGAAGTCGACGTCATAGGAATAGATCTTGACCATGTCCTCGATGATGGTCGACGGCACCTTGTTGCGCAGCGCTGTCTCGTAGATGCTCTGATAGAGCCGCACGCCGGTACCATCATCCTCGTCATCGTCGTCCTTGGAATTATCCGCGGTGTCGGTGACGGTGTTCATGCTCTGCACGTCAACGGCGACATATTTGCCCATATCGGACAGCGCGGCGACGGCTTCGACGACCGAATCATTGGCGACGATCACGCGATAGGGCTGGAGCCGGAGTCCCGGGGCGGATGGCGCCATCAGGATCCGCACCTTCTGGCCTTCCTTCAGGCCGCCGTCGCGGCCGCGGGGGCCAAGCGTTGCCGCAATGGCCTTGGCCTCGTCGGGGGTTGCGCCTTGATCGCGCAGGATCGAGGAGATCGAGTCGCCCTTCTTGACGACGTGAACCCGTTCGCCGGTCGGATTGCCGCCGGTGACCTGATCCTTTGTCTTCGGCAGCAGGGTGACGTTCTCCGGCACCACGCGGGTCTCGAAGCCGGCATAGGGATCGGAGACATTGCCCTCGCTGGCGTAAGCCATCTTCATGTCGGGGCCGGAGCCGGTTGCGTCGGCCGCGGCATTGGCGAGTGTGTAGCGCACCGATCCGCCGGCGCCACGCCAGTTGGCGGCATCGCGCACCCGCATCAGGACGTCGTCGAGCGCGACGACGGCGGCGAGCTTCGCCTTCGGCAGCACGGTCGCGAGATCCTTGGTAACGAAGGAGACCTCGGCGTCGGGCTCGGCGGCGTCGGCCGCGTTTGCGTTCGGATCCTCGGCCGTGATCGACGTTTCGGCGCCGACGTCAGTCAGCATGCGCTGCGCGTTGAACGGCGGGATCTTGGCCGACAGGTCGCTCGTGGTCATCGAGAGATTGCCGGAAATACGGATGAAAGGCCGTACCCGCATCACGTCGCGATTGCCGACGCGTGTGACGGTCGAAACGCGCACCATGCTGCGGGAGGCCGAGGACTCGCTCGGCGGCGGCAGGCGATCGCCCTTGTGCAGGCTGACGACCCGATCATTGGCGCCGAATGCGCCGCGCAGCGCGCCCTCGACGCGCTCCGGCACCTTGGCGAAAGTCATCTCGCCGTCGAGCGACGCAAAAACGGCGCCGCCGATAAGAGCCGCGCCGCACAGACCGGTGAGAATAGTGCCGCTGAACCACTGCACGGAGACACGGCGGCGATCGATCACCGCAGCCTCGGTGCCGTCGACGGAAAGCGGCGGTTCATGACCGAGATCGATCATCCCGGTCTCGCGCCCAAAGCCGCTCCCGCGTGACGCCCGTTGGCTCAACCCTGTATCCCCCCAAATTCCATCAACATGCGATCGCTCTCAGCTCGTCCTCGTACCCTGCCTTTAACCCCTTAGAAAGGGTTTGCGGCAGCGTGGCGAGCCACACGCATCAAAGTCCGGGAGACGAAGGCCATTGGTTAGCCGCTATCTCGAACGTCAATGGTGTGCAGATCTCTCGATGTTGCTCGGCCGTGAGGGGAAGAGGCGACGGGTTCTTGGAGAAATCGCCTGGTCCCCCGAAAAAACCACCCGAGGCCCCACAGGTTTCGAGCGGTTCGTTGCTTACGTTATAGCCAGAACGTCGCAGGATTATGGCTCAAGTGCGGCGCAAGGTCCCCAAAAATCAGGACTTTTCCGCACCTGAAAAAAGTTTGTCGTCGTGCGACGTTTTCTTGACGATCAGTGTTGACAGGTCCGAAGGGGCGGGCCTATAAGACACCCACTGAGCGCGGCGCTGCATTGGCCCACCGGCCAAGGCAAGCATTCGCGCCCTTTATGCTCCTCAACTCGTCGAGCGAAACAGCAGCCGGTGTAAATCGGTTGTGAATCGCCGTCGGATGAGGGGCTCAGATCCACCCAATAGGGTGTGGGACCTTCGGATCCCGGGCTGTTTGACAAGTGAAGATGAAGAAAGAGAAACGTGGACGGCGGAGTCCTTGCGTCTCTCGGAATACTTGAAAGCTTCGGCTTTTGACGTTCTGAGGGTGGACGAAAGACTTCGGCGGTACACGTTTTAAAGGTTACACCATCGTTGCCAACGATGTGAATCGTGGGCAGCTCGTCAGCTTCGGTTGATGAAAAATGGTGGGACCTCGTCAAAACGTTGTGATCAGCCGGTTCAAGGTTTCAAGTCCAACTTGAGAGTTTGATCCTGGCTCAGAGCGAACGCTGGCGGCAGGCTTAACACATGCAAGTCGAGCGGGCATAGCAATATGTCAGCGGCAGACGGGTGAGTAACGCGTGGGAACGTACCTTTTGGTTCGGAACAACACAGGGAAACTTGTGCTAATACCGGATAAGCCCTTACGGGGAAAGATTTATCGCCGAAAGATCGGCCCGCGTCTGATTAGCTAGTTGGTGAGGTAACGGCTCACCAAGGCGACGATCAGTAGCTGGTCTGAGAGGATGATCAGCCACATTGGGACTGAGACACGGCCCAAACTCCTACGGGAGGCAGCAGTGGGGAATATTGGACAATGGGCGCAAGCCTGATCCAGCCATGCCGCGTGAGTGATGAAGGCCCTAGGGTTGTAAAGCTCTTTTGTGCGGGAAGATAATGACGGTACCGCAAGAATAAGCCCCGGCTAACTTCGTGCCAGCAGCCGCGGTAATACGAAGGGGGCTAGCGTTGCTCGGAATCACTGGGCGTAAAGGGTGCGTAGGCGGGTCTTTAAGTCAGAGGTGAAATCCTGGAGCTCAACTCCAGAACTGCCTTTGATACTGAAGATCTTGAGTTCGGGAGAGGTGAGTGGAACTGCGAGTGTAGAGGTGAAATTCGTAGATATTCGCAAGAACACCAGTGGCGAAGGCGGCTCACTGGCCCGATACTGACGCTGAGGCACGAAAGCGTGGGGAGCAAACAGGATTAGATACCCTGGTAGTCCACGCCGTAAACGATGAATGCCAGCCGTTAGTGGGTTTACTCACTAGTGGCGCAGCTAACGCTTTAAGCATTCCGCCTGGGGAGTACGGTCGCAAGATTAAAACTCAAAGGAATTGACGGGGGCCCGCACAAGCGGTGGAGCATGTGGTTTAATTCGACGCAACGCGCAGAACCTTACCAGCCCTTGACATCCCGGTCGCGGACTCCAGAGACGGAGTTCTTCAGTTCGGCTGGACCGGAGACAGGTGCTGCATGGCTGTCGTCAGCTCGTGTCGTGAGATGTTGGGTTAAGTCCCGCAACGAGCGCAACCCCCGTCCTTAGTTGCTACCATTTAGTTGAGCACTCTAAGGAGACTGCCGGTGATAAGCCGCGAGGAAGGTGGGGATGACGTCAAGTCCTCATGGCCCTTACGGGCTGGGCTACACACGTGCTACAATGGCGGTGACAATGGGACGCTAAGGGGCAACCCTTCGCAAATCTCAAAAAGCCGTCTCAGTTCGGATTGGGCTCTGCAACTCGAGCCCATGAAGTTGGAATCGCTAGTAATCGTGGATCAGCACGCCACGGTGAATACGTTCCCGGGCCTTGTACACACCGCCCGTCACACCATGGGAGTTGGTTTTACCTGAAGACGGTGCGCTAACCCGCAAGGGAGGCAGCCGGCCACGGTAGGGTCAGCGACTGGGGTGAAGTCGTAACAAGGTAGCCGTAGGGGAACCTGCGGCTGGATCACCTCCTTTCTAAGGATGATCCTTCAGATCGCTCACGCAATCTATCGGATCGTTTTAGAAACATTCAGGGGCCAATGATCGTAAGATCGTTGAGTTCCATTGGCGGGATTTCGCCGTCTACGTTTCTCTTTCTTCGCGGACGAACACGCGCCAGGAGCTTTCGCGCTGTGCGATGCATCGGCGCAAGCCGGTTGCGCGCCGCGGGCTTCGACGTCTCGAAAGAGATGAGCGTTAGGGGCTTGTAGCTCAGTTGGTTAGAGCGCGCGCTTGATAAGCGTGAGGTCGGAAGTTCAAGTCTTCCCAGGCCCACCACTTTGATCGAGTGCGGAGCATTCGTCTTCTGGTTACGGGGCCATAGCTCAGCTGGGAGAGCGCGTGCTTTGCAAGCATGAGGTCGTCGGTTCGATCCCGTCTGGCTCCACCAGATGGTTTCGAAGCTCGAGAGTGCCTCGACCAAATCGTCCGCGAAACATCACTTCGCATGCATTGCCTGGATAGGCAGTGACATGCGTGTTTTCTGACATCGTAAAGAGGAGATCGATCCGAGTTTGGATCTGCGAAGCAATTCGCGGGTACCATTCATAATCTCCAGATCGTTTTCGGCGCTTGTTCGTCGCACTTCATCGCAAGGTGAGTGAGATGAATGAGTCGTAAAACGATCTTTTTAGCGAAGCTTGACCGCCTCGCTATCGGTTCGATCTTAAGAAGCAAGCTGGTCTTTCTAATCAATGTCCGGCCGCGCATAACATTCATCGAGGGTGTGTGTTTTGGGGTTTCGACCTCAAGATAATTGCGCGGACTACATTCTGCCGAGTGTGTGGACATTGATAATGAGAGCAATCAAGTGCCTTAAGGGTGTTCGGTGGATGCCTTGGCGCTGAGAGGCGATGAAGGACGTGCTACGCTGCGATAAGCCGTGGGGAGCTGCGAAGAAGCTTTGATCCACGGATTTCCGAATGGGGAAACCCACCTTCGATAGCTGGAACTCCAAGATCTTGTATCTTGGGGTTTGAACAGTAATGTTTGAGACCAAGCCGCGAGGTTTTGGATTTCCAGTTATCAAGTGAAGGTATGAGACTTCCGAATAAAATAGGAGGTTTTAAGCGAACCCGGGGAACTGAAACATCTAAGTACCCGGAGGAAAGGACATCAACAGAGACTCCGTTAGTAGTGGCGAGCGAACGCGGACCAGGCCAGTGATACATCAAAGACAATCGGAACCTGTCAGGAAAGCAGGGCCTTAGAGGGTGATAGCCCCGTATGAGTAATGCGATGATGTATCCATGAGTAAGGCGGGACACGTGAAATCCTGTCTGAACACGGGGGGACCACCCTCCAAGCCTAAGTACTCCTCAGCGACCGATAGTGAACCAGTACCGTGAGGGAAAGGTGAAAAGCACCCCGACGAGGGGAGTGAAATAGACCTGAAACCGGACACCTACAAACAGATGGAGCCCAAGATACGTTCTGGGTGACATCGTACCTTTTGTATTATGGGCCAGCGACTTAATTTAACGAGCAAGCTTAAGCCGATAGGCGAAGGCGTAGCGAAAGCGAGTCTGAATAGGGCGTCAAGTTCGTTGTATTAGACCCGAAACCTAGTGATCTAGCCATGAGCAGGTTGAAGGTGAGGTAACACTCACTGGAGGACCGAACGGGTGTCTGTTGAAAAAGACTCCGATGACTT
>NZ_JYMU01000004.1:25000-35381 GCF_000938235.1 Bradyrhizobium sp. LTSPM299
ACGCCGCAGCGCGAACAGAAAAAATGCTTCGCGCGATGGGTGTTCCAAGCGTAGGCCGACAGCAGATCCTCGTCGCTGAGAATCGTGGTCATGACCGCGTTCCTTCGCCGGCACAGCGAACAATCGCAAGTCGTCAGCTCGTCGATGACGGCATCGATCCGGAAAATCACCGCTCCGCAATGGCACGAGCCCCGATAGCAAGCCATGGCCGCCCCTGTTCGTGAGTCGCTGGACGATGATCGCGGAGCCGCGCCGCGGCAACGATCGAATTGTATGCATGACAATTTTGCGGCGCGGCGGCAAATGGACGGACGCCAGCCTTTCCGCGACCACGCCCGAACGCGATCATTTCTGTGCCGCCGGCGGGCTCCGGCCGCTGCAACTCCCGCAACGCTGAACCGTTTGTGATCATTCGGCCATGATTGGCCGTCATCTTCTACCACCAAAGTTCATGGGCCGTTCATTTCGATATTCGTACCTGTTTCATCCAAGAAGCCCGGTCGGTTTGCCCCCAACGAGGAGACTTCCATGCGTGAGATCGTCCGTCCCGTCTGTGTTGCGTTGAGTGTTGCCTGCCTCGCGGTGTCCATGACCGCATTGTCGAACAGCGGCGCCCTTGCCCAAGCCAACAAGCAGCAGATGGCACCGGCGGCCAAACCGCCGGCGCAGGCTGCCCCGGCGCCGCAACAGGAACAGTTGCCGCCGATCAAGCAGCTCGCGCTGACCGACAAGCAGATCGACAGTGCGCTGGCCGCGTCCAAGGAAATGGATCCGATCACCGCCAAGCTGTCCCAGGACAGCAAGCCGGATCCGAAGATCCTCACCCAGCTCGAGGGCATCGCCAAGAAGAACGGCTTCGCGAGCTCTGACGATTACAACAATGTCGTCGACAACATTTCGCTGGTGCTCGGCGGCTTCGATCCGAAGACCAAGAAGTATGTCGGTCCCGAGGCCGTCCTGAAAGCGCAGATCGCCGAGGTCCAGGCCGACAAGAAGATGTCGGCCAAGGACAAGAAGGACGCGCTCGCCGATCTCAACGATGCCCTGAAGTCGCCGCCGCCCGCGGTCGAGAACAAGGGCAACATCGATCTGGTCACCAAGAACTACGACAAGCTGATGGAAGCGTTCGGCGGCAGCGACGAAAACTGAGCCGCCGTTCGTATCAAAGAAGCCCCGGAGGATTTTCTCCGGGGCTTCTTTTGTTGCGTTGTGTTGATGGCGCGGCGTCGACCAAGTTCGGCTTATGAGAACGCCGCTTCCATCGCCTTCCGCGTCTTGATCGTATCGCTGGCCTGGTCGACCTCGACATCGCTCCAGCGCACCACCGCGCCATGGGCGACGTCGTTCTTCAGCTTGACGCGATGCGCGAGCCCGATCGGCAGCGCCCCGGTGGCGAGGCTGGCGGTGGCCGGCATCAGCCTGCCCCACACCGTATAGCCGCCTTCGCCGTCGAGCATTTCGCCGGCGCGCAGATTGCGCTTGGCGATCGCCGCGACATCGCCGCGGAAACCGCGCGGCTGCCCGGTCGGTTCGTTGCGCAGCACCGCCGACAGAACGGAGATGTTCAGCTCAAGCCCGATCAGATGATAGGGCTTGTACATCGCAGCATACCGGCCGGACGAATCGGTCTTGAGGCCGTATTGCTTGAAGCAATCAGCGGCATAGTCGTTCGGCGCTTCCAGCACCACATAGACGCCCCAGCGCAGGTCGCGGAACACCGGACGGCCGTCGCGCTCCAGCGACGACACCACTTCGACGATGCCGGATTTCTCCAGCACGCCGCCCTTATCGCGCGGCCGCATCACATGCGGCAGGTCGTCGACGCCGCAGGGCGGAAACTTGAGACCTTCCGAGGGCACATCGAGCCCGCAGGCATTGGCAATCGCCGCCATCTCGATCGCGGATTTGGTACCGTCGAGGAAGGAGTTGAACATTTGCGGGTTCATGCCGGCGGATTGCGCCTCGCCTGCGGTGAGCCCGTAATGCTGCCAGACGCCCTCCGGCGTGACGTCGTGATAGGCCGGCAGATACTTCGTGCCCTTGCCGGCAGCGACGACGTGGAAACCGGTGGCGCGTGCCCAATCGACCATCTCAGCCGTCAGCGCCGGCTGGTCGCCATAGGCGAGCGAATAAACCACGCCGGCCTTGCGCGCCTCTTCGGCGAGCAGCGGCCCCGCGAGCACGTCGGCCTCGACATTGACCATCACGATATGCTTGCCGGCGGCGATTGCCGCACGGGCATGGCGGATGCCGACGGCGGGATTTCCGGTTGCCTCCACCACCACATCGAAAGCACCGCCGGCGATGGCGCGCGCGCCGTCGTCGGTGAACGCGGTCGCCTTGATCCGCGCCTCGTCCCAGCTGACCGTGCGGCAGGCCTCGCGCGCGCGATCACGGTCGAGATCGATGATGATGGGGACCTCCAGCCCCGGCGTATGCGGCACCTGCGACAGGAACATCGAGCCGAATTTGCCGGCGCCGATCAGCGCGACGCGAACGGGATTGCCGGCGGCGACGCGGGCTTTCAGGAGGTGATGCAGGTTCATGATGCTTTCCAATCAAGGAGTCATTCCGGGGCGACGCGCAGCGTCGAACCCGGAATCTCGAGGTTCCGGGTTCGCGCTTCGCGCGCCCCGGAACGACCTCAGAAGACGCTACTCCGCCGCCTGCCGCGGCGCACGGGCCAACCGCAGCAGCGCGCCGTCCTCCACGGTTTCGATCGGTGTGAAATCGCGGTGCGCGATGTAGTCGGGCCGCGTCGGGGTGCGGATGTAGTTCGAGACCGCGTTCAGCGTCAGATAGACGATCTTGCGTGGATAGGGCGTGATGTTGCCGCTCGATCCATGCACCAGATTGCCGTGAAACATCAGCATGCCGCCGGGCTTGCCGGTCGGCGCGACGATGCCGCCCTGCTTCACCAGCCGCGTCACGGTCTCCTCGTCCAGCGTCCACAGCGGGTACGACGTCGTCGCGAGATCATGCGAGGCCTTGAGGTCGCCGGCGGTCTGGCTCTGCGGCACCAGCATCAAGGGACCGTTGATCGGCATCACCTCGTCGAGGAAGATCGCGATGTTCATCGCGCGCGGCTCCAGCATGCCGTCGTCGCGCTTCCAGGTGCCGTAATCCTGGTGCCATTGCCAGACGTCGCCGGTGAAGGCGGCCTTCGCGTTGATCTTGAACTGATGCATGTAGACCTTCTCGCCGAACAGCTGCTCGATCGGATCGATCATGCGCGGATGCGCGCCGAGCAGGCCGAACGCCTCGTTGTAGAGATGCGCGGCAAACGCGGTGCGCGGCGCGCCGCTCTTCTCGCGCCACACCTCGGGCCGGTTGGCGTCGTAGATGCCAACAGCCTCACGGGCGAGGAAGTCGACCTCCTCCTGGCTGAACAACTCCGGCAGGAACAGCCAGCCTTCGCGATTGAAATGCTCGATCTGCTGTGGGTTCAGTTTCATGGTGCTTCCTCCTTGCCTATTGTTGTTGTCATTCCGGGGCGCGCGAAGCGTGAACCCGGAATCTCGAGATTCCGGGTCTGGTCCTTCGGACCATCCCGGAATGACGGTATCCGTTATGCCGCCACGTCGATGGCCCTCAGTTTCTCCTCGGTCATCCGTCCGGCCGTCTGCGCATGCGCCAGCGCCGCCGCTTCGGCCGCGGCGGCGTTGCCGGCAAAGATATGCGCGGCGATGGTCTCGTGTTCGGTCCAGGCGCTGTCGCGATAATCGAGTTCGGCCAGCACGGTCGCCATCGAGCGGCGCATATGCGGCCATTGCGGCGCGATCATCTCCTCGATCGCGGAATTGCCGGCGAGGCGATAGATCGCGCTGTGGAAGTCGACGTCGCGCGCGATCAGGCGCGCCAGCGGCGTGGTGCCATCGATTGCGCGGCCGGCCTCGAGCGCGGTCTCGAGTTTTGCGCGAGCAGCGGAATCTTCCTTCACCCGGCCGGCCGCAAGCCGCGCCGCCAGCGCGTCGATCGCGCCACGGACTTCATAGAGCTGGCGGATACGCTGGGGATCGAGCTGCGTCACCTCGAAGCCACGCTTGCCGCTTTCAGCGACGAGGCCCTGCCGGTGCAACAGGTGCAGCGCGTGTGACACCGGCTGGCGCGAGACGCCAAGCTTGTCGGCGAGTTCGTTCTGGGTGATGCGCTGGCCCGGCGGCAGCGTGCGGTCGATGATCGCCTCTGATATCCGCGCATAGACCTGGTCGATCAGGTTCGGAAGCGGGTCCAACGGGATCATGCTGGTGGTCCAAATTCGGGATACGGAATTCCGTATTCCAACGAACGCTACTGCGGATGCTACGGTTCGTCAAGGCCGACTCCGGCAGCTCTATAAGCGCCGGAAAGTGTCCACGATGTCTCCGAACACCCGTCCGCCACGTCCCCCGCTACTTCGCCTTGCCCAACTCCACCAGCATCCGTGTCATCAGATACAGCCGCGGCACGATCGAGTTGGTGTCGATATATTCGTCGCGTGCGTGGTAGCCCCAGCCGGCCAGGCCAAAACTCTCGACCACGGTCGCCTTGCCGCTGCGGCCGGCGTAGCCGGCGTCGGTCGCGCCGCCGGTCATCTCGGCGATGTCGAGCGTGCGCCCGAGTTCGGCGTAGATCGCCTGTCCCTCCTTGGCGAGCGCGCGGCCGCGGTCATTGGCCACGAAGGGCGGGCGGCCCGCGACGATCTTCACCGTCACTTCGGTGTCCGGGATCAATTTGTCCTTGATCTTCTCGTCGAGCGCGGCCTGCAGCTTCTGCACGCCGTCCGGAATCGTCAGGCGGATGTCAGCGCCGGCGGTGGCCTGATCCGGGATTTGGTTGCGCACCGTGCCGGCCTTCGCGGTGGTCCAGTTCAACTGCGTGCCCGGAATCGATTTCGCGACGTCCTGGGTCTGCAGCAATTGATGCGCGAGCTCGAGCAGCGCGTTGCGGCCGAGCTGCGGTGCCGCGCCGGCATGCGAGGCCTTGCCTTTCACCTCCAGCGTACCCGCGGCGGTGCCGCTCGCGCCGAGCAACAGGCTCTCGTTCCTGGCCACCGGTAGCGCAACCGTGGGCTCGCAGGACAGCACCACATCGTGCTGGTCGGCGAGCTCGGCGATGAATGCGCCGGAGCCGACCGAGCCGACCTCTTCATCCGGATTGAACGACACCGTGAGTTTTGCGTAGTCGCGCCAGCCGGCGTCGTTCAGGATTTTCAACGAGTGCAGGATGACGGCGATGCCGCCCTTATCGTCGGCGATGCCGGGCCCATAGATCCTGTTGCCGTCGACCTTGTAGGGCTGCGAGGCCAGAATGCCGTGTTCATAGACCGTATCCATATGCGCGATCAGCATCAGCTTCTTCGTGCCGGTGCCTTCGAAAGTGCCGATCACCATGTCGGCGCCGGCACCGCGCGTGGTCTTGCGCCGTTCGGTTTTGGCGCCGAGCGCCTTCAGTCGCGCTTCGGTGTAGTCGGCCATCTTCGTCAGGCCCTCGACATCGCCGGAGCCCGATTCGATCAGCACCATGTCGTGCAGGCTCTCGATCACGGCCGGCTGGGCCTGCTCGGCCGCCGCGCGCAATTTCTCGTCGGCCGCGGCAAAGGCGGAGGAGGTAAGGGCGAGCGAAAACAGGCTGACCGACGCAAGCCGTTTGACGGATCGTTTCATTTTGGTGTCCTCCCTTGATGAGCGCAAAGGGACACTAGCACTGCGATTCGTACGCCTCCAGCGGCGTCAACTCAGGTCGAACACCTCGACATCGAGCGTATCGATCTGCTCGGGATCGGCGACAGCATCGATCGTCGCGATCCTGTCGCCGGCAATCGTGACCCGCAGAACGATGCGCAGTTTGCCGCCGAGGATGACGGCAACGCCCATCTCGCCATCGACCAGCGCGGGCCTCGCCGCCCGCGCGCGTCCCTTGCAGACTTCGGCAACCGCTGCGGACCCGCGGATCTCCGCGAGCGGGCCGAGCCGCTGTGCAGCCTGGTCGGCACGAAACACCACGTCGGGATCGAGCACGGCGAGCAGCCCCTCGAAATCGCCGTTGCGGGACGCCGCAAGGAAAGCCTCGACAATCCCTCGCTGCCGGCTGACATCGGCACCCGGCGCGGGCGGCGCGCCCTGCACGCGTCGCCGCGCACGGCTTGCGAGCTGTCGCGCGGCGGCCGGGGTGCGGCCGACGATCGGCGCGATCTCCTCGAACGGCACGGCGAACATGTCGTGCAGCACGAAGGCCAGCCGCTCCGCCGGCGCCAGGGTTTCGAGCACCACCAGCAGCGCGGTACCGACCGAATCCGCCATCTCGGACTCCCGCTCAGTGTGGCTGTCCGCGACCGGTTCCGGCACATGCGGGCCGATCGGTTCCTCGCGGCGCGATTTGCGCGACCGCAGCATATCGAGGCAGATTCGCGCGGTCACCGTGGTCAACCATCCCGCAAGATTGTCGACGGCGGCGGCATCGGTGCGGCTCAGACGCAGCCAGGTTTCCTGCACGGCGTCGTCGACCTCGGCGGTCGAGCCCAGCATGCGATAGGCCACAGCCCGCAAATGGGCCCGGTTGGCCTCGAACTGCTCGGCCAGAAACTTTTTCTCGTCCATCGGTCACATTCCCTTTGTCCGCTCCGTCATGACCATGACGACCGAAACCCGGCCGATGTGACAGCAGGTCGGCGGGGCTGCGTCAAAAAGCAAAGAGGAGAATGACATGATGCAAGCCCGTATGAACCACCCGGTGATGGTACTTCCCGACGCCATGAAAGCGCTGCAGGCGCTCAGTGAAACCACCAAGAAGGGCCTGCCGGAAAAGCTTCTGGAATTGGTCCATCTGCGCGCCAGCCAGATCAACGGTTGCAGCGTCTGCGTCGACATGCACCCGAAACTCGCCAAGCGCGCCGGCGAGACCGAAGAGCGGCTGTTCTGTGTCGCTGCCTGGCGCGATACGCCCTACTTCACCGACGCCGAGCGTGCCGCGCTGGCGCTGACCGAGGCGGTAACCCGGCTCAGCGACCGGGAGGATCCGGTGCCGGATGCGGTGTGGAACGAGGCCGACAAGCATTTCGACGAACACGAGCTCGCCGCCTTGGTGCTGGCGATCGCGGCGATCAATGTCTGGAACCGGTTGAACGTCGCCGTGCGCCAGCCGGTCGGTGCGTGGAAGGTGTGAGTCTTCTCCCTCGTCCCGTTCTCTACGGGGAGAGAGCACGTGCCACTTGCTCGCTGCACCTCTCCCCTTGTGGGAGAGGTCGGATCGCATCGTCAGATGCGATCCGGGTGAGGGGTCTGTCTCCGCGGAGAGAACCCCTCACCCGGCGCGATGCCGCTGCGCTCTATCGCGCCACCCTCTCCCACAAGGGGAGAGGGTGCACCGCCTATGCTGCCAAAAACTCCAGCACGATCTCGCAATAGCGCCGTGGCGCCTGCTCGAACATCGGATGCGTGGTGCCCGGGATCAGCTCGGTGCGCGCGCCCGTCAAATTGGCGGCGAGCGCGTGCAGCACCTTGGGCAGCGTGCCCTTGGTGTTCGCGCCGCCGATAAAGAGCGTCGGCGTCTTGATCGCTTCCGCATCCGCTTTCGAGAAAGGCGGGCGCTTGTCGCGGGTCTGGCCGATCAGCGTCACGGCGTTGTCGAGCAGCAACTGCTTCGGCGCGGCGGGCAGGCGCTTCCAAGCGCCGGGGCCTTCCAGCGCATCGATGAAGATTTGCATGCCGCCGTCGATGTCACCCCTGGCGATCGCCTCGGCGGACGCCGCGATCCGCGCCGCCAGCGGCGAGGGGCCGGGCTGAAAATCAGGGTCAAGTGTGCCGTCGAGCTCGCCGCCGGGTTCGGCCAGGATCAGTTTGCGCAGCAGGTCCGGCCGCCGCTGCGCGACTCGGAACGAGATGTGGCCGCCGCGGGAGTGCCCCATCAGGTCGACAGGCCTGGTGTCGAATTTTTCGATGAAGGCAATGACGTCATCGACATGCTGGGCGATCGAATAGGTATCGCCGACGCCGTCCCATTGCGCCGGGAAAAAATGCCGCAAGCTGACCGCGATCAAGCGGTGGATGCGCGCCAGCGGTCCGAGCACGGCTGACCAGATCCGGAAGTCGCACAGCGAGCCGTGCACGCAGACCAGCGGCGGGCCCTGGCCGACCTCGAGATAGGGCATGTCGAAACCATTGACGTGGAGGCTTTGCATGGGCAGCTCGCGGCAGCGGAGGGGGAAACTGTTGATTCAGCCGAAGTTCCCACAGGATTCGGGTGGATAGCAACATTCTCCAAGCCTAGATTCAGCGTCAGCAACAGGCTCCCAAGCGTGAGCCAAGGGTCTAAAGGAACATCTGGAGCCAGCCATGACCGGCCAGCATTTTGCAATCTTCGAGACCGCGATCGGCGCCTGCGGCATCGTCTGGGGCGAGCACGGCGTTACCGCCGTGCAACTGCCGATGGGCACTAAGGAGAAAACCCGCAAGCGGCTCTTTCAGCGCAACGGCGATGTCATCGAGGCGGCGCCGCCGGCCGAGGTCCAGCATGCGATCGATGGCATGGTCGAGCTGTTGGTTGGCAAGCCGAACGACCTCGCCGACATCGTGCTCGATCTCGATGGCGTGCCGGAGTTCAATCGCGGCGTCTACGACATCGCGCGGAAGATCCCGCCGGGCCAGACCCTGACCTATGGCGACATCGCCAAGCAGCTCGGCGGCGTCGAGCTATCGCGCGACGTCGGCCAGGCGCTCGGCCGCAACCCGTGCCCGATCGTCGTGCCCTGCCACCGCGTGCTGGCGGCGGGCAAGAAGCCGGGCGGCTTCTCCGCCAATGGCGGCGTGGTGACCAAGCTGAAGATGCTGCAGATCGAAGGCGCGGTGGTGAACCACACGCCAAGTTTGTTTGATTGAGAGCACCATCCCGCAACACGCGTAGCCATCGTAGATTCCATGGGGCGGTGAGCGTGGCCTTTCCGATAGGTTTGGGTTTCCACACTCGAACCATCGGAGAGTCAGATGCAAGCATCGACCATAGACACGCCCACCGCGGAGTATAATGGCACAATTTTCGTTGCGATCGAGCTGAGTCAGAAGACGTGGCTTGTGACGCTGCACAGCCCGGACCGGGAGCGGATTTCGCGCCACAAGCTTGAGGGGGGCGATCACGCCGAACTGCTGGCGTTGATCGAACGGACCCGCGCCCGGGCGGCGGAGAAGCTCGGATCGGTACCGCGGGTAGTGAGCTGCTATGAGGCGGGCTATGACGGCTTCTGGCTGCATCGGCTATTGGAAGCAGCCGGGATCACGAACTTTGTGTTCGACCCTGCGAGCATTGCGGTGGAACAGCGGGCGCGGCGGGCGAAGACGGATCGGATCGACGGCGAGCTTCTGCTGCGCACCCTGATGGCCTATTTGCGGGGTGAGCCGCGGGTGGTTCGGATCGTTCGCGTGCCGAGCGTGGAAGCCGAGGACGCCCGGCGCGCCAGCCGCGAACGCGACCGGCTGGTCACCGAGCAGACGGCCCATACCAACCGGGTCAAGGCGCTGCTGCGCCTGTTGGGACTGGCGGTTGGCAACCCGCGGCGCCGAGACTGGCTCGCCTGGCTCGCGCGACAGCGCGACTGGCAGGGCCAGCCGCTACCGGCACATCTTCTGGCCGAGGCCAAGCGCGAGCATGTGCGGCTGATGCTGGTGCGCGAGCAGTTGGCGGCGCTGGAAGAAGAACAAGCTGCACAAGCCCTTCCCGTTCCGGCACCGATCGCGGAGCGACGAGATCTGTTGCTCCGCCTCAAGGCGCTCGGTCCGGCCTTCACCGCAACCCTGGTGCACGAGCTGTTCTACAAGGACTTCCGCAACAGGCGCGAGGTCGCCGGCTATTGCGGCCTGACGCCCAGTCCATGGCGCAGCGGCGGCATCGATCGCGAGCAGGGCATCAGCAAGGCCGGCAATCGGCGTGCCCGCCACAAGGCGATCGAACTGGCCTGGCTCTGGCTCCGCCATCAGGGTGACAGCGCGCTTAGCCGCTGGTTCCGTACCCGCACGGCCAACGCCGGCAAGCGCGCCAAACGCATCGCCATCGTCGCACTGGCGCGCAAGCTGATCGTGGCGCTGTGGCGTTACCTCACCACCGGCCTGGTTCCCGAGCAGGCAACCATGAAGGCATAAAACAAACCACGTCACCACGCGCCGCGGCTTCGCCGCGCTCCGTGCGGGATGGATGATGACCGTGCCACCCTAGGGCTTCAACCGCCGTTTCGTAGATGGGTCTCATCCTCGCCAGGCTTCCTCGCCGCAAGCATGCGGAAGGTGGGTACGGATCAAACAATCCGACCGGATATGAGGTGATGCAGTGAGCTGCTGCAAACTTCGCAAGCCAATCCTCGCCCGTTGCCCGGTCGTCGCGCTGCGCTACGCATGGCTCCGCGCGCCGCCCTCTT
>NZ_JYMU01000040.1:0-8711 GCF_000938235.1 Bradyrhizobium sp. LTSPM299
AGGTCAAAAATGAAAGAGGCCGCCAACTGAGGCGACCTCCAATTCGCGAGCAACTCAGAAAGGCGGCTGCCCCGGTCCCGACCCCGGACCAAACGGGCCGCGCTGATTGCCTGGGCCCTGCAAGCCGCCAAAGATCAGGCCGCCGACCCACAGGACGGCGTCTTTGATGGCGCCGCCGATGGCACGGAATGCGTCACCGAGCCAGTTGCCGCCGACGACCATTTCAAGTTCCGAATCATTCAGTTCGATGATTTCCGATTTGGCATGTTCCAAGTTCAGCATTGTGATCGCTCCTATCCAGGTTATGTATGCGAAGATGTTGAAACGTGTGGTTCTCAGCGGTGAAAAATGCCACCAGGCAGCCATGGGTTCGGCCCGGCAGGCTGATGGGTGGTGATCTTTCCATCAACAATCCAAGGGCCGATGCAACCTCCATCATTGATGAAGCCACCGAACACGGCGTCCAACTCACGGTCGTCCAGCTCTTTACGCTCTCGATTGCTGCGCTCAGTCATTTGGGTCTCCCGCTGTCGAGGAAGGGATTATTCCCTCCCATCTGGTGTCGCAGGAATATCGCGGCCGGTTTGTTTAGACTGTGATGCGAGTCACAGATGCAGACGACGGACTTTTTTGCGGGAAATGAGTTCGCACTTGCAATGCACAAGGTTGTCAGGAGATCGACACGACTGCGCCCTTGCACGGTGATCGCGTTCTGATGACCGATGACAGAGCCGTTCGCGCCGACATGACCGCATCGAGGCTGGCACAGATGGATGGGGTTCTAGTCGTATCCATCGCGGCACCTCGGCACTGCAAGCGCTAATCTCGATTCAAGCAAGCGATCAAAGCATCTGCCGCTGCGCAAACGCCGCAAAAGCTCCGGCAGCGGCGGTCAACTCCTCGAACGTCCCGGTTTCGACGATCTTTCCGTCGACCAGAACGACGATCCGATCCGCCGTCTTGACGGTGCTCAGCCGGTGAGCGATGACAATCCGGGTGACATTCAGATTTTCCAACGCATCGCTAACGATGGCCTGGGATCGATTGTCGAGCGAACTCGTCGCCTCGTCGAACAGCAGGACGCGCGGACGCCGCGCTATGGCCCGCGCGATCATGATGCGCTGTCGTTGCCCTCCGGAGAGCGTGCTCACGCCTTCGGACACCTGGGTCAGCAGGCCCATCGGCATCGTGTTGATGTCGTCTTCTATGCCCGCGAGCCGGGCGGCTTCCGTGACCTGATCGAGCGGCAGCCGAAGTCCACCGCAGATGTTCTCGTAGATGTTTCCGTTCGTGAGCTTCGCGCTCTGCAGGACGACACCGAGCTGGCGCCGCAAGGCGCTCGCATCCAGCACCTCGATCGATTTTCCGTCGTAGAACACCGCGCCCGATTCTGGCCGCTCGAACCCCAGCAGTAGCCGAAACAATGACGATTTACCGCTTCCGGATGGACCAACGATCGCGACGTATTCGCCCGGCGCGATCTTCAATGTGACGTTGTCGAGCACCAGAGGGCCGCTCGACAGATACCGGAAGGACACGCGCGCAAGCTCGATCGAGCCGGACAGCTCTCCCGGCGGCTTGCGGTCGTCTGAAATCTCCGTCGGGCTCGCGATGAGGGGCCGCAACCGGAGCAGCGGCGGTATCGCGATGAGCGCCTCACTCACACCGCCGGCCCAGGAGCCGACGGCGCCCATGGATTGCCCGAAAGCGGAAAAGAACGCGAAGAACGTGCCGAGATCCGTGAGCAGGTTGCTGTTCGAATAGGATGCATAGGCAAAGATGATCAGCGTCGCGATCGTCGGAAATGCCGTCTCGAACGCGCCGAGGCCGTTGCCGGCAAGTTGCGAGGACACGAAATACTGCTTTTGCGTCGCGAACTGCTTCGACCAAATTCCGAGCGCGCGCCCGGTCGCCCCCGACACCCGCAACTTGCCGACACCCGTCAGCAACTGGAGGACGAATCCGCTGACCTTGCCCTGCTGGTTGAAGTGCTTGTTCTCGAAATACAGCCGCAGCAGGTTGGTGGAGATAATGGCGGCCGCCCTGACGAATGTCAGCCCAATCGCGAGCAACGCCAGCTTCGGGCTGTAGTAGATCATCAAGCCGAGGCTGAAGATACAGAACAGGCCTGCGATCATGCCGCGCAATGCGTGGCCCGTCAGGGCACGCCTCGCGGCGTCGATCCCCATCGCGCGGTCGACCAGCTCGCCCGCCGTGAATTCCCGAAAGATGGCGGTCGGCAGCCTTAGCAGGCGATCGATCATCGCCGACTGCAATCGCCAGTCGATCGTCGCTTCCATGCGGAGCATGACGAGGCCCTGCATGACCTGGACGCTGGCTACCGCCAGTGCCGTCAGGCCCAGCGCGAGAGCGCAGAAGACGAGCTGGTCAAGCTCCGATCTCGGGATGATCGAGCTGATCAGCAGCTTCGCGACAAAGGGCGTCACCAGCGACAGAAGCCCGATGACAACGACCGCCAATGCGATGCGCAGACCGCTACCACGCGCATAGCGAAGGGCAAATTGAAGAAGGTCCTTGAACTTCAGGGAGCGGGAGGGCAGCGGCGGATAGAACATCGCCGCCTCCGGAGCAATCTGCGCCGCCACGGCGCGATTGACCGGCCAACGCGCTTTGGTCAGCGGATCGATTATGATGTAGCCGCGGCGCGGCTCGTAGACCAGAGCGACCGGCTCGCGCTTCTCGCCGAACCAGCCGACCAGCGGACCGGCATCGGTTCGCCACCAGTCCGACCGGAGCAGGACCTGCCGCAGGCGCAGACGGGCATCCAGCGCGATTTGCGTCACGTCAGCGAATTCCTGCCGGCTGCCATCGACCCGGCTGGTGATCGCAATTGGCGTGCGCATCGCGCTTCCGACAAGTTGACAGGCTCCGGCCAGCCGGTCGGAATATGATGCATCGACCGCATCATGATTGAAACGCCGCACGATGATGCCGGACAGGCGATCGAAGGCTTCCATGGACTGCGACGCCGCGAGAGCGTTCCGGCTCACCAGACGGTCGCTCTCGCTCAGCCTCTCATGAACCAAAATGCGCTGGACGCAGGCGACGAATATCTGGTGGAACTGATCGATTGCCGGCCAGATCGAGGCCGGCGCCACGCCGGCTGCGACCACGCGACACCCTTCCTCGCCCGCCTCGACCCACAAGCCCGAGGTGAGCGGCAGCGGCTGGCTTCCAGCGGCGCAAGAAACGGCAACGCCCATCAGCCTGAGGTCGCCGCGCTCCACCGTTAGCCAGAGCAGCCCGCGCATCGGTCCCCGGCCGCATTCGTTCGGGGACAGTTGGGCTTCGCCCTCCGGCAACTCGGCCATCTGCCACAGCGGCGCAGGTCCAGCGACGAAGCGCGCCAGCTGTTCGATCCAGCGCGTGGCCTGAGCTGCCGATGTCAGATCAGACCTGGAACGCGCAGACATGCGCGTGCTGTCGGTGCCGACCGCGATGAAGCTCACGCTGCCTCCTGCCGACACCTCGAGCGCCGGGAGATCGGGGACGACATCGCCGCTCTCGATCCGAATCAGATGGTGTCTGCTCCCGTATTCGTCATCGTGGACATCGACAGCGAAGATGTCGAGATGACCGGCGACAACCTCCAACACATGGCCGTGGTGATCGAGCCGGATGGGCCTGCGGCCATCGAGCGTCATGTCGATCGACAGTTCCGCCGAGACGAGGCTCGCGCCGGACACGATGTTTTCAGCCGAGTGGGTCATTCCTGGGACACCAGCCTTGCATATTCGCCGTCGAGGGCCAGCAGGCTCTCGTGCGTCCCGCGCTCGACGACCTTGCCCTGCCGCAACACGACGATCTCGTCGCAATCCCTGATCGTGCTCAGACGATGCGCGATGATAATGCAGCTGCAGCCGGATCGGCGCAGATTATCGTCGATCGCCTTCTCCGTGACCGGATCGAGCGCAGCCGTGGCTTCATCGAGAACGATGACGGAGGGGCGGCCGACGAGAGCACGCGCGATCTCGATGCGCTGACGCTGCCCTCCGCTGAAATTGGTTCCACCCTCGCTGACGTAAGTATCGTAGCTGCCGGTCCTGATGGCGATCTCGTCCTGGATCTGCCCGTCTTTCAGCGCCCTCGTCAGATCGATGTCCGGCGTCGTCCGGTCCCAAAGCGTGAGATTGTCGCGGACCGTGCCCTCGAATAGGAAAATATCCTGGTCCACATAGGCGATGGAGTTAGCGAGGATCTCGGGCGGAACGTCCCCAAGCGGGGCCCCGTCGATCAGGATCTCTCCGGCCCACGGCTTGTTGAGGCCGCAAATCAGGCGGCCCAGCGTCGATTTACCGCTTCCGGATGCGCCGACCAGCGCCACGCGCGATCCCGGACTGACGGCAATCGAAAGGTCGGAGATCAGGGGAGGCTCGAGCAGCGAATAGCCGAACTGCACGTTCCTCAGTTCGACGCGTCCGGCGAGCTTGGCGGGGAAATGCCTTTCGGATCTGCCATCCTTCGGCTTGTCGCCGAGCGGATAGTTGTAGACGTCTTCGAGGCGGTCAAGCGCGCCCCGGATCAATTGAAAGCCGCTGGCCTGATTGACCAGCGTTGCAACAGGCTCCGAGAAGCTTGCCATCAGCGACTGGAAGGCGACGAGGCTGCCGAGCGTCAGCGACCCTTCAATCACCCGCAAACCTCCAAGGATGAGGATCGCCGTCATGGTCAGTCCGGAGATCAGGGTCGGGATCATGTCGAGCATGATCGACGACGAGGCGAGTTCGCGCTCTGCGTTGAGAAGCTTGGCCTGAACACCGGACCATTGTCCGAACGCCTCGTCCTCCAGGCCGCTTGCCTTGATTGTCTCGATCGTCCTGACGATGCTGACCACCGCCCCCAGCGACTTTCCGCGCTCTTGTGAGAGCCCGCGACTAAGGTCCTCGCGGCGCCGGTGCGAAAGCCGCAAGAACAAAACGTTGAGCAGCGACAACGCGATACAAATCGCGGCAAGCCCGAGATCATAGACTGCCATCGCGAATGCAAAGAACACGACCGAGGTAAGATTGAGCACGTTCGCCGCAATTCCGCCCGCAAGCAGCCGCGCGATCTGCTCGTTGGCCAGGACGCGCGTCGCGATGTCTCCGGCGTGGCGTTGCGTGAAGAACTCCATCGGCAATGCCATCACCCGCCAGAGAAACCGGCTGATCATCACAACCGATAGCTTCGTCTGCAGCCTCAGCAGCAGGGATTGCTGGAGCAGCGTCAGAACCGTACGGATCAGTGCGGTGATGGCCATGCCGACCAGAAGGGGACGCAACCAACCGTCCAAATGCTGGATCAAGACGTCGTCGATGAAGATCTTCGAGAAGCTCGCGGCGACAAGGCCCGGAATAACCATGACGAAGCTGAGCAGGACAAGAAGTCCGATGGCAGATTTCGAGCCGCGCAACTCACGGACCAACAGGCGCAGTCCGCCGGGCTTGCTTCCTTGCGCAACGAACCCGGCCGCGGGCTCCATGGTGAGCACGACACCGGTAAAACTCCTGTCGAGCTCATCGAGGCCAATTCGCCTTCGCCCAAAGGCGGGGTCGTTGATGTAGGCGAACTTGCCATCAATCCCGTCGAGAACGACAAAGTGATTAAAGTTCCAGTGAATGATGCAAGGCGTCGGCGTTGTGCGAAGTGTCGCGATCTCCTGCCGAAATCCCTTGGCAGATAGGCCAAAGCGCCGTGCGGCCCTGACGACGTTGCTCGCCTTGCTACCGTCGCGTGACACGCCGCATTCGACGCGCAACTGCTCGAGCGGCACCCACCGGCCATGATGCGCCAGCACCATGGCAAGACAAGCCGCGCCGCATTCCGCCGCCTCCATCTGCAGGACGGTCGGCGTTTTCTTGACTCCCGGAGTTGGCTGAGCAGGACTATCCATCGATCCCGGTCAGCTTCCTGAGGAAAGGAACAACGAGATCCAGCGGGCGCCGGTTTCGGGTGGTGATTTCGGCCTGGGCGAGCGTGCCACTGGTCAGGTGAACCTGCGGTCCCTTGCCAACGGCCCATCGATAGCCGCTCGTCGTCGTGTCGTCCCGCTCCAGGGATACGGCGACAGCATAGGGCGCGCCGTCGTGGGAGAACACCTTAACCAACTGGTCGTTGTGGAGCACCGCGGTCATGCCCTGCGGAGTCACAGGAAACTCCGACACGCTCGAGACGGTCCCGATCATCGTGCCGAACTCCTCGCGCTTGACCGTGCTGGGCGCGATGCGCACCTGGGAGCCCGGCTTGACGCTCTTGCCCTGCTCGGCGGGGATATAGACCACCGCCTCGAGCTTCGAGCCCTCATCTTCAATCAGGACGACCGGCGTGCCGACGGCGAGCACCGAACCAGTCGATATCTTGATTTCGAGCACGCGCCCCGTGATCGGACTGAGAACCTGCGAATTGCGCCCCAAGGTTCCGGCGAGCGCCTGCATCTCACGGCGCGCATTATTGACCGCGAACTCGGCCTGCTGCAATTCATGCTCGCGCTGGGTTTCGAGATCGGATTTCTGTGCGTGCAGCTTGAGGATCTCGTTTTGCGAGTCAATCCGGCGCTGCTGCGCCTCGGTCAACTCAAGACGGCGATCCTCCAGCGTCTTCCGCGTGGTCAGCCCTTTGGCCATGAGCTGCTCGAGATTCTTCACGTCGACGTCCAGCGACTGAACGCGCTGTCCGGTCGCCTCGATAACCTTGTTGAAGGCGATCTCGAGCTTTTCGAAATTGGAGGCCTTGACCGCGAGTTCCGACCTGACCTTCGCGGCCATGTCGTCATGCTCCCGCTGGCGCTCCTTGTAGGTCTCCACCGCGTTTGCGTACTTCTGCTCGATGTCGGTCTGCGATATCTGGGCAATCAACTGCCCGTGTTCGACATGGTCGCCAACGGAAATGCTGAGCGAAGCGAGCCGTCCTTCCGCGGCAGAAACTGCATCGACGACGCGGCCGCTGCCGACCAGAATTCCCTGTCCCGATACGCGCGACGGAATCCGGCCGTAGATGCCCCAGACGATCGCCGCAACCAGTGCGACCGTCACGACTGCAGCCAGGATCCAGTCGGCCGGCTTGGTGATAGAGACGAGATGGTCGAGCTCGTCGGGCGACGCCGCGCGTTGCAACGCGCTGGCGCGGAAAATACGTTCGGGGCCATCATTCACGCCTCAATCTCCCCGCAATTAACTCGGCGCAACCGCTTGTCGTTCGTCAAAATCAGCGTCAAACGCCCGGAGTATGCTCCAATGATACATAGGAGCCGTTTTCTGCACAACGGGTCGCGACGAGCCTTGCCGGCCAGCCGCGCGCGGCCCTTGCCGAAAATACGATTGAGCGATCTGTTGTGCGGCGCTAAGCTCACACGGAGAATTTGATGAATTTGTCGCGGAAGCGATATCGAGCGCCTCAGATGAGATGGCAAGCGGATAGCGTCACACTTACCGCAACCGCCCGTGTGGTCGCCACTCGGCTAGCGTGGCAATGCCTTGGATTGCTGGTCGCGACGAAAATAAGCATTGCTGGAGTCCTGAGCCCCGCTGACTTGAAGAGGGTCGAAGATCTCAGGCCGATGTTTGCCGGCTTGATGGCGGACCTCGTCCAGACCTCGAAGCGGACCGACATACCCGCTGTCGAAGTAGTTTGCGTCAAGTCCACGATTCAAAATCTGGCCGAGATTTCCCAAGAGCTGTCCAGTTTCGAATATCTGATTACAATCGAGAAGGAACTGACTAATGTCGGTGAGAATGACCCGACCCGCGATGTGGTGAAATTTGCCGTCGAGCAGTCGACCAATATTCTGACCAGCCAGCGCAAGAAGATTGCGCAACTTCCCGATCAATGCGCGAGGTCAGCTCTGGCGTTGGCGAAGTCTCAGCAAGCCGTGCAGGTTATCGACGCGACGACCGGGGTTTTAAGTTCCATTCTCTCCCGGCTTTGAGGCGTCTGCCCGGGCCAAAATTGATGCCGCCAAGGACAATCCCTAGTGCGCAACCGCTCGGCTGCTTCGGGTCAAAACCTGCACCCACAACGCTTCCGGTATATCCTAGAGAGGTGACGCCTATCCGAGGCGCCGGCCGCGACCCAAACTCGCCCTGCGTCCCACTCGATGCGCTCCTGTGACTCGCATCACAGTCTAAACAAACCGGCCGCGATATTCCTGCGACACCAGATGGGAGGGAATAATCCCTTCCTCGACAGCGGGAGACCCAAATGACTGAGCGCAGCAATCGAGAGCGTAAAGAGCTGGACGACCGTGAGTTGGACGCCGTGTTCGGTGGCTTCATCAATGATGGAGGTTGCATCGGCCCTTGGATTGTTGATGGAAAGATCACCACCCATCAGCCTGCCGGGCCGAACCCATGGCTGCCTGGTGGCATTTTTCACCGCTGAGAACCACACGTTTCAACATCTTCGCATACATAACCTGGATAGGAGCGATCACAATGCTGAACTTGGAACATGCCAAATCGGAAATCATCGAACTGAATGATTCGGAACTTGAAATGGTCGTCGGCGGCAACTGGCTCGGTGACGCATTCCGTGCCATCGGCGGCGCCATCAAAGACGCCGTCCTGTGGGTCGGCGGCCTGATCTTTGGCGGCTTGCAGGGCCCAGGCAATCAGCGCGGCCCGTTTGGTCCGGGGTCGGGACCGGGGCAGCCGCCTTTCTGAGTTGCTCGCGAATTGGAGGTCGCCTCAGTTGGCGGCCTCTTTCATTTTTGACCT